>WRKX01000013.1 GCA_009777925.1 Betaproteobacteria bacterium | reverse complement strand
GCTATCACGGTGCAGGCCAACAGGAATGACGCAGACTTGGTTGTGCTATTCTGTTTCATGGATTCGTCCTCGCTGTCGTTGGCAAAATCATCATGATGCCACCGTGGCGCTTATTAGACGCCTCGGCATGGGCGAGTCCATTCAATTACCGGGCTACTGGTAGTGGCGCACAAGCAGGTCACCGCAAGGCTTCTCACAGCATTCTGATGGGGTTTGATTTAGGGATAAGTGGTTTCATGAGTGACAATACGATGCTTGACTCTGATAATAATACGGATACTGGGCCGGATGGCATGACTGGAGGCTGGAGTGTCGCCAATGGTGTCGCCAATGCGCTGAATTGGTCTGGGCAGTTGTCCCAGACGGATGGCAACAATCAGCGCGACGCCCTGCGCAATTTCCTGTCGTTGTACCAGATGACGATGAGTGACGAAGATCCCGAAAACAATAACGGTTCTTGGGAAGAAATAGTCATCGTTAACGGTGGCACACCAGAGGAAAAAGACCGGATTCGCACAGCTCTGTTCGGCGGCGGTACTCAGGCCACTTCGGCGATCCAGCACGTTTTTGTTGGCGACGGTCCGACCAATCAGGGACAAACCCCGGCAGACAACAATTCCTTTCCACGCATACGCAACGTCCTGTTCGCACTGGGTCTCATCACCGTTCGCCCGTCAGACAGACACGAGAACCATTTCCACATCGATTTCAGGACACCGAGACGTGAACCTATCAAACCTGCCACCGCCAATCTGCTTGCGAGTGCGCCTGCCACTGGCGTTAATCCTGCTGTCGTGCCGCTATCCGACGCCGATATGGAAGACTTCCTGATCCAGATGCAGGCCGAATTCAATCTAACCCGTGGAGAAATGACCATGTTTACTCTGGATATGCCGAACGAAGCACCGTCCCCCCCAATGGTTATTGTCGCGCAAGCGTCTACAACACAAGTTGAACGCGACGGCAAGATGCGGGCGATGGGCGTGTGCGCGGTTGCTACCAGCAATCCCGACACGCCACGTTATTCAGCCGAAGCATTAGGTCCAGGTTATGTAGCTGAGAGTTATTTCTTTTTCTACGAAAATGGCAAAAAGTTTGGCAAGGGTTACGACAAAGAAGGCAACCGTATTGATGCACCATCAATCAGTATCAAAGTAATCGCACCGCCCAAACACGGGGAATTTGTCGAGAGTCCCAATGGACATCAATATATGTACGCGCCGGATGTGGGCTATGTCGGTAACGATAAGGTGATCTTCGAGGTTATGGTCGAAGGCCAGCCCGTCCGGGTCGTCTATGTCATCAAAGTCCGGGAGAATTTTTATCACAGTCAGGGTCAATTTGATAAATACTGCAAAGTAGCCCGCTGGAAAATCTCTCTTTTCCCTTCCCAGACCCCTGACGACCTGACAACTCTCCTGTCCACCGCCGCCTCTGCCTTTGTCGGTTTTGCTGACCTTCCCGGCTCCGCCGTCGCCCAAACCACGGGTTACTACAACAGCGGTCAGATTACGCTGGATACTAACGCTGCCGGTTGGGGCTGGTACATTGATCCTACGCCGCTGGATAACACAGACGACTATTTGCCCACGGCTGACCCCAACATCTGGAAGGCCAAGCCCAACACCGAAGCGGAGGGCAGGATGGACATGCTTTCTGTTCTCCTGCACGAATACGGGCATGTGCTTGGTCTGGAACACAGCAATGACCCGCGCGATTTCATGGCTACGACCTTGCAGCCTGGTGAGCGCCGCCTGCCGAGCAATGCCGAACTGCAACTGATGGCTGACCTGATTGCCGAAGTCAAGGGCGAGATGAATCTGGTTGCTTCTTCCACACCGGCACAACCGAATAACAATCCCTTCAATAACCCGCTGCCCGCCGCTGTCGTCCTCCCCGCCTTTATTGTCCCGCGCCAGAACCGCTACCTTGGCGTCGTCAATCCGACACTCCTGAATGGCAATTTCGGCACAGGCGACACTGGCGGCTGGGAGACTTACGGCGAAGTCACTGTTAGCGACAACAAAGCCATCCTCACCGAATCGCCCACGGCACAAACCCGCCTGACGCAGGCTTTCATGCTGGGAGAAGACGATCGCGCTCTTTCCTTCACCATCAGCGAGCAGAACCTGATAGCTAACAGAAGCGGCCCCGGCGATGCTTTTGAAGTCGCTTTGCTCGACGCCAATACCGGCCTGCCGGTCGCGGGCATTATTGATCTTTCCCGCTCTGACGCTTTGCTCAATATCCAGACCGACGGCACTGAACACATGGCGCAGGGCATGAAGAAGATCATCAATGCCGACGGCAGCGCTACTTACATCATCGCCCTGCCCGAAGCTCTGACCGACACGCCGGTACTGTTATCCTTCGATCTGTTGGGCTTTGGCTTTGGCGCAAACTCGGCGGAGAGTAGCGTCACCCTTGCCAACATAGGTCCTGGCGATGGCGAAGGTCTATATCCAACGCTCCCGACAACGGCACTCCCAGCCAGGTATCGGCTTGACCTTCGGTGGAAAATGCGATTGCCCTGGTTACGTGAACAGGGCAATCGCATGAAAGTCATGTCAAGCCGAGCAATTGAGCGCGGTAGGAATCGGAAGTTGCGGCGATGAGGTGGCAGGCCTTAATGCCGCCCTTTCGTGGTATAGGGTCAAGGCGGATGAGGTTCAGGGTGATGTGCTTAAGTACGGCGAAATTGTGGGCGGCATGTCCGGTGCGAGCGCGCATTTGATCGTCGGCGAAGACAACATCCATGCACCAGTGCAGTCGGTTTTGAGTCACCCCTGCCTGAAGGCAGGGAATTCATCGATACGGTACTGGGGAGCCTTCGGCTCCCTGTTATGCTTTGTCGCGCTTGTCTCCGCCATAAATGGCGGAGACAAGCGCGACCCGTGTTCAATACTCTCCAGTGAGCGCGGATTGTCCGCAAGAGGCGATTGGCATCGGGGGCGAGGCTCGAAAGATAGTAGCGATGCTCAAGCGTCGTCCTGCTATTGATTTCGCGCTGCGACTCGATCACCGCGAAGGAGTTCAGATCGGGCCACTGCTCCGGTTTATGCAGACACGCCAGTTGATCGAAGGCATAACAACGCCGCGTCTCGATTCGTCCATGATCCTTCTCCACGGTTTCAGACATCGCATGAGGTGTCCTGTCCGGCGCTGCCTTGAACTGGACAAAGAAATCGCGCAGCGAATCGGCCAGATTCGGCTGGTTGTCCTTGAGTGCTAGTATCATAATAGGACATTACCCCGGAACAGCCGACTGAATGGCTTTTGCCGTTAAGGGCGCGACAAGGCCGACGAAGGGCATCAGGCCGATTTCATCTTTTTCGCCGGAAGCGAGCGCGAAAAAGGTATCTCCGTCATAGGGGGAATGGGCTGGCGAGATCGCAAGCGCCAGCCCGTCATGCGCCAGGTCGGCCAGAACATTGCATTCCTCCTTGCTCAGAGCGGCATTGGTCAGCACGCAGCCGATAGTCGTATTTTCGTGTCCCAGTACCAGCGGACTGTTGGCGAACACATGCCGACAGTCGACGAACTCGCCGTTTGCGTGTTTTGCTCCGGCGATGATCTCTCCGTTTTTAACGATGTCGCCTACCGCGTTGACCGCGACGATAACCGCGATTTCCAAGCCGTCCGCCGCATACAGGGCGATACCGATTCCCGCCTTGACCGCGTGTTCCCTGCCCATAACCTTGCTGATGGTAGCGCCCGTGCCTGCGCCAATGCTGCCGGTCTCGTCGAATGCGTTGACGCGGGCGGCGCTGGCGGCGCGGTAGCCGGCGGCCTTGTCGGGAAAGGCAAATTGCCGGTATTCAAGGTCGAAGAGCGAAGCGCCCGCCACCAGGGGAACGATGGACGATTGTCCGGCGCGATGCCCGACGGAACGCTCGTGCAGAAGCTGCGCGACTCCACAGGCGGCCTCCAACCCGAAAGAGCTGCCGCCTGAAAGCACAATGGCATGAATACGCCGGATGCGCTTGCCGTCCCGTAATAGGTCGGTTTCCCGCGTCGAAGGCGAAGCGCCGCGGGTGCTGACCCCTGCGGTCGCGCCCTCTTCCGCGAGGATGACCGTTACGCCAGTGCCGGCTTCCGTCTGGGTGTCGTGTCCGATTTTGAATTTTTCCAGCATATTTTATACAGGAAGGCTATTTTGCTTTCTGGATCAATTCGATTGCATAGCCGTCCGGGTCTGCGATAAAGGCAATGATGATGGCGGCGTCGTAGGTCATGGGCGCTGCGTCAAAGAGGATTTTTCCGCCTTTGGCGCGAATTTCAGCACAGGTCTTTTTGGCGTCTTCAACTTCGATTGCGATATGACCAAAAGCATTGCCCTGATCGTAGAAGGCTTTGCCCCAGTTGTGGGTCAGCTCAATGACCGTGTTATCGGATTCCTTGCCGTAACCGACGAAGGCAAGGGTAAATTTCCCATCGGGATAGTCCTTGCGGCGTAGGAGTTTCATGCCGAGGATTTCGGTATAGAAGGCGATGGAACGCTCCAGGTCGCCGACCCGGAGCATGGTGTGCAGGATACGCATGGCGATTCTCCTAAAGAGGTGGCTTAACTTCGGCTTGATAACGGCGCGGAGCGATGACGCGCATTTCGTTTTCAATCCATGTTTCTACGGCGGCGTTGATTTCAGCGTCGTTTTTGCCGACGGTAGGTATGGCGGGGCCTATGCTGACGGTGATCGTGCCGGGGCGGATGAGAAACGATTTTTTCGGCCAGTAATCGGCGGCATTGTGCGCGACGGGAACCACGGGCAGACCGGTTTTCAGGGCAAGGTAGGCCGCGCCCGATTTGTAGCGCATTTTTTCCCCCGGCGCTACGCGCGTACCTTCAGGAAAAACAATGATCCAGATGCCGGATTTCAGCCGCTCTTTTCCCTGCTCCAGCAATTGTTGCAGGGCTTTGCGGCCAGCGCTGCGATCAATGGCGATCATCCTCAGGGCAAAAAGACCCCAGCCAAAAAAGGGGATTTTCAGCAATTCCTTTTTCAGCACAAATACCGCAGGGATGAAAAGGTTTTGCAAGCCCACGGTCTCCCAGGCGGATTCGTGTTTGGCAAGAACCAGAGTGGGTGAAGCGGGGATGTTTTCCCGTCCTCTGACTTCCGTTTTCAGGCCGACTAGACAGCGGGCGAGCGCCGCGCAAAAATTTCGCCAGAGTTTGAGCACGAAAAAGCGGGCCGCGTCAGGAAAGGGGATCAGGCAGCAGAGGGTGAGGCCCGTCACCATCGTGGCGAGAGAAGCGAGAATCCAGAAGAGGAAGTTCCGCACAAAAATCATGCGCGTTGCTTATTGAGAATGTAATCTGCGGCAGCGGCAAGGCTGGCAAATTCCAGGGTGCCGGGCGGCAAATCATGTTCCGCGCTGGTTTTTGCGCCCTTGCCGGTGAGCGTTAAAATGGGCTGGCAGCCCGTTGTCGCGGCTGCTTCAAGGTCGCGCAGAGAATCGCCGATAGCGGGCACGCCCTGAAGGTCGGCATTGAAACGCTCGGAAATGTCATGAAACATGCCCGGCCTGGGCTTGCGGCATGGGCAGTTGGAGTCCGCAGTGTGGGGACAATAGAAAATAGCGGCGATATGCCCGCCTGCGGCCAGGACGGCTTTCAGCATTTTTTCGTGAATGGCGTTCAGGTCGTCCATGTCGAACAAACCGCGCCCTATGCCGGACTGATTGGTGGCGACCACTACCCGGTAGCCGGATTGGGTAAGGCGCGCGATGGCTTCCAGCGAACCGGGGATAGGCTGCCATTCGTCGGGTGATTTTACGAATTGTTCGGAATCAAAGTTGATGACGCCATCGCGGTCGAGAATGATGAGGCTCATGCTGGAAATCCTCCCGTTCAGGTCGACAGCCTTGCAAGATCGGCAACCCTGTTCATCGCGTCGCGTAGCTGGGTAAGCAACGCAAAGCGATTGGCGCGTAATTTCCGGTCTTCGACATTGACCATAACTTTATCGAAAAAAGCGTCCACGGGATCACGCAGAGCCGCGAGCGTTTGCAGCGAGCCGCTATAATCGCCCGCCTCGAAGGCAGCATTCGCCAGAGGCGCGACGCTGTTCAGCGCGTTGGCCAATGCGATCTCGGCGGGTTCCTGCAACAGGGCGGTATCAAGCTGTGTAATCGTAACCTCTTCGGCTTTCTTCAGAATGTTACCGACCCGCTTGTTGGCGGCGGCAAGCGCCGGGGCTTCCGGCAGGGTTGCGAAGACACGCGCGGCGGTCAGACGCTTATTGATGTCGGAGAGCAACTGCGGATTCAGCGCAAGCACCGCGTCGACTTCCTGCGCGGTAAAACCCTGTTCGCGCAGGTTGACGGCAAGGCGATCAAAGATGAATTCCGCCAGTTGTTTTTCGGCCCCCGTTCCGCTGAAATGCGCCACCGCCAGATCAAGCAGATCGGAAATAGGCACATCCACTCCGCCTTCCGTCATAATCCGAATCACGCCGAGCGCGTGGCGGCGTAGCGCAAAGGGGTCTTTGTCGCCGGTGGGTGTTTGCCCAATGCTGAACATGCCCGCCAGCGTCTCCAGCTTGTCCGCCAGCGCAACGACCATGCCGACCCTGCCGCGCGGCAGGGTATCGCCCGCAAAACGCGGTTTATAGTGATCTGCGATAGCGTCGGCAACGTCTGCGGGTAAACCATCGTATAAGGCGTAATAGCGCCCCATAACGCCTTGCAATTCGGGAAATTCGCCTACCATGTCCGTAAGCAGATCGGCTTTGGCAAGTTCTGCGGCTTGTACGACCATCTCCGCGGAAATAAAACCTTCCGGCAGTTTGTTCACGATGGCGCAGGCAATGGCGGACACCCGTTCGCTACGCTCTAACTGGCTACCGAATTTATTGTGATAGACAACCTTTGCCAGCGCCGGAACACGGGAAGCAAGAGTTTTTTTGCGATCCTGATCGAAAAAGAATTTGGCGTCGGCCAGGCGGGGACGCACGACGCGCTCATTGCCGCTTACGATGGCGGAAGGATCGAGGGGAGTGAGGTTGCTGACGATCAGGAAGCGGTGGGTAAGTTTTCCGGTTGTATCCAGTAGCGGAAAATACTTCTGGTTTGCCTTCATCGTCAGAATCAGGCATTCCTGCGGCACTGCCAGAAATTCCGGCTCGAACTCGCCAATGAGGACATTTGGGCGTTCAGTAAGCGCGGTCACTTCGTCAAGCAGCGCGTCGTCTTCTACCGGACGAAGACCGTCCCCCGCCTTTTTCGCAGCCGCCGCCAACTGGCGGACAATTTCAGCGCGGCGCTCGGCAAAGGAAGCAATGACCGCGCCCTTGTCGAGCAGGGTTTTGGCGTAAGCATCGGCGTGTTCAATGGGAATGGGTTCGACGCTCGCTTCAAAGCGATGCCCATTTGTAACATTGCCGGAAGATAGGCCAAGCGCAGTAACCGGCACGACTGCCGCGCCGTGGAGAGCCAGAAGCGTATGCGCGGGACGCGCGAAATTGACGCTCGTCCAGCCATCGGCCAGTTGGTAGCTCATCACCTTCGGGATCGGCAACGCGGCCAGCGTCGTCTCGATGGCCTTTTGCAGCCCTTCGGCAAGTGTCGCCCCCTTGACGGCGCTGTCGTAGAACAAGTTATCAGTCTTGCCGTCGTTTTCACGACGCAATTTTTCAGCGGCGGAGGCGTCCGCGCCGAGGCTGTCCAGTTTTTTCAGTAATGCGGGCGTGGGCATACCCGCCGCGTCCAGTCCGACGGCTACCGGCATCAGTTTCTTCGATACCGCCTTGTCGGGAGCGACGGCAAGCGCCCCGGTAATGTGCGCGGCCAGGCGGCGCGGCGTGGCGAAGGCGGTGACGGTGGTGTTTTCCGCAGCCAGTCCGTCCTGTTTGAGGGAAGATGCCAGCAGGGCGGCGAAACTCTCGCCCAAAGTCTTCAGCGCCTTGGGCGGGAGTTCTTCGACAACGATTTCGACAAGGAGATTTTGGGCAGTCATGGGCGGGCGGCGCTCCGTGCGATTTGAGCCAGAGCTTCCTCGGCTCGTTCCTTTTGCGCCATCGGAAAACCAAGGCGGGCGCGGGAATCCAGATAACTTTGCGCGACACTACGTGCCAGGTTGCGGATGCGACCAATGTAGGCAGCGCGTTCGGTAACGGAAATCGCGCCACGCGCGTCGAGCAAATTGAAGGTGTGCGCGGCTTTCAATATCTGCTCGTAGGCGGGCAGCACCAGTTGCGCGGTCATTAAATTCTGCGCCTGTCTCTCATAGGCATTGAAAGCATCGAACAGGAATGTAGCATCCGAATGCTCAAAGTTATAGGCTGACTGCTCGACTTCGTTCTGGTGGTACACGTCGCCATAGGTAAGGAACCCTCCACGCTTGCCCGCTGCGCGGGATTCGCTGCTCTCCAAGGGGGCTGCGCCATCTGTCCAGATGAGATCATAGACGTTTTCCACGCCTTGCAGGTACATTGCCAGACGTTCCAGGCCATAGGTAATCTCGCCGGTAATGGGCTTGCAGTCAATGCCGCCGACCTGCTGGAAATAGGTGAACTGGGTGACTTCCATGCCATTCATCCATACTTCCCAGCCCAAGCCCCACGCGCCCAGGGTGGGATTTTCCCAGTCGTCCTCGACAAAACGCGCGTCGTTCTTTTTGAGATCAAACCCCAACGCTTCGAGCGATGCGAGGTACAGATCAATAATATCGGGCGGCGCGGGTTTCAGCACTACCTGATATTGATAGTAATGCTGCATCCGGTTAGGATTTTCGCCATAACGCCCGTCCTTGGGGCGGCGCGAAGGCTGCACGTAGGCGGCGCGCCAGGGTTCCGGCCCGATGGCGCGTAGAAAAGTGGCGGTATGGCTTGTGCCCGCGCCGACTTCCATGTCATAAGGCTGCAACAGGGCGCAGCCCTGCCGACTCCAGAACTCCTGGAGCGTAAGGATGATTTGCTGAAAGCTGGGTTTTACGGCGGTCGTCATGCAACGTCCGAAAAAACGGAAAGACGAGATTTTACTATTGCTGATGTAAAAACCAAGCAAACCATTTGATTCAGACGCTCAACACGCCTAACGTACAAGGTAGTTATGACGTGCATTATAGTGATTCACATAATTTCGGGAACATCGCCCCTGGGAGCGCCGGGCACTAGCCCGGCATCATCGGCCAGACTGCTCTACCGCTTGGCCGCGCTGGTGCGCGGCGCTCCCAGAGTTCGCTGAATCATCATTTTTCCAACAGTCTCTTTATATGCGCGAATCACTATACTATTTGCGGAAGACATAGAGCTTGCAATCCTCCATAGACGCTAGAGCCTTGCGACTGAGGTCAACGTCTTCCCGTCCTTTGAAAGGAATGCTATCCTCAAGACCTCTTCTGTAGCAATGAACCATAAGCCCAAACGACGACACAGCGGGTTCGGAGAGTACCTCTTCTGCTAGTGCCAGCCAATTGTCGTTCTGTTTGTCATTCGACAGATCATCTGGCGAAGGCGGGTTCCAAGTTTGGCGATCACGTTCCTTGGACTGAAGCCAACGAGAAATCTTCGTTTCACTCCACCCCATGCGCTGAAGTTTGGCGATCTTTGCGCCGCTAACAGGCTTTGGAGCACTTACTAAGTGCCGGGGAAGCCATCCGAGAGAGGTTCCACAATCGCACATTGCCCGGTGCGGTAGCGTTGATAAATAGACCTCATTCTTTTGCAGGTAGGACTCCACAGAATCATTCTTGATGGGTTCAAAGAAGCGATGATGCTTTTTTGCAATTGCATTCAGCCGAGCGAGATCCACGCTACCACCTACAATGGCTGTGACGAAGTGGCACATAAACTAACATCCTTTCAGCACAAGAAGGCTTGCCGACGCTGCGAAGTATGCCGCTCAAAACGCCGCGAAAAATTGTTCAGCGGCTTCTATGGTGGCGTTGATGTCTGCCTCGCTGTGCGCGGCAGAAACAAAACCCGCCTCGAACGCGGAAGGGGCGAAATAATGTCCGGCCTCCAGCATGGCGTGGAAAAAGCGATTGAACGCGGCAGCGTCAGAGGCCATGACTTCCGCGAAAGAGGCAGGCGGCGTCGGCGCGAAATAAAGCCCGAACATGCCGCCGATGCTTTGCGCGGAGAAAGGCGCATTATGTTTCTCTGCGGCCTGACACAAGCCTTCGCATAAGCGGCGGGCACGGGCAGACAAGGTTTCATAAAACCCGTCCGCCTGCACCAGACGCAGGGTCGCAAGCCCTGCCGCTACCGCAAGCGGATTGCCGGACAATGTTCCTGCCTGATATACCGGCCCTAAAGGAGAGATTTTTTCCATGATCTCCCGTTTGCCGCCAAAAGCCGCAAGCGGCATTCCGCCGCCGATAACCTTGCCGAAAGTGGAAAGATCAGGCGTGATGCCATAGAGACCTTGCGCCGAGCCTAACCCTACCCTGAAGCCGGTCATGACCTCATCGAAAATCAGGGTTGCGCCATGCCGGGCGGTAAGCTCGCGGCAGGCGGCAAGAAATTCCGGGCGCGGCATTATCAGATTCATATTGCCGGCAACCGGCTCCACAATGACGGCTGCAATGGCATCAGGGTGGCGGGCGAAGGCGTCGGTCAGCGCCTCGGGATCATTGTAGGGCAGCACCAGCGTATGCCGGGCAATGTCCGCCGGAACGCCGCCGGAGGATGGATTGCCGAAAGTGAGGAGACCTGAGCCTGCCTTGACCAGAAGGCTGTCGCTATGCCCGTGATAACAGCCCTCGAATTTCACCAGCAGGTCGCGTCCGCTGTAGCCCCGCGCCAGACGAATGGCGCTCATGGTGGCTTCCGTGCCGGAAGAGACGAGGCGCGCCATCTCCAGTGACGGCACAAGCCGACAGAGGAGTTCCGCCAATTCGATTTCCGCCTCGGTTGGCGCGCCGAAGGAAAGCCCCCGTTCGGCAGCTTCCTGCACTGCGGCAACAACTTCCGGGTGGGCGTGTCCGAGAATCAACGGCCCCCACGAACCTACGTAATCAAGATATTCCCGTCCTTCCACATCCTGAAATCTTGCGCCCGTCCCTTTGGCGAAGAAGCGCGGCACGCCGCCCACCGAGCGAAAGGCGCGTACCGGCGAATTGACCCCGCCGGGGATAAAACGTTGGGCTTTGGCAAACAGGCTGGCGTTAAGAGACATGGGGCGATTCCTCAAAAAGTTTTTGGTAGGCTTCCACCCGCGCCGTGATGGCGGCGGCGGGGCGGGAAAAAATATCGTGAATGACGGCCAGCATCATAACCCCCATCCGCATGAGCGGCGCGGCATTTTCCAGGGTAATGCCGCCGATGGCGCACACGGGCAGCGCAAGACGAGAGGCGCGGCGGAAAATTTCTGTTGATGCCAATGGAGCGTCCGGTTTGCTAAGGGAAGGATAAGCCGCGCCAAAAGCCACATACGCTTGTTGGCGAATATCCTCAGCGCAGTAAGCGCGAGCAAAATTTTCCGCGCGGCTAAAATCCTGATAGCAGGATATGCCGATGATTGCCACATCGCCCAGTATTTTACGCGCCTCTTCCGGGTTGGCGTCGCCCCTGCCCAGATGCGCGCCTGCCGCGCCGATTTCCCTGGCCAGACGGATATCGTCGTTGATTATCAAGGCCGCGCCGTGTGTCCGGCAAAGATCGTTTACGGCTTGTGCCTGTTGGCGGCGCAGGAGGGCATCCGCCGTTTTGTGGCGATACTGCACCAAACGACAGCCGCCTGCCAGAACCGCGTTAACCGCTGTAAGCAGCTTGTCCGTATCCGGCTCGTCCGGCGTTACGGCATACAGGCCACGCAAGGGCGGATGGGATGGCTTCATGGCAGGGGCAGGGCGAAGAGGCGGTTTGGAATCGCCTGTCCCCGCCCCGGATGATGGGCATGGCGTAGGGTTTGCGAGACATAACATTGCGCTTCGTATACTGCGGCTTCCATGTCGTATCCCCGCGCCAAAAAAGCGGCAACGGCGGAAGCCAGAGTACAGCCTGAACCATGATAGGAATTAGCCAGGCGCGGCCAATGATCCGCGCGGATTTTGCCTTCTGCGCTGTACAGGGTGTTGATAACTTCCGGGGTCGGGGCATGTGCGCCGGTAATCAACACATGCCGCGCCCCCCGCGCGATCATGCGCTGCGCTAATTGCGGCAGGGGCGCATCCGGCGGCATCTCCGGGAACAGGGCATAGGCTTCCGGTATGTTGGGCGTGATGAGTTCAGTATGCGGCAATAGGATTGCAAGCAAGGCTTCGCGCAAGGATTCGTCCGCCAGTTTGTCTCCCCGCCCGGAGGCCAGCACCGGGTCAAGCACCAGCGGCACTTTGAGCTTCATTGCCGCGTCTGCCGCGATACGCGCGTGATCGGCGTTTCCCAACAGCCCGACCTTGATGGCGGCAATGGCAATGTCCGCTGCCAGGCAATGAAGCTGTTGCCGGACAAAATCCGCCGCTACCGGAAGAACGGCCTCAACGCCTGTTGTATCCTGCGCGGTCAGGGCCGTGACCACAGTGAGCGGCTGGCAGCCAAGGGCGGAAAGGGTGAGAATGTCTGCTTGCAAACCCGCGCCGCACACAGGGTCGCTGGCGGCGAAGACAAGCACTGCGGGCGGATTTGGTGGCATTGAGGCAAAATTTCACCGGACTTTGCTGGGAGAAACCTGTAAAAGTCTGGCGCAGCGAAAGATGATTGGGTAAGATAGACATGATTTTACCTGAACACACGTTAAGCGCAATTCTCGTCATTTATGACGAGATGAGCGGAGCAATTGCAAATTGTTGCGTTTCATGCCTACAAGTAGGAATGGCGCATTGAAAACATGAGCGAAAGCGCTTTCGGGTGTTACACTTATAATATGTGTTTGTTCTGTTTTGCAGATGCGCCATTCTGGACATAGTGCTAAAAACAGAGTATTTCAGGAGTTCGATTTTGGCAGACATTGCGAATCTGAAAGGCACGAAGGTGATGGTCATTGATGACAGTCGCACCATTCGTCGCAGCGCCGAGATTTTTCTGCTTCAGGTTGGCTGCGAAGTCATCCTGGCCGAAGACGGTTTTGACGCCCTGTCCAAAATTGCCAATAACCGTCCGGACATTATCTTCTGCGACATCATGATGCCGCGACTTGATGGCTACCAGACCTGCGCCATTATCAAAAAGAGTCAGCATTTCAAGGAAACCCCGGTTATCATGCTCTCGTCCAAAGACGGTCTGTTCGACCGTGCCAAGGGGCGTCTGGTCGGCTCCAACCAGTATCTGACAAAACCTTTTACCAAAGATACATTGTTGCAGACGGTGGCTGAATTTGCCCATAGTCCGGGTGCGACAGCAAAGTAAATTAAAGGAGAAATAGATATGACAATCAAAAAAGTTCTGGTGGTTGACGACTCGCCTACGGAACGCTTTGTCATGACAGAACTCTTGAAGAAACACGGGTATCAGACTCTGGTTGCCGAAAATGGCGAAGATGGCATTGCCAAGGCCAAGGCCGAGCAGCCTGACCTTGTGATCATGGATGTCATCATGCCGGGGACGAATGGTTATCAGGCAACCCGCAATCTGAAACGCGATGTCGGAGCCAGGAATATTCCGGTCATCATTTGTACTTCCAAAAATCAGGAAACCGACAAGATCTGGGGATTGCGGCAGGGAGCGGATAATTATCTGACCAAGCCGATCAACGAACAGGAATTATTGGCGGCAATTGCGGCATTGGGATAGGCAGAGGATCAGGCTATGTCCCGACGTGTGAGCCTGCGTGAATTCCAGGAGTATCTCTCCCGTAGGCTTGTCGACGCCGCTTCCGGGGAGCGCTCGGCGTCTCTCCTGGGAGTCCAGGCGGGAAAATCGCGTTGGCTGCTGGATTTGTCGGCTTCCGGCGAGGTTATATCCACCTTGCCCCTGCTGACGCCGGTTCCCCTGACCCGGGCATCGTTCCTCGGCCTGGCGAATATCCGGGGCAACCTGCATGCCGTTACCGATTTTCCGGCATTTATCGGCGAAGAGCCGACTTTGCTGCATAATTCCAGTGTGCGCCTGTTGCTTGTTGGAACTCGTTTTGGCAATAACGTTTCTCTTTTGGTATCTGGTTTGCTGGGGCTGAAAAAACCGGCAGATTTCAAGGTGGAGCCTGCTTCCACTGAAAAAGTATGGGATGCCGGACTGTTCATCGACAGCGATGACGGTAAATGGCATCGCCTGGATTTGGCGGCGCTGCTCGCCGATCCTGAATTCATGAATATTATGGCCTGACCGTGGAGATTAACTATGGCCTTCAAATTTTCCTTACCATTCGGCAAAAAAGAACATAACCTGGATAGCGCGTTGACTCTTTCGCCGGTACGCCCTGTTTCCGGGCGAAAGAAAAAAAGAAAAAGCGCGGACAATGAGCGCAGAAAGGCTCAGGGTTTTGAGGGCAAGATCGCCCTTCTGCTTCTTCTCTTTGTCATCACCTTTGGCCTGGTATACCACAGTAATATTTCCTCAAAAGAGGGAATGGCCTATGTGTCTGCCGCCAGTGATCTGAGAATGCTCTCGCAGCGATTGGCAAAAAGCTCCGCTATGGCTGTGCAGGGGGACGCAAATTCTATTGACCAGTTAAAGCAGGCAAGCAATGATTTTTCCAATTTGTTGACCGTTCTGAAACAGGGCGGAATGATCGGTTCGGTAGAGGTTTCCGAGTCGCCGGACGATATGCTTGGCACACTCAACACCCTTAATGAGCAATGGGATCGTTCGAAAAAGTCGGTAGCGCTCCTTACGCAGCAGGAAGCGGCGTTGGCGGCGTTTAAAAAGAATACGACCGCTGTAAATGAAAACGACGCTTCCTTTCAGGAGCTTGGAGCGCGGCTGGTTGCCCTCCAGACCAGTGATACCGGCAGGGCTTCCGCAGTGGCCAGCCAATTGTGGATGTTGACCCAAAGCATTGCCAAAAACGTCAATTATCTTCAGGGGAGCGACATCATCCGCCCGGATGTGTCGCTCGCGCTGTTCAACAACATGACGGATTTTGAAACGCTGCTGGATGAAATGGGCAAGATGGGTAGCGCTGAATCAAGGGCGCTCGCGCGCGATCTTGGCAATGTGTTTTCCGCCAACCAGGAGGTGATCAGCGGCATCATGGCGTCGCTGCACCATCTGGAACAAGCCAAACAGGCAGGCTCCAATATCTTTCTGGAAAGCAACACGCTATATGGGGAAGCGAACAAACTTTATGACGCCTATCAGAAAAAACTGGATTCGCGCGGCTGGCATGTTATTGTTATTGCCGTGCTATCCTTTCTTATGCTGGGTCTGTTAGGATGGGTGGGAGTGGATTATATAAGGGAGTCCTATGGTCGGGCGGAAGAAGCCGATCTGCAACGGCAGGCGTCAGACTCCACCAATCGGCAGAATCAGGAAGCCATTCTGCGTCTGATGAACGAATTGGGCGATTTGGCGGACGGTGACCTGACCGTAACCGCGACGGTATCGGAAGACATTACCGGCGCAATCGCGGACTCCATCAACTACACGATTGAAGAATTACGCGTTCTGGTAGGGCGGATCAACGATGCGTCTACCCGTGTGACGCAGGCAACCGAAGTCGCGCGGAAAACATCCACCGAGCTTCTGGCGGCCGCCGCGAAGCAGGGTGAAGAAATCAATCTGGCGGGCAATTCGGTGTTGGCAATGGCCGAGTCCATGCAGGCGGTTTCGGGGCATGCGGCACAGTCTGCGCAGGTAGCGCGCTCTTCTCTGGAAGCTGCGGATAAAGGCACGACAGCCGTGCAGGATTCTATCCGCAGTATGAACGAAATTCGGGAGCAGATTCAGGATACCGCCAAGCGTATCAAACGGTTGGGCGAGTCCTCGCAGGAGATCGGCGAGATTGTGGAGCTGATTTCCGATATTACCGAACAGACGAACGTGCTGGCCTTGAACGCCGCTATTCAGGCGGCTTCGGCGGGCGAAGCCGGACGAGGCTTTACGGTGGTTGCGGAAGAGGTGCAGCGACTGGCGGAACGTTCCGCCGAGGCGACCAAGCAGATTTCCGCGCTGGTCAAGACCATTCAGACCGATACCCAGGACGCGGTTTCCGCCATGGAGCAATCTACCCAGGGCGTGGTTGAGGGCGCGAAGCGTTCTGATACGGCAGGTCAGGCGTTGGCGGAAATCGGTCAGGTATCGCGTGACCTTGCAGCGCTGATTGAAAACATCTCTGGCGCGACTCAGGAGCAATCGCATTCGGCGACACAGGTCGCCAAATTGATGCAGGATATTTTGCATATTACCCGACAAACCACGGTCAGTACCAACCACACCGCCAGAGCGGTGGATGAATTGAATGCCCTTGCTTCGGAATTGAAGGGATCAGTCGCCGGTTTCAAGGTCAGCTAAGAGCTTTGTTATGAGTGCCATTACGGAAAACAATGGTTTTGACATTTCTCCCTTGAGCTGGGTTAAGGGAGAAATTGATGTCGCGCTGAATGCGGCTCTTGGCGCATTGAAAGAATACCTGACTGAACGCGAAAGCACGCGCGTCAAATTTGCCCGTACCCATTTGCAGCAGGCGCACGGCGCGTTGACCATGGTTGGCATTGACGGTGTGATCCAGGTCACCGAGGCGCTGGATACCATTCTTGCCCAGGTGGAAAGTGGCGAAGCGGCCAACGTAGTCAGCGCGATTGCGGTTGTTGAGCGTGGATTTTCCATGCTGCGCCAGTATTTGAGCGATTTGCTGGTTGGCGAGCCGCATCAGCCTTTGCGCCTTCTGCCGATCTATCGGGAAATTGCCGCTGCCCTGGGAAAACAGCAGACTAATCCGATTGATTTGTTCTTCCCCGATCTCTCCCGGCGCCCGCCCAGGCGCAAGGCTAAAATCAGGGAACTTTCCAATGCCGCGCGCGAGAAATTTATCCATGCCGAGCGGGTTCTTTTCCAGAAAGGCTTGTTGATCTGGCTGCGCGCCAGGGACAAGGAGCAGGCGAAAGATGGGCTTTCCAAGATGCGCGCCGCTCTGAGACACATCGAGATAACGCAGACTTCGCCTTCGGTGCGGGCGTTCTGGTGGGCTGCGCTGGGCTTTGTGACATCGCTCCTGAATGGTGGCGAGAAAATCGGCGACGCGCGTTCCCTCTGCGCCCGTATTGACCAGCAAATTCGCCGCTTGCAGGAGGGAAATCCCGGTATCGCCGAGCGCCTTTTGCGTGATTGTCTATACTATGTGGCGAACATGCCGGAGAGCGCTGATCCGCTGCTAAAGGAAATTCAGGACGTCTACCGGTTGAAGCGGTTGATTCCCACAAAGGATCAGGCGCTGCAGGAAATCAACATGGCGCAGGCAAGCGCGCTGCACTCGCTGAAAGAGATCATTGCCGCCGCCAGTGAGCAGTGGAACCGTTTTTGTTCCGGCAGCGCCCCAGCGCTTACTGCTTTCGTGGAACAAAGCAAAAACGCGCCTCAATATGTCGCAGTATTGGGAGAAGAATTAAAGCCGTTGTCTGAGGCGCTGCTTTCCACGGCGGTCTGGCTAATAGCGGACGCATCAAGGCAGACGGACACGCTGGCGATGGAAGTTGCTACTGCCCTGATCCTGATGCAGCACGCGCTGGAAAACTATTCGCATCTGGGCGGAGACTTCCCGGCACAAATGGCGCTGGTCGTGCAGCGCCTGACAAGTTGCCGCGTCGGGCAGACGCTGGCTGACGCCGACGCGCCGATTCTTGATGAGATGACCCGCCGCGCCCAGGAAAAGATGCTGATGACTCAGGTAGCGCGGGAAATTCAGACCAATCTGGGCGAAGTTGAACAACTGCTGGACGATTTTTTCCGCGACAACAGCAAGCGCCCGCAGGCATTGGAACTGGAAACTCCGTTAAACCAGGTTGCGGGCGCGTTGTCCATTCTGGGTCAGGAAGAGGCTGTTGCCTATCTGAAAGCCTGCAAAGAGCGGGTATTGGCTTTTGCCAGGCCGGATTACGTTGCGGATAGTGTTGCGTGTGAAGAAGTTGCGCGGGAAATTTCCACCCTGGGCTTTTTCGTGGATGCGCTTGCAGGCGGCGAGATCAGTTTTGGCGAATTCCGACACAAATTTGAAGTGCGCGTGATTTCTCCCGCTGAGATTGAAGACGAAGAGGCGGAAGAAGAAAAAGAAACTGTTGCCAGCGTTGAATTGCAACTGGAAAAACTGAAGGCGGAAACCAGAAATCTCCTGAGCGCCCTGCAAGCCGATCCGGAGAACGCGAAGCTGCGCAACCAACTGGCAAGCCGTTTGGAAGGCTTGCAAAAGGATGCGGATCTGGTTGCGGACGAAGCGCTTCTTTCGCAGGCCAAGGCGGCGCTCAAGGCGTTGAAGAAAACGAAGGAAAGCGCGCCAAGAGTAGAAGCGGTGGCGGAAGCGTTGGCGCCGATCAGCTCGCCGCCCGTGCTGCCGCAACCTTCGGCAGAAACCATGCAGTTGGTAGAAGCAGGCGAAGAAGAACTGGATGCCGAGCTGCTCGAAATCTTTTTGGAAGAAGCTCAGGAAGTTCTGGCAACCATCCGGGAAAATCTTGATGTTCTCTACCAGCAGCCGAATGATGTTGAAAACCTGATGGTCATTCGGCGTTCCATTCATACCCTGAAGGGCAGCGGACGCATGGTGGGTCTGAAAGACCTGGGCGAGACTGCCTGGGAGGTGGAACAGACCCTTAATCTCTGGCTGCGCCAGGAAATGCTGGTCACGCCTGAATTGCTGGAGATGATCCAGGAAGCGCATCAGACTTTCCTTGTCTGGGTAAACGCCATTTCCGCGCGCGATCATGCTTCTATTCCGAATAGAACCGCGCTGATCGCGCACGCGAACGCCATGCGCGGCGCGGGCGGGGAGGTTTCGGCAGTGCCGGGTGCGGCGGAAGAGCCTGAAACAGAAGAAAAACCCGATATTGATTTATCTGCCTCACAAATGGAGGGAACAGAGATTGACATGTCGGCATCGCAGATTTTTGCGGGCATTGAGCCTTTGGTCGAAGAGGCGGTCATTGAAGACGCGCGGTTGGAAAACTTTGCGGACGTGCTTGACATCGGGGAAGCAACTGAAGAAGTACCGGCGCTTGAAGTTGAAGCAAATGAAAGGGGTGCGCCGGAAAACCCTATCGTCGCTCCTGAGCAATCTGAGTACCCCGCCGCTCTGGAGCAGGAAAATAAAGGGGAAGAAAAAAATATCATTATAGACGGTCTTTCTATTTCGCCGCAGCTTTATGAGATTTTCAGGGATGAATCAACCGGTCATCTGAACACCCTGCAAAACTTCATAAGCATGCTTGAGCAGTCGTCGAGCATGGATACTCCTTATGAAGTCGGGCGCGCCGCGCATACCCTTGCGGGGATTGCCGGCACGGTTGGGATCAAACCGATCAATACGCTGGCGCATGAACTGGAAATGGCGCTCCTGCGGCGTAACGAGAGCGACCGGCGCGCGTCATTGGAAGGCATGGAAATTCTTGGGCAGACCGTTGAAACACTGGTTGCGATGCAGGCCAGCCTGTCTGAAGGCAATATGCCGGAGGCGAGAAACAAGTTAATCAAAATGCTGAGCGCGTTGTATCCGCCAGCCGTGGAGGAGGACTTCAAGGCCGAGCCGTATGAAGAAGAGCCTAGCGTTGAATTTGTTGCGCAGGAAGATGTTGACGCAGCTTATGCCATACTGGCAGGTACGGAGGAGGGTGAGCAGCTAAGCGATTACATCCTGCCCGATATAGCACAGCTTGATCTGCCGGATTCAATTCCAGAGTACCCACCTATACCGACTGTAGCGGCGGAAGAAGATAGGAGCGAGCAGTTTGATACTCCGCTGCCTGAGCTGCCGGGTTCAATTTCTGGAGATTTCCCTCTGCCTGTCGTAGCCGTTGCCTCTGCGAAAGAGCCGGAAGGCAATCATTTTGATATGCCGCAGGCTCATCTGCCGGATTCAATTCTTGCGGACTTTTCCTCGCTTGCCATACCCGCTGAGCTTGTAGAAGAGCCAGAAAGCAATCAGGTTGAGATGCCGCAGCCTCATCTACCTGATTCAATTTCTGAAGACTTTCCTGCGCCTGCCGCACCAGTTGTTGTGTCCGCGCAGGAACTGGAAAATAATCGCTTTGACGTGCCGCAGTCGCATCTGCCGGATTCAATTCTTGAGGATTTCTCTTCGCTTGCCGTAGCCGCTGCGCCTTTTGAGGAACAGGAAAGCGATCAAATCGGTCAAATCAGCGCTGCTTTGCACGCGCAGGATAGAGCGCCTGAAAATGAGGAACCAACGGCGGCAGGCAACTACCTGCCTGTTGAGGCGACTGGCGAATTTGCGGCTCTTCAGGCAATGGCGGACGACGCGAATGTTCCCAGTCTGGATGTGGATTATGCCGAAGCTCCGCCGGTAGAAAGCAAGCCGGAATTTGTGCTGCCAATACTGAAAGACGAATTTGACGATCAGTTGATGCCGATTTTTCTGGAGGAAGCAATAGATTTGCTTTCCGGCTTCCAGAAAGAAATTACTGCCTGGCGCGCCAACAGGAAGGATGAAGCCGCGCCACATGCCCTGGCTCGTCTGCTGCATACCTTCAAGGGCGGCGCGCGAATGGCGGGGGCGATGAATCTGGGCGAACTGACCCACGCTACGGAGACGCGGGTAGGTGAACTGGCGCATGTCGATGGAGGAAGCGCCGCCGACCTGGATGAAATTGCCTCAATCATAGACACCCTTGCCGAAACGGTTGAGCGGTATAGAGCGGGGAATTTTGCCGCGATTGTCGCGCCGGCATCGCTTGGGAAGGCATTGGCGGGAGAACGCGCGCCGGTCATGCCGATGGAAGCGCCATCGCTTGCACAGTCTGGGCAAATTGAACAACTGGCGGAAGAGCCTGAAAAGCCGACACCTCAGATTCAGGCAGTGCCGGAAGGCGAAGGCGCTCGCGCCCAGATGCGCGTGCGCGCTGATTTGGTTGACCAACTGGTCAACGAAGCGGGCGAGCTTTCCATCGCGCGCGCCCGGATTGAAGGCGAAATGCGCGACCTGAAAGGCTCGCTGGTTGATTTGACCGAAAACGTTATCCGTCTGCGTCGCCAGTTGCGGGAAATCGAAATTCAGGCGGAAACCCAGATTCAGGCGCGTACCGGCATGGATGCCAAAGCCGATTTTGACCCGCTGGAACTCGACCGCTTCACCCGCTTCCAGGAATTGACCCGGATGATGGCCGAATCGGTCAATGACGTGGCGACGGTGCAGCAAAACCTCCTGAAGAATCTGGATGGCGCTGATGCGGCCATCATTGCCCAGGCACGCCTGAATCGCCATCTGCAGCAAGCTCTGATGAGCGTGCGCATGGTACCGTTTTACAGCCAGAGCGAGCGCCTTTACCGGCTGGTGCGGTTAACCGCCAAGGAGCTTGACAAACGCGCCAATCTCGACATTCATGGCGGGCAGGTGGAAATGGACCGTTCGGTTCTGGAAAAAATCCTCTCGCCACTGGAACACATGTTGCGCAATGCGATTGCGCATGGCCTGGAAGCGCAAGAAGGGCGGATTGCGGCGGGCAAGCCGGAGACCGGCGAAATTGTCCTTTCCCTTGTGCAGGAGGGCAATGAAGTCATTCTGACCCTGTCCGACGACGGCAGCGGGATGGATGTCGCTCGCATCCGCGCCAAGGCGGAAAGCGCCGGGTTGCTGAAACAAGGACAGAAAATCAATGACCAGGAGCTGCTGAACTTCATCTTCACCTCAGGATTTTCCACAGCATCCAGCGTTTCCCGCGTCGCCGGGCGAGGCGTAGGCATGGATGTGGTTAAAACGGAAATTTCCGCGCTTGGCGGGCGGATCGAAATTATTAATAATCCCGGTGAGGGTGCGACCTTCCGCCTCTATCTGCCGCTTACTCTGGCCGTTACCCAGGTTGTTTTGATCCAGGTGGCGGACAGGCTGTTTGCTGTTCCTTCTGCCATGGTCGAGCAGGTCATGGAAGTCAAGGAGCGCATCATCAATGAGATGCGAAGCAAGGGTGAAGCGGTCTGGCAGGGGCGGCACTATCCATTTCACTATCTGCCGCGTCTTTTGGGCGACAATACAACTGTGCAGGAGCCTCGCCGTCTTTACTGGGTGATGCTGCTTCGTTCCGGTAATCAACGGGTTGCGGTGCTGATTGACGAGATGTACGGCAATCAGGAAATTGTGGTGAAAAATGTCGGGCCGCAAATGGCGCGGGTTGTCGGCATTGCTGGCGCTTCCGTCCTTGGCGATGGCAGGGTGGTGCTGATCCTGAACCCGGTTGCCCTTGCCAGTCGGATGACAGGTGTGGGCAGTCAGATTCTGGAGGCAGCCGCCAGACAGGATGTAGTTCCGAAGACGGTTGCGGCGGAAAGCGTAAGCCGCCAGCCTTCGATCATGATCGTTGACGATTCGCTTACCGTGCGCAAGATTACCAGCCGACTTCTGGCGCGTGAAGGTTATCAGGTTGTGCTTGCCAAGGATGGTGTGGATGCGCTTGAGCAACTGCTTGACTTTGTCCCGGATGCCATTCTGTCTGACATTGAAATGCCACGCATGGACGGGTTTGATCTTGTTCGCAATATTCGCGCGGATCAACGTTTGAAGAAGATACCCATCATCATGATTACTTCGCGCACGGCTGACAAGCATCGCAATTTGGCGAAGGAAATCGGCGCCGATCATTATCTGGGCAAACCCTATAACGAAGAGGAGTTGCTGGAGTTGCTGGCCGGGTATATCCGCCGGTAAGGGAATATTCGCCGTGGGGGATGTCCTGCCACCTATTTGTCGGCGTATGGATTGTGGCTCGTGTTGAATTGCAGGCGCAGCGGCGTGCCGGTGAGACGAAAAGCCTCCCGGAAAGTGTTTTCCAGATAACGGCGATAACTTCCCGGGATGCGCTCCAGGGCGTTGCCGTGAATAACGATTATCGGGGGATTCATGCCGCCCTGATGCGCGTAACGCATCTTGGGGCGGAACGCGCCGTGGCGGGGCGGCGCTTGGCGGGCGACGGCATGCAGAAGGACGCGGGTTAGCTTGGGCGTAGACAGTTTCGCGGTAGCGGCAGCATATGCCTGGTCAACCGAAGCAAAGAGTTTGTCAATGCCGGTATTTTCCCGCGCCGAGATGAAATGAAAGCGGGCAAAATCAAGAAATTTCAGCTTGTAAGCAACGATCTGGCGAATCTGTTCTTTTTTGTAGGCATCCAGCCCGTCCCATTTATTGATGGCGACGACCAGAGCCCGCCCGCTTTGCACGATGAAATCGGCGATATGCGCGTCCTGATCGGATATGTCCTGGCGGGCGTCCAGCATGAGAATCGCTACTTGCGCACCCTCAATTGCTTGCAGGGTTTTGATGACGGAGAACTTTTCCACCGCCTCGAATACCCTGCCTTTTCTGCGTAGTCCTGCTGTGTCGACCAGGCGGTAACTCTTGCCGTTGCGCTCGAAATCCACGGCAATGGCGTCGCGGGTCGTGCCGGGCTGGTCAAAGGCAATGACGCGCTCTTCTCCGACCAGCGTATTGATGAGGGTTGACTTGCCGACATTGGGACGCCCGGCGATAGCAATTTTCAGCGCGGGCTGGCTTTCCTCTTCTGCTGCGTCCTCGTCCGGGAAGCATTGCAGGGTACGCTCAATCAGGGCATGGATGCCTTCGCCATGCGCGGCGGAGATGGCTTCCGGTTCGCCCAGACCAAGCTCATGGAACTCGGCAGTGACGACGCCGTGCCGCATCCCTTCCGCCTTGTTGACGGCAACCACGACGGGACATTCCAGGCGGCGCAGTCTGGCGGCAATATCCTGATCTTGCGGCGTTATGCCGTCGCGCCCATCTACCACCAGAATAACCGCGTCGGCCTCAATAATGGCTTCTTCAGTCTGCCGCGCCATGGCGAACATAATGCCTTCCCTGACCAGCGGCTCAAACCCGCCGGTGTCTACGACCAGAAAGGCCTGGTCGCCAACCCGCCCATGCCCATAATGGCGGTCGCGGGTCAAGCCGGGAAAATCGGCAACCAGCGCGTTCCGGCTACGGGTCAGGCGGTTGAACAGCGTGGATTTCCCGACATTGGGACGACCAATGAGCGCGACAATTGGTTTCATGGGCTGTTATCGAATTTCCAGCGCCTCGATAGTGCCATCCCTGGACTGCACCAGAATCTGATCGCTGGCAATGCGTATAGGCATGACCAGAATGGGCGAGCCGTCAATTTTGGCGCGCCCGACCAGGAGGCCACTGATTCGCTCAATGATATGGACGTAGCCTTCCACATCGCCTGCCGCAAGGTAATCGCTGCCGACGATTTGCGGCGCGGTGAGCTTGCGGCGCAACAGGCGATCCATTTTCCAGCGGCTGCTGCCGGAACTAACATCAAGCGCATGTACGGCGCTTTCGTCATCGGTGATAAAAACACTGCTGTGGTCGACAGATAGTCCGGCCCAGGAAGAAATGTCGCGTGACCACAGGGAACTGCCGCCCTGCGAGAAATCAAAGCAGGTCACCCGTCCCTGAAAGGCGACGGCGCAGCCGATATTTCCGGCGGCAGCAGGCGGGGAAACGATGTCGGAGATTCGCTCAAGCTCGGTTGCGCCCTTGGGGAGCGCGACCGTGCCTTCCCATATCGGTGCGCCGTTTTGTTCGGAGAGAGCTAACAACTTGCCGCCGGGAAAGCCGGTCAGGATGAACTGGCTGGCAAATACCATCGGCGCGGTGTTGCGTAGCGAGAGGTTGGGAACCGGGCGCTGATAAAACCATTTGCGCCTGCCTTCCGGGTCAAAGGCGCTGATTCGGTTATCGCCACCGCGCACGACAATCATGCCTGCCTCAACAAGCGGCGGCGCGAGAATTTCGCTGTTGGTCCGCGCCTGCCACAAGGGCGAGCCATCGTGGGCAGAGAAGGCAAGTATCTCGCCCTGACGGGAAGCGACGACAACTTGCTCGCCATCACTGCCAACTCCTGCGGAAAGAGGTTTGTCCGTTTTGATCCGCCATTTCTCCACCCCGTTTTCCAGGCGGGCGATACTGCCGTTTGCGGCAGCGACAAAAACAGCGTTGCCGGCGACAGCCGGGTAGAACACCGCGTCATCCGCCTTGCCGATGGAGTAACGCCACAGGGAATGAGGACGCGCCTTTTCCTGCAAGGCAGGCAATTCCGCCATCTTTACCTTGGTGCTGCTGGAAAATGGGTTCAGGGAATCCAGGGTCGAACAGCCGCTGAGAAAGCTCACTGCCAACAACAAGGGGACAAATCTTTTAGGCATCAGCCTCTCCCAAAGCGTTCAATTTTTGTCGCAGCAAAGGCGAAACATGCTCCTCTCTGGCGATTGTCTTGCCGGCGTTTTTTTCGGCGGCCATTTGCTCCTGGAGAGCAATCGCTTCCCTGTAAGCGGCTTTTGCCTCCGCAAACTTGCCTGCCGCTACATGAACATCGCCTTTCATTTCGGCGTAGGCAGCGGCAAAAGCAGCGGCTGGCTTATGCTTCAATTCACCAAGAGCGTTTTCGTATTCTTTAATGTCGAGCAACAGCCCTGCCAGGCGCAGACGGGCAATATCGGCTATTTCATCCCCACCATGCTTGACAACCCAGGAGAGTTGAATGCGGGCGGTTTCGCGGTCGTCCATGGCGATGGCGTGTTTGGCCGCGAGAAGCACGCCCAATGGCGCGAAGGAGGTTCCGCCGAATTTGTCGGTCAATTCGCCGGTTAACAGTTTGATTTGCGGCATGTTGTCACTGGCGACCGCGTTTTGCAGAGCAATGAAAACCGTGCCGGCCTCGGCGGACAGTTTGCTTTGCCGCCATTGCCAGCCTTGCCAGCCTGTAACGGCAATGGCAACCGCGCAGAGTAGCCAGGTAAGGAGCGTGCCGTATTGTTTCCACCAGGCCTTGAAGTTTTCGATTTGTTCCTGTTCTTCCAGATCATAGACAGCCATGGTCAGTTTTTCCTATTAAGCAAAATGGGTGGAGAGAAAATAGGCGAGATCGGCGAGCCGCACAAGCTCCTGCTCGCGTTCTTTATCCCGCAAGGGTTTGACGAGTACGGACGCGGCGCTTGCTTCATCTTCTCCGATCAAAATCGCGCAGGTTGCGCCGCTGGCGTCCGCCTTTTTCATCTGTGATTTGAAGCTGCCGCCGCCGCAATGCAGGATAACCCGATACCCTGTATCGCGTAATTGTTCCGCCGCCTGAAATGCCAGACGGGTGGTACGTTCGCCCGTGCCTTCGCCTTGATGGACGACGTAAATATCAGGCGCGCCGTTTCCGGCAGCGTCGTTCTGAAGGATGAGTTCAAGCAGGCGTTCCATGCCGATGGCGAACCCGCAGGCAGGCGTGGGCTTGCCGCCCAATTGCTCGACAAGACCATCGTAACGCCCGCCGGCGGCGACAGTGCCCTGCGCGCCCAAATCGTTTGTGAGCCACTCGAACACGGTCAGGTTGTAGTAATCCAGACCGCGCACCATGCGAGGGTTGACCGTGAAAGATACGCCTTCGTCGTTAAGAATCCGGGTCACGCCCGCGAAATGGGCATGCGATTCTTTGCCCAGATAGGCGGGCAATTCCGGCGCGTCCGCGCATATGGCCTGGGTAGTCGGATTTTTGCTGTCGAAAATCCGCAAGGGATTGCTGTAAAGACGGCGACGGGCATCTTCGTCAAGCGATGTTTCGTATTTTTCCAGATAGGCGATCAGGTCTTGCCGATGGCGCGCGCGTTCTTCCGGCTGCCCGAGGCTGTTGATGTTGAGGGTCAGGGATAAGTCCAACTCCTGCCAGAGACGGGCAAGCAACAAAATCTGTTCGGCATCCACATCCGGGCCGGGAAAGCCAAAGGCTTCCGCGCCGATTTGATGGAATTGCCGGTAACGCCCTTTTTGCGGGCGTTCATGCCTGAACATTGCACCCATGTAATATAGGCGAAGTGTATGCTGATTTGCCAGCCCGTGCTGGATAACGGCGCGGACGCAGCCAGCCGTGCCTTCCGGGCGCAGGGTGAGCGGCTCGCCATTCAGGGCGTCGGAGAAGGAATACATTTCCTTCTCAACGATGTCGGTAACTGCGCCGATGGCGCGGGAAAAAAGCGGCGTCGGCTCGACGATCGGGGTCTGGACGGGTAGATAGCCATAGCCGCACAGGCATTTCGCCACCAGCGCTTCCAGCCATTCCCAGCGCAACGCTTCGCCAGGCAGAATGTCGTTCATGCCTCGGACAGATTGTAGTTTTTGCTTCATGCGCTCATTTTCTTCGGGTAGGTACGCGCGACGTAATTTTCCAGTATTTTGAGAAAATCCATAAGGATATGCTCACCCTTCAGGGTACAGGTTTTTTCACCGTCTTCGTAGACGGGCGCGGCGGGCGCCTCATTCGTGCCGGGCAGAGAAATACCGATATTGGCATGACGCGATTCGCCGGGGCCATTGACGATGCAACCCATGACCGCGACACGCAATTTCTCGATTCCCGCATAGGTTTCCCGCCACAGCGGCATACGCATCCTGATATGGGTTTCCACAGATTGCGCCAATTCCTGAAATAAAGTTGACGCGACACGCCCGCATCCGGGGCAGGCAATGACTTGCGGCATGAACGCGCGTAACCCCAAACTCTGAAGAATCTCCCGCGCCACGATGACTTCTTCCGTTCTGGAAGCGCCCGGCGTGGGCGTGAGCGAAACGCGGATAGTATCGCCAATGCCTTGTTGCAGCAGAATGGCAAGCGGCGCGGTGGAGGCAACGATGCCCTTGATGCCCATGCCCGCTTCGGTCAGCCCCAAATGCAGGGCAAAACGCGACCGGGCGGCCAACTCCTGATAAATGTGGAGCAAATCCTGAGCGTTGGAAACCTTGCAGGAGAGAATGATATGGTGACCGGGAAGGCCAATGGCCTCGGCCTGGGCGGCAGATTCCAGAGCGGAAGCAATCATCGCTTCCCGCATGACTCCCGCCGGCTCTTGCGGGACAGAGCGCCTACCATTTTCATCCATCAGCCTTGCCAGCAGCGCCTGATCGAGACTGCCCCAATTCACGCCGATTCGTATCGGCTTGTCGTAGCGGCAGGCCATTTCTATCATGGTCGCAAATTGCGCGTCTTTATTCTTGCCAAAGCCGACGTTGCCGGGGTTGATCCGATATTTGGCGAGCGCCTCGGCACAGGCAGGATAATCGGCGAGCAGGCGGTGTCCGTTATAATGAAAGTCGCCGATCAAAGGAACGGGATGGTTCAGTTGCAGGAGGCGTTCATGTATTTTCGGTACGGCGGCGGCGGCTTCCGGCGTATTGACGGTGATACGCACCAACTCGGAACCTGCCTCAAAGAGGTCAACGCACTGACGGGCAGTAGCTTCGACATCGACTGTATCGGTATTGGTCATGGACTGGACGACGACCGGTGCCTTGCCGCCGAGGGCAATTGTCCCAATCCGGCAGGAATACGTGCCTGCTTGTCCCGGTAGTTTGCCGTAAAAAGTCCGTTCGCTCATTGCAGTTTGACCGTAGCGACATCGTTGCTGTTGGGCTGCAAGGGTCTGGGTTCGCCTTGATAATAGAGACGAACGCCGGAAGCGCGACCAATGACAATGGTGACAGGAGGGGTGATCGTGAGTTCGTGGCTCGAATTGGCCTCGTGCAAATGGGAATGCAGCCGTTGTTCATTTTTGTCGGTTATTTCGACCCAGGATGTTCCCTGGAATTCAAGCCGCAAGTTGCCGTTGTCCTGGGCAGGAGGAGAGGATGCGGAGACAGGAAATGCGGCGGTTATGGCGGGCAAAGCATCATGGGTATCTGGAGCATGCTCTTCCTCGGCAGGTGCAGGTGCGACCGGCACAGGCTCCGGAATCGACGCCTCATGCGCTACCGGCGCGATAGGGATATTTTCAGGCGCTTCGGACGCCAGCTTTAGTTCCAGATGTTGCGGCGCGAAGAAGTAAATGACAACAGCCATGACGAACAAGGCAATGCCCAGCGTGATGATGAGCCTGTCCCGTTTTTGCGCCGTCTGCCCCTGGAGAGGCATGGTGACGCGGATCGGTTTGGGCAAATCAAGTGTAGGCGCAGTCAGACCAGGTGCTTGTTCGAGCATGGCCAGCAGAGGCTGGGGGTCCAGGGCAACGGCAAGAGCGTAATTGCGGACAAAGCCGCGCGCAAAGGTCTTTCCCGGCAAAGCAGCCAGATTGCCGGTCTCCAGCGCGACGACCTGCCGCTCGCCCAGACGCAGCCGACTTGCAAGTTCGGCCTGGCTCAAACGCGCGGCTTCGCGGGCGGCATAAAGCCGCCTGCCAACCTCCACAGCGGGAGAAATGCCGGAAAGGACAGGAGAATCGGACGGAGCGGAAAATTCAGAGGGCGAAGCAACCTCATCCTTCATTGGTAATTGCCCTTCAGATAGGTCTGATATTCTGGCGAAGCGGGATAACGCCTACGCAGTTGCGTTGCCAGGCTTTTTTCCTCCATATGATTCCCCAGCTTGTTTTCGACACGGATGCCCAGCCAGAGCGCCTCGGCGGATGGTTGCCAGCCTGTCTGGAAAAGCTCCAGCAGCCGGTTTCTGGCTTCGACAATGCTGCCTTCTTCATAGGCCATCTGCGCGAGCAGTACTTGCGCCGTGGGTGCGCCATCCGGCGCGAAGCGAATGGCGTTCAGGAGATGATCTCTGGCGGTTTCCTTGTCGCCTGTCTTGAGGGCGCAGGAGCCGGCGTTGGCATAGGCGCGATCCGGCGTTTCATAAAGCGGGTTGCGCACGGCAACGATGAAATGTGCAAGGGCGGCTTTCTGTTTGGCGGGGTCGGCTTGCTGGCAGAGAAACCAGCCGTAGTTATTGTTGATTTCCGGGTCATTGGGGGAGATGCTGATGGCGCGTTTGAAATCGCTTTCCGCTGAAGCGTTGTCACGCAGAGTGGTGTAAATCAAGGCGCGCAGGTTGAAGGCAGGGGCATAGGAAGAATCGGCGGTAATCGCGATATTGCTTTCTTCCAGAGCTATGGAAAAAGCGCCGCCCTCAAAATAAAGGGCGGCCAGCTCCGTATGCAGACGCGCCTGGGTGCGCGGATCATTGGCAATAGGCTGGACACTGCTGGAATCCGGCAAATAGACCTGCTGCGCCTTTGCCGCTTCAGGCAGGAAGGACAGAAGCAATACAAAGGCCAACATGAAGGGAAGATAGGCAAAACGTTTCATATTGTATGTTCCTTCAAAAAAATGGCGTGCCGCTGGTTTGCGCGTGGAATGATACGGGAAGACGCGCGTTTGTTGCGCACCTGCCCGGCCAGTTGTCCGCAAGCGGCGGTAATATCGCTGCCGCGAGTCTTGCGCGTGGTGGCAATTTTCCCTGCCGCCAACAGGATTTCCGCGAAACGGCGAACACGTTCCGCGCCGGGGCGGCGATATTCCGAACCGGGAAATGGGTTAAAAGGGATTATATTAAACTTGCAGGATATTTTCTCCGTCAAGGCAAGCAGGGCGTGCGCGTCCGCTGCGCTGTCGTTTACGCCGGCAAGTAGTGCATATTCAAAGGTCACGAAATCGCGCGGCGCTTTTTCCAGATAGCGCCGACAGGCCGCCATTAGTTCCGCAAGCGGATATTTGCGGTTGATCGGCACTAGCTGATCACGCAGGGCGTCATTTGCCGCATGCAGGGAAACGGCAAGCGCCACCGGGCATTCTTCGCGCAGCCTGTCCATAGCCGGAATCAGGCCGGCGGTTGAAACTGTCACCCGGCGGCGGGACAGGCCGTAGGCGTTATCGTCCAGCATAAGATTGAGGGCAGGGATCAGGTTGTCAAGGTTCGCCAGGGGTTCGCCCATACCCATGAATACCACGTTGGAAATAATCCGCTCATCTTTGGGGTCATGGCCGAAAAAGCGGTTTGCCTGCCAAAGCTGGCCGATTATTTCGGCGGTGGTCAAATTGCGGCTGAATCCCTGTTTGCCGGTAGCGCAAAAGGCGCATTCGAGCGCGCACCCGGCCTGGCTGGAAACGCAAAGCGTGCCGCGCCCGGCTTCGGGAATGAACACCGTTTCAATCGCGTTATTGTCGCCTATGTCGAAGAGGAATTTATGCGAGCCGTCTGCCGAGATGGAGGTGGTAATGAGGGTGGGCGGCAAAATGATCGCGTTCGCCTTCAGTTTTTCGCGCAGGGATTTTGCCAGATCGGTCATGGTCTCGAAATCCATCGCGCCGAAACGATGCAGCCAACGCAGCGTTTGCGTGGCGCGAAAAGGTTTTTCTTGCAGGCTGGCAAACCAGAGAGAAAAACGTCCGGCGTCGAAATCAAGCAGGTTTTGCACGGGGATTGCTTTATCTGGCAGACTTATCCGTCAATCAGCGTCCCGCATAGGTATTCATGCCGGGAAAGAAAAACGCGGTTTCCGCCGCCGCCGTATCTGCCCCATCAGAGCCATGCACCGCGTTGGCGTCAATGGAGTCGGCAAAATCGGCGCGAATCGTGCCGGGCGTGGCTTGTTTCGGGTCGGTAGCGCCCATTAGATCGCGGTTTTTGGCGATGGCGTTTTCGCCTTCGAGGATTTGTACCATGACAGGCCCGGAAACCATGAAAGCGACCAGGTCCTTGTAGAACGGGCGCTCCTTATGCACCACATAAAACTGTTCCGCTTCTTCTGCGGACAGCCATACCATCTTTGCCGCTATTACCTTGAGGCCGTTTTCCTCAAAGCGCGAATAAATTCTGCCGATAACATTCTTTTTTACGGCGTCTGGTTTGATGATGGAAAGGGTGCGCTCAATTGCCATAACATGCTCCGGGAAAGGCCAAAAAATATAATTTTATCACGGCATTGCCGACGGCGGGACGTTGCGCGTATGCCGTCTCAGCCCTGTCCCTGCGGGGGAGTCTGTGGCGATTCAGGCAATCGCATTTAGCTCAAAGTGACGATGCTGCCTTGCTGGAAGCGCCGCACGCCAGCGTGGCTACGAGGTTAATAGCCGGGCTAGTGCCCGGCGCTCCCGGATGTTCCAGAGATTACGGTGATCCCAATACTTTCCAGAAGTTAAGACATATGCGTGTGCTATTGTTCTGTATTGCGATTATCTTGTCCCGCTTCTCTGGGGCGGGGAGTGTTAGACTATTAATTTTTTCAATCAGCGGTATGGCGCTTTTCCCCCGTTATCTTTTGCTGGCGGTCTTGCTTCTTTTGGCAGACCAGGCGACAAAGCTCATGATCCTGGCTAATTTTGAACTGGGCGAGCATGTAGAGCTGACGCCGTTCTTCAGTCTGATCCTGGTCTATAACCCTGGCGCGGCATTCAGTTTTTTGGCGGATGCTTCCGGTTGGCAGAAATGGTTTTTTGTCCTGCTGGCGGCGGCTATTTCTCTCTGGATCGTGGTTTTGCTGTGGCGGCACCCGGAACGCCGCCGGGAAAATATCGCGCTGTCCCTGATTATGGGCGGGGCGTTGGGTAATACCGTAGATCGCCTGGCCTACGGCAAAGTCGTAGACTTTCTTGATTTTCATCTTGGCGGACATCATTGGCCGGCCTTTAACCTTGCCGATGCGGGCATTACCATAGGCGCGGCGCTCCTGGCGCTGGACGCCTGGCTTGCCTGGCGTTCCGGCAAAGAGGCAGCGCCGGGAGTTTCCCCATGAACAAGCTGACGCAAGCGGACAGTTTTTTAACTTTGCATTACCGAATTGCTACGGCGGAAGGCGAGGAGCTGGTTTCCACCTTTGGCCTGTCGCCTGCCACCTTGCAGATGGGAAGCGGGCAATTGGCGGAAGGGTTGGAGCGTTGCCTGCTTGGTCTGGGCGAAGGCGAGCGACGAATATTTGATTTGACGCCGGAACAGGCTTTTGGTTTAGCCAATCCTGCCCTGGTTGAGTGCATTCTGCTTGCCGCCCTGCCGGAAGGTATGGCGTTGCGGGAGAATTCACTGGTTGAATTTACGACGCCGGAAGGACGTTCATTTTCCGGTTTTTTGCGGGAATTGACCGCCACGCACGGGCTTTTTGATTTTAACCATCCGCTTTCAGGCAAGGCCATTCGCTTTGAGGCGGAAATTCTGTCAATTTTGTAGTATGGAAGTTCTGCTTGCGAATCCGCGCGGTTTTTGCGCTGGCGTGACTCGCGCCATTGTTGCCGTTGAGCGGGCGTTGGAAAAATTCGGCGCGCCGGTCTATGTTCGCCACGAGGTTGTGCATAACCGCTTTGTTTGTGATGAGTTGCGCGCCAAAGGCGCAATTTTTATTGAGGATGTGCGCGAAGTGCCATTCGGCAGCGTGTTGGTGTTCAGCGCGCACGGCGTGCCAAAGGCGGTGCAGCGCGAAGCGGAAGCGCGGAGGTGCAGGATATTCGACGCAACCTGCCCGCTTGTGACCAAGGTGCACCTGGAAGTCAAACGGATGCGCGACAGAGGGCGGGAAGTTGTGATGATCGGGCATCAGGGACACCCGGAGGTAGAAGGCACGATGGGGCAATGCGAGACTGGCATCTATCTGGTGGAAGACATTGCCGATGTGGAAACGCTACGAGTGACGACGCCGGAAAAACTCTCCTTTGTGACCCAGACCACTCTCTCGATTACGGACGTGCATGAAATCGTGGATCATCTGCGTCAACTTTTCCCCAGCATCAGCGGGCCGAAGAAGGACGATATTTGTTACGCCACCCAGAACCGGCAAAATGCCGTCCGGGATTTGGCGGCGGTCTGCGATCTGGTGCTTGTGGTAGGCAGCCCTAACAGTTCCAATTCTCGCCGCCTGTGCGAAGTGGCCGCCAGTCTGGGTGTGGAGGCGCACCTCGTGGATTCTGCCGAGGAAATTCAGGATGACTGGCTGGCGGGCAAGGTCAGGGTAGGAGTTTCTGCGGGCGCGTCCGCGCCGGAAAAACTGGTTGCCGAGGTCATCGAGCGCCTGAAGCAGACGGGATGCGGCGCGGTTAAAGAGCTTCCGGGTGATGAGGAGAACATCCATTTTCCGTTGCCCAGAGGGCTATGAAAAAATAGGCATAATTGTTAAATATAGACCCGGCTACTAAGTATTGAATAATTTTACATCATCCCCATATAAGTGAAATGGACAAAGAAGATGGTCGCAGGCTGTCGCGCGAAGCACAGCATGAGAGACGCAAACAGGCAGTGCGGCTGCATCGGCAGGGCATAACGATGATGGCCATCGCTGCCACGTTGGGCGTTGCC
>WRKX01000012.1 GCA_009777925.1 Betaproteobacteria bacterium | reverse complement strand
AATTCCCAGTTCGGACAACCTGGCGCATATTTCCTCCAATGTCAAATCGGATTGTTCCTGAATCCAGGAGGAGAGGGTATAGTGCTTTTCCTAAATAATCTTACTCTATCAACCTTCAGACATCCTATCCTGCAAGCGAGAAAGGGTAAAAATAATTACGAGAGGCACTATAAGCTGCAAATGTTCAATTCGGCTACGACGATACCCGCCTACCTGCAACGCAGTACGCTTGCCGTCCCTGAGTAGCCGGTCACGTACCTGGTAAACCCAACTACGGCTGACCACAAAACGTTGTGCAATCCTACTGGGACGTTCTTCACGCTCAAGCGCGTCAAGGACTCGATCCCTTAAATCTTGTGAATAAGCAGGCATATGACATCCTCCAGAAAAATGAACATATTATATCATAAAATGTCTAGGATTAAATCAAAAACGCTCTAACTCCGGTTTGAAACCCCGCCCTTCAGGTCGGCGCGAAGGTTGGAACCCCGGCCTGAGCCGGGGTTTCGACCATAGCAACAAGGGAGGGGATGCAAATCCATTCCTTGTTTATTTTGAACGACAGGCATGAATGCCTGTCGCTAATTTTTGCTTTATCCTTATTCTTTTCTTTGGAATCCTGTGTGATTGAAACCGACAAACTTTCCGTCCTGCCCGAGGCTGACCGGCTGATAGCGCCAGAGGCAAAATCAGTCCAGGAAGAAGCCTTTGAGCGCGCGTTGCGTCCGCAACGGCTGGCTGACTATACCGGGCAGGAAAAAATCCGGGCGCAACTGGAGATTTTCATCACGGCAGCGAAGAAGCGCGGCGAGGCGCTTGACCATGTGCTGCTCTTTGGCCCGCCGGGATTAGGCAAAACCACGCTGGCGCACATTCTGGCGCAGGAAATGGGGGTCAATCTGCGTCAGACTTCAGGCCCCGTGCTGGAACGGGCGGGCGATCTGGCGGCGTTGCTCACCAATCTGGAGCCGCGTGACATCCTGTTCATTGACGAAATGCATCGCCTCTCCCCGGTCGTTGAGGAAATTCTCTATCCCGCTATGGAGGATTACCAGATTGACATAATGATTGGCGAAGGCCCTGCCGCCCGCTCAGTCAAGATTGACCTGCCGCCGTTTACTCTTGTCGGCGCGACCACCCGCGCCGGAATGCTCACCAACCCACTGCGCGACCGTTTCGGCATTACCGCCCGTCTGGAGTTTTACACCCCGGACGAATTGCGGCAAATTGTCCAACGCTCGGCGCGTTTATTGAATGTCACTCTGGATGCAGAGGGCGCGTTGGAAATAGCCCGCCGTTCAAGGGGTACGCCGCGTGTTGCCAATCGTCTTTTGCGCCGGGTGCGCGATTATGCTGAAGTCAAGTTTGACGGGACTATCAGCCGCATGGTCGCCGATACCGCGTTATCCCTGCTTGACGTAGACCCGGTGGGTCTGGATTTGATGGACAGAAAACTGCTCCTTGCCATTATCGAAAAATTCGACGGCGGACCGGTCGGGGTGGAGAACCTTGCCGCCGCTATCGGCGAATCCCGCGATACGATTGAGGATGTATTGGAACCGTATCTGATTCAGCAGGGCTATCTGCAACGCACCTTGCGCGGGCGGGTGGCAAATCCTGCCATTTATCGGCATCTGGGCTTGCAAACCCCTGGAAACACGGATGGACAACTATGGGAGCAGCCCGTTTGAATTTGGGTCATCCCAGCCTTGGAGCGGTTTTGATACAAGTATGCGCGTCACAGCGTATCATCCCTCTCCCCCGCCCCCTCTCCCGCAAGCGAGAGAGGGGAGCAAAGCATTCTCCCTGATCGTCTCTTTATTTGAATAAATCGCTCTAACCTCAATTTCAAGGAACCTCTATGAAAACCACCTTTTCCCGTTTTTGTCTGTTAGCTTTGTATTTCCCGTTTGCCACCCTAGCTGCCGAAGCGCCGATCAGCCAGGTGACGCTCTATCCCGGTAGCGCCATGATCGAAAGAACGGCAGCGGTCAAGGCCGGGGATACCCGCCTGGAAATAACCAATCTGCCCGCGAATTTCGATCTGGACAGCGTGGAAATCGAAACCTCGCCCGGCATTGAGCCGGGCGAAGCCGCATGGCTGGACAGCGCCCGCTTCAAGCCACTGAATCAGACGGAAGCGGCTATGGAAGCAAGAGTGCAGGGGCTTACCGAGCGGATAAACACTCTGCAAGTCGACCGCAAGGCCGCTGAACGGGAATTGAAATATCTTGACAGCCTATCCAGCGGCAGTGGACAGGACGCGGCGCAACGCGCCCCCGCCAATGATCCGGCGAAGGTGCTGGCGCTAATCCGGCTGGGGAGTCAGAACGCGGAACGGCGCATTCTCGCCATTGACGGGCAAACACGCGATCTGGAACGCGAACTGGCTGCCGCAAAGCGCGATTTGGCGCTGGTTCGTCCCAATGTGGATTCCGTGCGAACCTTGACCCTGAACCTTGCCGCGAACAACGCGGGACAGGTGAAAATCCGTTATCTCTTTCGTGACGCTGGCTGGCGTCCGGCCTATCGCGCCTTTCTGGATTCCGCGGACGGAAGCGTGCGTCTGGAACGTGCCGCGCAAATCGCGCAACGCAGCGGCGAGGACTGGAATCGCGTCCGCCTGACCCTGAGCACCGGCCAACCCCGACAAAGCGCGGAAGGCCCGCAGCCAAGAAGCTGGGAATTGCGGCTAAGGCAGGAGCAAGAGCTTGCGCGGGCTCGCGCAATGCCGGAGTATTCGCAGGCAGCCATGAGGGCGGCAGCGCCCAGACCGGCTACGATGGCAGCGCCGGATCAGGAAGAACCCAGGCCGCTTTTTGAGGCTGCCATCATCCAAGGGGAATTTGCGACGGAATACGTTATTCCCGGCACGGTCAATCTGCCTGCGGATGGCAGGCGAGTTTCGGTTGCCCTGGGGAGCGTTTCCGTGCCGGTGAAACTGGAAGCCCGTATCTTTCCCCGCGCCTCAAATACCGCCTGGCTGGTCGCCAAGGGCAGCCTGCCGGAAGGCGTCTGGCCTCCCGGCTTGATGCGCCTTTACCGGAACGGCGCGTTCGTGGGACAGGAAAACTGGAATCCGCTCCAACACGCAGAGCTAAGACTTCCTTTCGGGCAGAACGAGCTGATTCAGGTCACGGTAAAGCCGCGCGACGATACCCGGGGCAAAGGCGGTTTTATCGCCCAGCGAAGCGAGCGCCAGATTGCCGATACCTTCACGATTACCAACCGGCATCCCTATCCGGTCGAGGTTATGGTGCTGGAAGCCAGCCCGGTCTCCCGCGATCAGGCAATCTCGGTTGAACGCCGCTTTCAGCCTGAAATCAGCGCGAACGACTGGGAGAATATTCCGGGCGTCGTCGTCTGGCAGGCTACCCTTAGCGCCGGAGAGCAGCGTGAATTTTCCGTCGAATACCAGATACGCTGGCCGCAGGATCGGACAATAGACAATTTGCCGTGAGGACATAGCGGTGGAGATTTATTCGGTCGGCGGCTCGGTGCGCGACGCTCTGCTTGGCGAACCTGTCGCCGATCATGATTACGTGGTTGTCGGCGCAAGGCCGGAAGATTTGCTTGCTCTGGGCTACAAGCCGGTCGGCAGGGATTTTCCGGTATTCCTGCATCCTGAAACCCATGCGGAATACGCGCTGGCGCGTACCGAGCGCAAGCACGGGCGCGGCTATCACGGTTTTGTTTTTTATACCGGCGAGGATGTAACGCTTGAGGAAGACCTGGCGCGGCGCGACCTGACGATCAACGCGATGGCAAAAGCGCCGGATGGCCGCCTGATTGACCCTTTCCGCGGCCTTGCCGATCTGGAAAACAAGGTATTGCGCCATGTAGGGCCTGCCTTTGCCGAAGACCCGGTGCGCCTGTTACGTCTTGCCCGTTTCGCCGCCCGCTTCTGTGATTTTTCCATCGCGCCGGAAACCCTCACCCTGACGCAAGGCATGGTTGAAGCCGGCGAAGTAGACCATCTTGTGCCGGAACGGGTCTGGCAGGAAGTTGCGCGCGGCCTCATGGAAACCCATCCCGACAGGATGTTCGCCGTGTTACGCGAATGCGGCGCGTTGGCAAGGCTCCTGCCCGAAGTCGACGCTCTGTTTGGCGTGCCGGAACGTCTGGATTTTCACCCGGAAGGCGATAGCGGTAGGCATACGTTGTTGGTTCTTCGCGCCGCTGCCGGAATGCGTCTTTCCCTTGCGGCTCGCTTTGCCGCTCTGACGCATGACTTGGGCAAGGCGACAACTCCATCGGAAATCCTGCCCAGTCATCATGAACACGAAGCGCGCGGAGAAGCGCCGTTGCTTGCCCTTGCCCAGCGTCTGAAAATCCCCGCCGATTGCCGGGAACTTGCCTTGCTGACGATACGCCTGCATGGCAGGATTCACAATATAATCGGCGAAACCCCGCTCACCCCCGCGACTATCGTCAAGACACTGGAAGCCTGTGATTTCAGGCGTCGCCCTGAACGCTTAGAGGAGATGCTTATGGTTTGCGAAGCGGACAGCCGGGGAAGACAAGGTTATGATAATGTCCCTTATCCGCAGGCCGAACTTTGGCGGACGGCGCTGTCGGCCTGCCAGGCGGTTGATGACGCGGCAATCGCCGCCGGAGTAAAAGACAAAACCAATATTCCGGCACAGTTGCGCGCCGCTCGTGTTGCTGCCGTTCGCGCCACACTTTTCCAACAAGAAACCTGAAAAAACATGCCTGATATAACAATTCAAACTAAACGTCTGGGTGATCTGGAAGTACTGCGCGCTCTTCCGCCCGATGGAGCGCCGCGCCGCAAAGTTCCTCTCCTTTTTCTGCACGGCGCTTTTGCCGGAGCGTGGATGTGGTCGGATAACTTTCTGCCCTGGTTCGCAAGGCAGGGTTATATAAGCTGCGCCCTTTCCTTGCGCGGCCATGGCGGCAGTCTTAGCGACAAGGAACTGAATTACCTTTCCGTCGCCGACTATGTGGAAGACGTTAAAGCCTGTATTGCCGACCTCACGGAGCAGGGCTTGCCGGAACCCGTCCTGATTGGGCATTCGATGGGCGGCTTTGTGGCGCAAAAATATCTTGAGCATGCTTTTGCCCCGGCTGCCGTACTGCTTTGCGCCGTGCCACCGCAGGGTCTTTTGCTCTCGCAACTGCATCTGATGTCGGCAAGGCCGGACTTGATTCAGGAGCTAAACGAAATCATCAGCGGCGGTGAAGCCAGTCTTGACGCGATACGAGACATGTTGTTCGCCCAGCCGGTTGATACGGCGCTTCTCAAGCGTTTTCGAGCCAACATGCAGATCGAGTCGCAACGCGCCATCTGGGACATGAGTCTCTTTAACCTGCCCCTGCTGCCGCGCTGGAAACGCCCGCCGCTCCTTGTTCTGGGCGCGGAAGAGGATTTGCTCGTACCTCCTTTTCTTGTCAAAGCCACCGCCTTAACCTACAGTCAGGACGCCAAAATCTTCCCCGGAATGGGACACGCCATTACCCATGAACGCGGCTGGCAGGAGGTCACAACGACCATTGCGGACTGGCTGGCTTCCCTTCAGCTCTGAGCGAAAGGCGGTTATCATAATCGTCTCTGTCCTGTCTATAAAAAACCGTCAGCAAAAATGAAAACACCACCCAGCCATCACTCTACAGGCCGCGCCCAAGCCAAAACTCATCGGGAACCTGAATTCCAGCCCGAACATCGGCTGCGACTGGAGGAGGTTTTGGGCTTTATGATTCAGGACAACCTGATTACCCAAAAGGACGCCGACGATTTAAGGCTTGCCCGACGGACTTCACGGGAAACCCATCCGCTCGCCCTGATTGCCGAACAGAAATGGCGACATCCGAACCCCCCCCACAAAATCATGCACCTTGAAATGCTGACAGAATGGCTGGCGGAGCGAAACGGCATTCCTTATCGGCACATAGACCCATTAAAGATAGACTTTACCGGCGTTGCCTCCGTGGTTTCCAGCACTTACGCGGCGCGGTTCTCCATCCTGCCCATCGAGATCAACGCGCAGGAAGTCACCATCGCTACTTCCGAGCCTTTTTTGCGCGAATGGGAACAGGAACTGGCGCATGTTCTGCAACGCAAAATCAAGCGGGTGTTTGCCAATCCGCTTGACGTTACCCGCTATCTGGCGGAATTTTTCAAGCTCGCCGAATCGGTTAAACGGGCGGCGAAAAGCGATCAGCAATCTATTGGCCTTGCCAATTTCGAGCAGATTGTCGAATTGGGACGCAGCAATCAACAACTGGACGCGAATGACCAAAGCATCGTGCACATCGTTGATTGGCTCTGGCAATACGCTTTCGACCAGCGCGCTTCCGACATCCACATCGAACCCCGGCGGGAAATGGGCATTGTTCGCTTTCGCATTGACGGCGTGCTGCATCAGGTCTACCAGATTCCCGCTACGGTCATGGCGGCGATGACCAGCCGGATCAAACTTTTGGGGCGCATGGACGTGATCGAAAAACGCCGTCCCCAGGATGGGCGGATCAAAACCCTGATGCCCAATGGCGACGAGGTGGAACTGCGCCTTTCTACTTTGCCCACCGCCTTTGGCGAAAAACTGGTCATGCGGATTTTCGACCCGGAAGTTCTGGTACGCGATTTTTCCCAGTTGGGTTTTACCCGCGACGACATCAACCGCTGGCAATCAATGACTGCCCAACCTAACGGCATAATTCTGGTTACCGGCCCCACCGGTTCCGGCAAGACGACAACCCTCTATTCCACCCTGAAGCAATTGGCGACCCCGGAGGTCAACGTCTGTACCCTGGAAGACCCGATTGAAATGGTAGAGCCTTCCTTCAACCAGATGCAGGTGCAGCATGGCATTGACATGAGTTTTGCCGAAGGCGTGCGCGCCCTGATGCGGCAAGACCCGGACATAATCATGGTCGGCGAAATCCGAGACCTGGAAACTGCTGAAATGGCCATTCAGGCGTCGCTCACCGGCCACCTTGTCCTTTCCACCCTGCATACCAACGACGCGCCTTCCGCCATTACCCGTCTGCAGGACCTGGGGGCTCCCGGCTATCTCATCAATGCCACCATGCTTGGCATCCTCGCGCAACGCCTGGTGCGTACCCTGTGCCCGCATTGCAAAAAGCAGATTCCGCTGGACAACACGCTGCGCGAAATCTGGCTTAACCTCGTCACTCCCTGGAAAGGACGGGAACCTGAATACTTTTATACCCCCGAAGGCTGCCTGGAATGCCGGATGACCGGCTTTGCGGGGCGCGTCGGCATTTATGAGTTGCTGTTGATGACTCCCGGCATCAGGAAGCACATTTCCCATACGACCGACATTGTGGCGCTACGCGCCGAAGCCTTCCGGGAAGGAATGCGCGCCCTTCGCATTTCAGGTGCCAAGAAGGTTGCCGCCGGCCTGACCTCACTGGAAGAAATTGTCCGGGTCGCCCCGCCTTCAAATACGGATCAATAGCCAACAGGATTATAGTGATTCTCCAAAATACCAAGACGCGAAGACGAGCCGCAGACAGTACGAGTAGTACGACAAAGCGAAGTCGACAAAGTATTGGGATTTTGGGGAATCACTATAGCGCGTAGATTGTTTCGTCCTGAATCTCGTAGCCTGTTTTGTACTTGGCGGCCAGAATCCGCCGCGCTTCGCGCGGCTCAAACTGGAATATACAAATAAAAGCGATCTCCCTGCCATTTAGCGGGATTATTGGCGGTATATGCCGCAATGCGGAGATAGTCGTCGTTGTTGCGAATTACATGTTCATAATAATTGCGGTGCCATGCGGATGCGGATTGTTTTTTACGGCATTCAAAGCTTGTGCGCCCTTTATACCAACGAATGATTCGCGCCGGATTTGTATATGACATTGGATTTTTCGCGCTGGCAAACCCGCCGTTCGTAGGGGCGCGATAAATCGCGCCCCTACGATTTCGATAATTCCGTGTATGTGATTTGGCATGACTATGAATTCACGCAGGAATGTGTTTTCAAATTTTGTCGCAATTGCCGTCCAGCATTCATTTGCGATTTTCCCGCACGTATTCAATCGCATTTCCCCGTTTACAACATCGCCGAACAACGGCTGCCACTTGTGTACGCAAATCGTAACAAAATATAGTCCTGGTTGCGCATAGTTATACTCTTTAAGGCGAATACTGCGCCGATGGTGGATGTCTGGGTCGTGTTGCCTCATGCGCCTGCCTTTTCAGATCAAATTTAAATAATTTATCGTAAATCGGTTGTTTGTGAAACATCGGTCTTGCAGACGGCAATTTTTGGGCGCGATAAATCGCGCCCGTACGAACACGTCAAACCCCCGGAGCACGTCAAAATACCACGGAACACGCCAAGATGCACCGGACACCACATCCACCACAGAACACGCCACCCGTGAAATGCGCCACCTGTTGGAGGTCATTGTAGGGGCGCGATTTATCGCGCCCCAAATTACGCCCCTACAATTGTTACCTAAGCTGCCGCCAGGACTGGCGTCCTGAACGTCCCACGCAGATAATGGTTCCCTTTTCCGTGCCGGGATTAAAGACAGTCTGGCATTCCGGCGGGTTCGGCAGTTTTTCTCCCAGTATGCCAAAGCGCGGGTTATCGTAAAAATTCGGCTTGTACGCAAATACGCTTTCTCCATGAGCAGCGGCAGCGTCATAAAGCGTATTTCTCTGGTTGCTCAAGCCTTTTTTGTCGTCCCGGTTGATTTCAAGACCCTGGGTGCGGTCGTCCCGCCAGATGTTGGAACCGCCTTTGACTTCCTTCCAGAGCCGGGATCTGATCCACTTCCCATGAATCGGCTCGATTTCGGCTATAGCGCCCGCATCCCTGTCGAGACAGGGGTCATCCAGAGGAATTTTGGCGGGCGCCAGATAATTATTGTTCGCAAACTCCGTGCCCTGAACGCCTATCCGCCACCCGTTCATGTCCGCCGCGTTCAGGTCAATGACATAGCCCATTTGCCCGGAAGTGTTGTCGTACTCGACATCAGGCTCGTTCGCCAGCTTCCAGCCGGGAAGCGGATTATCCGTTCCGTCGAATTCAATGAAATTATCCATTGCTCCTTCGTCGCCTATGTAGGCGCGGTTTAACAACCGGCTCCGGGTTGCCGTGCCCATGATCGCTTCAGGCGCAAAATCGCGCACCCCGTAGATGGACTGAACCTGCTTGTTGATAAGGTCAGCCTTCTCAAAGTGTTTGCCCGTGCCTACAATGATCTGCATCACATTGTCGGCAGCCGCTTTCAGGGAGAATCCGGGCGGCGCGGTGATAGGTTGCGGGCTGCCGTCCGGGGCAGTGGCGGAGAGGATTTTTTCCACCGCGCTTCCTGAACCTATCCTGCCGGGCCTCAAGTCGAACTTCCAGAGATTGCCCAGAGCATCACCCGCATAGGCGATATCCGCAAGGCCGCCGCCACCGTCCACGTTCAGACTCATCAGCAGGGGAGTGCCCAGACCGTTGGGATTGCCCGCGTTCCCTTCGCCGGTATTCAGAGCATAGAATACAGGCGTGCCCGACTTCGCAAGCTGGACGACAAAGAGCACTGCCCTGTGGTTTTTGCTGTTGTAGCCGTTGCCGAACGTCACCGCCCAATTGCCGGGCATGCCGGAAACGGGCTGGATAACCGGCTCACCGCCGGCGGGTACGCCCAGGTCGTCGTGGGTGAATTCCCACAACACATTGTTCTCCGCAAAACTTTCAGGCTCTTCCACATCAAGGGCGAAGAAACTTTTGCCGCCGCGCCCGGTCGAGCCGACTACAACAGAGCGCCATTCGCCACCCAGCAGGATGTCGCTGGCAAACGGAGAACCATCCACCGTGTAGGTGTGCCTGCTGTCATAGGTCGGATCGGCAAGATGCTTCAGCTTGCCGTGTACCGCCGCCGGGATGAAGGCGAAAAGCTCTTCCCCCGCATTGCTGCCCCCAACCCCGAAGGCGTGCAACATACCGCTATTGCCACCCACATAGACGACGCCCAGATCGCCATTGGCGAATTTCTCAAACTTCCTGATAAGACGCGCGTCGTACTCTCTTATTTGCTGTGCTGTCAGGAAAGAGCGCTTGCCGCATTGCAGTTCGTTCGGGTCGGCCGGGCCGTCAATGCCGCATTTCCAGCCGGAAAAACCAAAATCAAAGTGTCCGGCAAAGACATTTTTATCCACGGCTTTACCCGCTACTCCCAATTGATAGGGCGTGGAATTGATGAAGTCCATCAGGTAGTTTTTCCCCCTTGTGCCGGTACGGTCACGAAAACCGTTATACGCGATCCCGGCAAAGACAATAGCATTATCTTCAAACCGGGAGTCGCCGGCGAGGTAGTCAAGCAACAGTTCCACGCGATAAGGAGTAGTGTTTTTCAGCAGACAAGGCGCGTCAATGTTGCTGCGCGGGAAGGGGCAGGCGTCCAGCTTCCCGGATGAGTTGCCCCGGTCAATCCCGATATCAATGGCAGATTTGATGTCGCCAGGGAGATTACTGTCAAACCTGATTCCGTTTGCGCCATCCCAGGTGAAAATCCTGCGGCTCTGAAAGCCCTGCGTATTGATCCTGCTCCGCAATATTTCCGAAGCAGACCATTCCTGCTTTGTCAGGAGCGCGCCCTCATCTTTGCACAAACCTGCCTTTATCTTTTTCCTGGTGCAAAACTCCACATTGAAGCCTTCCACATTTCCCGTCCAGGGGCCGTCGTTGTTGTAGAAGGTTCTGACGCTTGTCTGCGCGAGCTCACCCGCCGGAGTCTGGTAGCCGGTTACAGTGCTGACTTCGCCCGCGATTTCGCCCAGAAGTTGCGAGAGTTTGCTCACAAACTCGCCGGGGTCCTGCGCTGCGGCAGTGCCGCCGCGCCCGTTCAGACCGGCGTGCATCAGATCGTCAATCCGCTCATAGTCGGTATCCAGCCCGGTCGGGAATTGCCAGAAGATATTTTTGTCCTTCACCCGCGCCGGGTCTTTCAGGAACTCGTTGACTTCCTTGTCCGACATTCGCCCCACTACTCCCAGACCGATGGTGAAAGTTTGCATGTGCTGCCAGAAAGCGTTGGATTTTTTGGTCGCCGGCACCTGGTTGGGAATGTCGGGTTGCAGGTCACGCTGCCAGTAATACGCGGCGACATCCGCAAGGTTTTGCGATTCCGAATAGTTGCCGCTTCCACCGAAACGGCTAAGATTCTCGCCGCAAAAAGGCCCCTGCGGAATAGCGGCAGCATAGTTTGCCGCATTGAAAAAATCGTACTCAGGCCTGGTTATGCCGCTTGCCGGGTCATAGGTGCTTCTGATTACATTGCCGCGAGCGTCCCGATAGTCAACTTTCGGCTGCGGGCTGCAACTGGCTGCGCCGACGCCGGGGCTGGGCGCGCCGCCATTCTCATAGCCGTCGGTCATCAGGATGGCGAAAGCGCGGCGACAGGCATAGGGATTGCCGTTATTCGAGATGTTTTTCCCCGGGGTAGAGGCGCTGGCGCCGGGCAACGGCGGATATTCCGTCCACGGCTGTGCCGTCTGGTAGTACTGCCCGGTAAAGCTGAGTGATCGGCGCAGGGGTGTAGTGCCCGATATGGGCAGGCGCAAGATCCAGTTATAAAAATCCTTAACAAAATTTTTGCCCGCGTAAGGGTGCGGCTGGTCGCTGTCCGGGATGGTGGCATTGGCCGGAAAATCCCGGAAAGGCAGCACCCCGGAAGAACTGACGTTGGAGTAGGAACTTCCCGAGCCTCGTCCCAGACCGACCGTATTGCCTGTCAGGCGGTTGATTGTGTCATAACCCAGACGGACGTATCTCCCGTGCATGGTTCTGCCGGGCTGGGTAGTGTTGTTTTTATCAACCATCTGCGCAAAGGCAAGCGAAGTGCCAGCTCTGGCCGCCATGGCGCGGGTACGGTAATAGGCGAACCAGTTGGCGAAGTTTTCGATTTCTTCCCGCCCGGTTCTGCGGCGCGGCACATCTTCAATCCGAATATCACCTTCAGGCGTGACAAATCTGTTTACCAGATGCGGCCTTGATTGTTCGGGGCCGTTCAAGCCATAGCATATTCCGTCATTGCTGCTATCTCCGTCCGCTTTACACGTCCCGATGAAATGTTCCCCACGATATTCAAAATGGGAAACAGGCGCGTCCAGATCAGGGCCGATTCTGCCATCCCCGTTGGTATCGCCGATCCGGTGTCGCCCGGCATAGCAGTGACGATTGGACACGGTGCCATGCGCCGTGCCTGTCAGCGACACGTTGCTGATGGCAGTCCAGGGCGTGGCGTTACTGGTGGCCGTATTTGTCGCGGGAATCGTCGTGCCGAAACCGTTTGTTTTGTTGCACCAGGGCCGCCCAACGGGTAGACCCATGAGTCTGGGATTGTTGGAGGGAGAGCCGGGAATGCCTGCCCACGCGGCATACCAACTGGTTTGCCTGTTATAGTTTTGGTGGGTGCCGGGGATGTCTACGTCCCAGACTCGGTAGCTGATGACGCATTGGGCATGCGGTATGCCCTTCGCCAGACCGTTGAATTTTGACAAGTATGCGTTCGAGCTGTTGAACGTTATCGTATTGCCCAGACTCTCGTGATACTCCGCTGACTCCGTTGTGCCCTGGAACAGGTTGGGGCAGGCGCGGTATTCCACCATGGTTTCGTTCTGGGCGGCTGTTCTGTTGCCATATACCCGATTGCCCGGCGTTCCGCGAGCGTTTCCGCTTTTCAGGAAATACTCGCCCGCCTGCCCGGTGCGGAATGCCCAGTATTCGTAGTTATGCGGGTCTGCTTCTACCGGGATGGCCGGATTGAAATCCGGGTTATCGCGCATGGAGTAAAAGCCCGGCACATAATCGTAATAGAGCGCGGCGGCGTTGCCGTTGACCGTGCCTTCTCCCGTGCCTGCCAGAGTACTGAAGGTAACGGTGTTGGGGCTGGTGGCATAGACATTATTTTTGACCGTAAAGGAACTCTGGGAGAGATTGATGCTGACGAGACCGCTTCCCATACTGACCAGTCTGCCGCTCTCCCAGCGGTAGGGCGGCTGATAGGTAATGTCCGGGCTGTAATATTGCCGGTTCCAGGCAGGCGCTTTCTGGAGTTGGCTGGGGCCGGAAGCGTTGTCCGGCATATAGGTAGAGTCCATGGAGGCAGAGTCGTCAAAGATATAGACCACGTTGGGCTCGACCTGTTTGTCCACGATCAGCGGCTGCTGAGCGATGTCGAACTCTGCGAATGCTGCGCCGGGGAACATGGCAAGCGCCAGACAGAAAAGCGTTTTTTTCGGAATGATTGCGTTATGCGGTGAACCCGCATTACGCAAAAAAAACGTGTTCCGAGGAAATAAAGTAAGTGGTTTCATGGGGTTCTCCTTCGTCGCCTTACGGCAAAGCGTAGGCGGTTCTATTAAATATGGATAATTTGTATCGTACCAATGATAATGGCAAGAACAACCAAACCAGTCATAATAAGTTGTGGTGTATCATGATAGGTTGAGATAATTCTAAGTATTTAAGGCGCGTTTTTCCCGAAAAAGCGACTAACGGTTATTGCCGCGCGACAGGCGGTAGTTGTGCCGATATAAAGCCTCGGCACACTCAAAATGGCGATCTTGCAGACAGCAATGCCTGGGCGCGATAAATCGCGCTCGTACAAATGACCTGAAACTCCATCATCCCGGCACAGCCTCCAACCCAATAGTCATTCCAACGCAGGCGGGAATCCGGCAAAAACCTCTGCCTGCTGTACAGGATTAAGCAGGAACCACTCTTGTGCCTGGCGCTCTCGGCAGCGATGCTCCCAGGTATGTATCGGCTTGATCCCTGAGAGGCAAATGCGATTGCCCCGATCATGGATTGACACCTATTCCTTACGCCCCTAACATAAGCATTCGCCGCGTTTCCGGTTCAGTAAGCCAGCCCAGACTACGGGCTTCTTCGGCACGAATTTGAGGCGCTCGTTATGCCCATAACGCAAGTTTGCCGCCTGCCACGAATGGCACGACTTGCGCGAAACGCGCGGCCAGGCTGCATCGTCCGTGGCTCAAGGTTTCTTTTTAAACATCCACCTGACAGGAGAATATTCATGTCCAAAACACCCCTACGCGTTGCAGTCACCGGCGCTGCCGGCCAAATCGGTTATGCCCTTCTTTTCCGTATCGCTTCCGGCGAAATGCTGGGCAGGGATCAGCCCGTCATCCTGCAACTCCTCGACCTGCCACAGGCACAGAAAGCCGTCCAGGGCGTCATCATGGAACTGGACGACTGCGCATTCCCGCTCCTGGCCGGAGTCATCGCTACCGATAACCCCGCCGTAGCTTTCAAAGACGCCGACGTTTGTCTCCTGGTCGGCGCGCGTCCGCGCGGCCCCGGCATGGAACGCGCCGACCTCCTGCAAGCCAATGGCGCGATTTTCACCGAGCAAGGCCGCGCCATTGCCGAAAATGCGAAAGAAAACGTCAGGGTATTGGTCGTCGGCAATCCCTGCAACACCAACGCCTACATTGCCCGCGCCGCCGCTATCAAGGTCGGGCGCACTAACCCCGCTAACTATCACGGCATGCTGCGCCTGGACCACAACCGGGCGTTAAGCCAACTGGCGCAAAAATCGGGACGCCCCGTTGCCTCGCTCAAAAAACTGGTAGTCTGGGGCAATCACTCGCCCAGCATGTACGCCGATTACCGTTTCGTCACTTCCAATGGCGACTCGGTAAAAGCGATCATCAATGACGACGCATGGAATAACGACGTATTCCTGCCCACCGTCGGCAAACGCGGCGCCGCTATCATTGACGCGCGCGGACTTTCTTCCGCCGCTTCCGCCGCCAATGCCGCGATTGACCACATCCGCGACTGGGTGCTGGGTTCCAGCGAATGGGTAACGATGGGCATTCCCGCTCCTGCCGATAACGGTTACGGAGTTCCCGAAGGACTGGTGTTCGGCTTCCCCTGCCTGTGCGAAAACGGCGCGTTTTCGCTCATAAAGGGACTGGAAATTGACGCCTATTCCAGGGGCAAAATGGACGCCACCCTGAAAGAACTGGAAGACGAGCGCGCCGCCGTAGCAGACTTGCTGAAGTAAGCGCGTTTCATTCCCGCCAAGCCGCACACCGCATCTCTGCGGAGTGCGGCTTTTTCGCGCTTACTTTGGCGCTTACTGCGTCCCGGCCGGGCGGCCAAATTTGCCAAGATTGAGCTTTTCCACCGCCTCTTCAATCTTGCTCGTTTCATCATGTTTAAGGATGCGGCGGGCAAGGGGCGTAATCTCGCCTACATCCGCCTGAATAATGCGGCTTTTGATTTCCATGATCTGCGAAGGCTGCATGGAAAAAACCCGCAACCCAAGCCCCAAAAGAAGGCGGGTAAATTTCGGGTCGCCTGCCATTTCACCGCACACCGAAACGGGTATGCCCGCCTTTTCGGCGCTGCCCAGGGTATGCGCGATCAGCGCGAGTACCGCCGGGTGAAGGGAATCATACAGACTGGCAACCTGCTCGTCGCTACGGTCAATGGCAAGGGTGTATTGGATCAGGTCGTTGGTTCCGATGGAAAGGAAGGAAAGCCGTTTCAGGAACATATGGATGGCTAACGCCGCGCCCGGAATTTCAATCATGCCGCCAATCTCAATGTCACGATTGAAGGGGATTTTTTCTTCCAGCAAACTGGCTTTGGCCTGCGCGATTGCGCTCAGGGAAGCGTCTATCTGGCGCGCGTGCGACAACATGGGAATCAAAAGTTTCACCCTGCCATAGCGCGAGGCGCGCAAAATGGCGCGTAATTGGGTATGAAACATTTTGGGTTCGGCCAGCGAGAAACGGATGGCGCGGCGTCCCAGGGCGGGATTGGTCGGGGTACGCTGGCGGTCAAGCGATTTATCGCCGCCCAGATCAAAAGTGCGGATAACGGCGGTACGCCCGTCCATCGCCTTGACCACCTTCCGGTAGGCTTCAAACTGTTCGTCTTCCGAAGGCATGTCGCCCCGCCCCAGAAAAAGGAATTCCGTGCGGAAGAGACCAACGCCGTCGGCGCCGGATTCCAGAACGGCGTCCGTATCGGAAGGAAGCTCAATGTTGGCAAGAAGGCTGATCTGGACGCCATCCAGCGTTTGCGAAATGGTGGACTTCAGCCGTTTCAGCTTGCTGCGCTCCAGCTCCAGCAGTTCTTTCCTGATTCTGTATTCGTCGAGAATCTGCTCGTCGGGGTCAATTATCAAGACCCCGCGCTGACCATCCACAATCAGCCATTCGCCGTTTCGGATCATCGCCCTTGCGCTGACCAGACCGACGATGGCGGGAATAGTCATGCTGCGCGCCAGAATGGCGGTATGCGAGGTAGCGCCGCCTACGTCGGTAACGAACGAGGCGAAATGACGCCCCTTGAAGGCAATCGTGTCGGTAGGTGAAAGATCGTGCGCCACGACGATGAGGTTTTCTTCCGTGGTTTCAGGCGTTTTTCTTTTGCCAAGCGTCGTCCGGGCAGGCTTGCCCAGCAACTCCTGAATCACCCGTTCCCCGACTTGCAGGACATCGTATTTGCGTTCTCTGAGGTAAGGGTCGTCAAACTGGTCAAATTGCCCGACCAACTGTTCCATACGCTGCACTAATGCCCATTCCGCGTTGCACAGACGTTCGCGGATGATGTGTTTCGTCGCCTCCACCAGTTCCGGGTCGGATAGAAACAGCATGTGCAAATCAATGAAGGCCATCAATTCACTGGGCGCGACGGCGGAAGATTCATTCTGCGCGCGCAGGTTTACCAGTTCTTCCCGCACCGTCTCCAGAGCGCGCTCCAAACGTCCGATTTCCCGCTCAACCTGGCGGGTAGTCAGCGTCAAGTGCGCTACCTCCAGAGTGGCATGCGACATCAAAAGCGCGCGCCCGATTGCGATGCCGCCGGAAACTCCCAAACCGTGCAGGGTAAAACTCACGCTTCTACTCCTCGCCAAAACGATTTTCGATCAATGCGACAATTGCGTTCATTGCCGCCTCTTCATCGCTTCCTGAAGTCTCCAGAATCAGGCGCCTGCCCTGCCCCGCCGCCAGCATCATCACGCCCATGATGCTTTTTGCGTTGATCCGGCGTCCGCTTCGTTCCAGCCATACTTCGCTGGCAAAGGTGCCTGCCAGTTGCGCAAGCTGGGCTGAGGGACGGGCATGCAGCCCCAGTTTATTGAGAATCTCGACTTCCCGCTGCATCAAACATCCTTCAGCATGTCGAGCGCGCCGTCGCGCGCGCCGGAAAGCGCCCTGGCAACCAGGGTATTCATCCCCGCTTCGCGGTAGTTCAGGGCGCGCAGGAGCATGGGCAGACTGACGCCGGCAACGCCTTCCACCCGCCCCGCTTTCAGCAATTCGCCGGCAATGTTCGCCGGGGTCGCTCCGTATATATCTGTCATTACCAGAACGCCCTCGCCGCCGTCGACCTGCGCCAGTATTCCGCGTGCGAACGGGAGCATAGCCAGCGGGTCGTCCTCTGCAGCCACCCCAAGCTGCGCCAGAAGTGGTGGGCGTTTTTTGAGGATATGGCAGGCATTTTGTACAAGCGATTCACCTAAAGTGCCGTGGGTGATGAGCAGGATACCTATCATGGCATTCATCCAAACTATAAATATTTTATTTTAGCCAAATATCAGGCCATGCGTCGCGCTTCAGCCTTGTCATTCATGGCGGAGTAGGCAATACCCAATAAAAAAGCGGCCTGTAGAAGCCGCTTTTGGGTCGCCCAGGTCTCAAAACCAGAGACTCCTCAAACAGGCGAGAAAACCTGCGCCGCCATGTTTCAGTTCTTCATCTTGAAATCGTCATGGCAAGCCTTGCAGGTGCCGCCGACTTTCCCGAACTGCTCTTTTACTTCGGCGGAGCTGCCCGTAGCGGCAATCCTGGCCAGCTCATTGGCTTCCTTATTGAAGGATTGCGCGATCCTGGCTACTTCCTGGGGTTTGCTGAAAAATTCCGGTCTGACGTAGGTCTTGACATTGCCCACATCTTTTTCAGAACCGGGGACATATAGCGCGCCCATGCCGGAATTGGCAATGGCGGCAATCGTGTTGGCGGCGGCAATGACTTCCGCCTGCTTATAGGTTCCTTCCACGTTATCCTTGATTTTGCTCATATTCCAGCTCATGTAGCTGTAACCTGCCTGACGGAATTTGATGGCCTTGTCAGGTTCAATGGCAAAAGCGGAACCCGCAACGACAAGCGCGCAAGCAGCCAGGGTTATTTTTTTCATCATGGGAAATTCTCCGTTGTACTGAATGGGAATGGCAAAATTGCCTTTTCTGCCTGTGACAGCGCGATGGGCAATTTCGCGCGAACCAGAATTATAAACATATTCCCAATTGATTTTTCCCGCTACGCCATAACCTTGCGCCGCAATATGCAACGTTTTGTAACGGCAGCTCACAGCCTTTTAAAATCGCCCTCCTACGCAGCAGGGAGATTGCGCTCAATGCGTGTTTAGCGCCATCGCGCTCCCTGCTGCCTTACAATGTGCGCTCTTTTCTTTTTTACGGGCATTTCATGTTTCAGCGGTTGCGCGAAGACATCGCTTCGGTTTTTGCCCGCGATCCGGCGGCGCGTTCTTTCCTGGAAGTATTGACCTGCTATCCGGGCATTCACGCGCTTGTCATTCATCGTCTGGCGCATCGCCTCTGGCGCTGGCGGTTATTCTGGCTTGCGCGGCTGACTGCGCATTTTGGCCGCGCCCTGACCGGCATCGAAATTCATCCGGCAGCGGTTATCGGACGGCGTTTTTTCATTGACCACGGCATGAGCGTCGTTATCGGCGAAACCACCGTGATCGGCAACGATGTCACCCTCTATCACGGCGTTACCCTGGGCGGCACTTCATGGGAAAAGGGCAAGCGCCACCCGACTCTGGAAGACCGGGTTGTGGTCGGCGCGGGCGCAAAAGTGCTGGGACCGATTACCATCGGCAAAGGCGCAAAAATCGGCTCCAATTCGGTCGTCACCAAAGATGTGCCTCCCGGCGTCACCGCCCTTGGCATTCCGGCGCGGCTGCTGGAAGAAACATCGGCAAGCGCGGCGCGGCCCATGGATTTTTCCGCCTATGCCGTTGGCGGCGACCAGAACGACCCCCTTCTGGTCACCCTGCACGCCCTCCTGAATCACGCGGCGGAAACCGACCGGCGTCTGGAAACGCTGCTTAAGCACCTACAGGAAAAAGGCATCCGGGCGGAAGACATCGCCGAGGCCAAAGACGACTTCGACGCAAAATACCTGAGTAAAATAGTTGACTAAATGCCGATGCTGCCGATAGGATAAATAGGCAGCGAGCGCAACCCTCGCCATTTTATGACGAGGCGAGCGAGACAAGCGTTTATGGAGCCGCAGGCTCCCTGGCTTGTTGCATGGAATCCCCGTCCTTGAGAGCGGGGTGGCGCAAATAATCCGTTCCGGCGTCTGCAACAAAATATCCTCAGGAGACACTATGCGTTTGACTACTAAAGGACGGTTCGCCGTAACCGCCATGATGGATCTGGCATTACACGACCAGCGCGAAGAGCAGCCGGTTTCGCTTGCCAGCATCTGCGAGCGGCAGGATATTTCACTATCCTATATGGAACAGTTGTTTTCCCGTTTGCGCCGCAATGGTCTGGTGACGAGCATACGCGGTCCGGGCGGCGGCTACCACCTGGGGCGGCACATGTCCCGGATTACCGTCATTGACATCATCCAGGCGGTTGATGAACATCTGGACGCCACTCTGTGCAACGGCAACGGCGATTGCCAGAACAATAGCCGCTGCATGACGCACGATCTGTGGAGCGATTTGAACAAGAAAATGCTGGATTACCTTGCCTCTGTTTCTCTGGGCGATCTGGTCGCCCGGCACACAAGCAGGGAAGGCTGGGTTCCTGCCGCGCAGACGCCACCGCGCCGCGCCCGCGCGCGCGTCAAAACTTCTTCGCCCTCTTTGGTTCCGGCCTGATTTTCCCGAATTTCCACCTGAAGCCTGCGCCCTTATATCATGTTTGCCCCGATTTACTTTGACCATAACGCGACCACACCCGTTGATGAACGGGTTGTGGAGGCGATGCTGCCTTATTTTTCCGCTCGTTATGGCAATGCTTCCAGCCGACACGAGTATGGCCGCGCCGCGCTTGCCGCATTGGAAAAAGCGCGCGAGCAGGTTGCCGCCGCGACAGGGGCGCACCCGACAGAAATTATTTTCACGAGCGGGGGCAGCGAAGCCAATAACCTTTTTCTCAAGGGGGCGGGCGCGACCTTTCGCGGAGCCGTGACAAGCGGCAGGGCGGAAACGGTGGCGGTCGGCGCGACGGAGCATCTTTCCGTGCTGAACGCGGCGCGTCAGCTTCGCGCCCAGGGCTGGCAGCTCACGCAACTGCCGGTTGACGCGGAAGGACAAATCCATTTGGCTGATGTAGAGGCCGCCGCAGAGGAGAAACCCCGGCGCTGGTCGGTCATGCTGGCGAATAATGAGACCGGCGTGATTCATGATGTCGCGGCAATTGCCGCCTGTGTCCGGGAAATCGCGCCGGATGGCGGCTGGTTTCATACGGACGCGGTACAGGCGCTCGGCAGAATGCCGATTGATTTTCGCGTGTTAAATAACGCGGGCGTCCATGCGCTTACGATTTCCTCGCATAAAATCTGCGGCCCCAAAGGCGCTGCCGCCCTGGTCATGGATAAACGCCTCGATCTTGCGACGCAGATCGCGGGCGGTGGGCAGGAGCGAGGGCTGCGTTCCGGCACGGAAAACATCGCTGCCATCGTCGGCTTCGGCGCGGCCTGTGAACTGGCTGTTTCCCGTCTGGCGGAACGCGCCAGGGCCCAGGAAGCCTTACGGGAACGGCTGGAAGCGCGATTGCGGGAAATGGGAGCTTCCATTTTTGCCGCAGGCGCGCCGCGCTTGCCCAATACCAGTTTTTTCGCTTTCCCTTCCGTGGATGGCGAAACTCTGGTCGGCAAGCTGGATCGCGCCGGATTTGCTATCGCCAGCGGTTCCGCCTGCTCCAGCGCCGATTCTTCCCCTTCGCACGTTTTGCTGGCGATGGGCGTCCCTGCCGACCTCGCGCAGTGCGCCGTCCGGGTCAGTCTGGGCGAAAAAACCAGGGCGGCGGAAATCGAGGGTTTTCTTCTCGCCCTGCAGGAAACCACCACCAAACTCAGCCGTCTGGCTGCTTACACCCGTCTGTAGAAAATTTCTAATCGCAAAAGACTTCTGGAGAACATGAATGCAATTACCTATTTACCTTGATTATTCCGCGACCACCCCGGTTGATCCACGGGTAGCGGAAAAGATGATTCCCTACCTGAGCGCACATTTTGGCAATCCCGCTTCCCGTTCGCACGGTTTTGGCTGGGAAGCGGAGGCCGCCGTGGAAAAAGCGCGCGCGCAGGTGGCCGATCTGATCGGCGCTGATCCGAAAGAGATCGTCTGGACTTCCGGCGCGACGGAATCCAACAATCTTGCCATCAAGGGCGCGGCGCATTTTTACGGCAGGGATAAAGGCAAACACCTGATTACCGTCAAGACTGAACACAAGGCTGTTCTTGATCCCATGCGGGAATTGGAACGGCAGGGGTATCAGGTCACCTGGCTCGATGTGCGGGAAAACGGCCTCATTGACCTTGAAGCGTTCAGGGAGGCGCTAACCCCGGACACCGCTCTTGTTTCCATCATGCTGGTCAACAATGAAATCGGCGTCATTCAGCCCATTGCCGAAATCGGCGCGCTCTGCCGCGAAAAAGGCGTGATTTTTCACGTCGACGCGGCGCAGGCTACCGGCAAGGTTGCCATTGACCTGAAAACGCTGCCAGTTGATTTGATGAGTTTTTCTGCCCATAAAACTTACGGCCCCAAGGGAATCGGCGCGCTTTATGTGCGGCGTAAGCCCCGCGTCCGCCTGGAAGCGCAGATGCACGGCGGCGGGCATGAGCGCGGCTTTCGTTCCGGCACTCTGGCTCCCCACCAGATTGTCGGCATGGGCGAAGCCTTCGCCCTTGCCGGCGCGGAAATGGCGACGGAGAACGAGCGAATCGCCCGTCTGCGTGATCGCCTATATGCCGGGCTTTCCGGCATAGAGGCTACCTATGTCAATGGCGATCTTGAGGCCCGCGTAGCGCATAATCTTAACGTCAGCTTTGCTTATGTGGAGGGCGAATCGCTGATAATGGCCATCAAGGATTTAGCGGTTTCTTCCGGCTCTGCCTGCACTTCGGCCAGTCTGGAGCCATCCTATGTGTTGCGCGCCCTGGGGCGTAGCGACGAGCTGGCGCACAGCTCCATCCGTTTTTCGCTGGGGCGTTTTACCAGCGAAGAAGACATAGACTATGCTCTTTCTCTTCTGCGGCAAAAAGTCGCAAAGTTAAGAGACATGTCCCCGCTTTGGGAAATGGCGCAGGCAGGCATTGATCTTGATAAGGTGCAATGGGCGGCGCATTGATGCTGTTGGCCTCATCTCGCCGCAAGAGCGAAACTAAAATTTTTCTGAATTAAACACCAAACGGAGTCTCATATGAGTTACAGCGCAAAAGTTATTGACCATTACGAAAACCCGCGCAATGTGGGCAGTTTCGACCAGAACGATGAAAATGTCGGCACCGGCATGGTCGGCGCGCCTGCCTGCGGCGACGTGATGAAACTGCAAATCCAGGTCGGCAAGGATGGCGTCATCGAAGACGCGCGTTTCAAGACCTACGGCTGCGGTTCCGCCATTGCTTCTTCCAGTCTCCTCACCGAATGGGTGAAAGGCAAGACGGTGGAGGAAGCCATGACGATCAAGAATACACAGATTGCCGAGGAACTGGCGCTGCCGCCCGTCAAGATTCACTGTTCCGTTCTGGCGGAAGACGCAATCAAGGCGGCGGTAGCAGATTACCGGAAAAAACACGGCGAGCCCGTTTAACCACTTTTAAGGATTGGAGAAAATATGGCAATTACCCTTACTGAACAGGCGGCGCGACACGTCGTCAAATATCTTGAGAAGCGCGGCAAGGGTCTGGGGCTTCGCCTTGGAGTTCGCACCAGCGGCTGTTCCGGCATGGCTTACCGCCTGGAGTTTGTTGACGAAGCGGAGTCTGGCGATGAAGTTTTTGACAGTCATGGCGTCAAGGTTTTTGTTGACGCCAAGAGCCTGCCTTATCTTGAAGGAACCGAACTCGACTATACCCGCGAAGGGTTGAACGAAGGCTTTCAGTTCAACAACCCGAATGTCAGCAATCAATGCGGCTGCGGGGAAAGTTTCAATGTATGAGCGTCCGGGGACTGACTGCGGATTTTTTTACTCTCTTTGCCTTGCAGCCGGTTTTTCGTATTGCGCAGGCGGAGTTGGAGGAACGTTATCTTGCCCTCCAGCGCGAGGCGCACCCTGACCGCTTTTCAGGCGCGGATGAAAAAACCCGCCGCGTCTCCGCGCAATTGGCCGCGCGGATCAATGAGGGGTATCAAACCCTGAAAGAGCCGCTGCCCCGCGCCCTTTATCTGCTGCAACATCTGGGGTTTGCTGTAGGGTCTGGTCAGGCGTTGCCCGCTGAATTTCTTATGGAGCAGATGGAATGGCGGGAAGCCATCCTTGAGGCTCGCGCAAGCAACGACGCGCGGAGCCTTGAGCATCTTCTGGAACGTCTTGTGCGTGATCTGGCGCATCATTTTGAGACTCTCGGCAATCTTCTGGATGACGAACTGGATTACCCCACCGCTGCCGATCTTACGCAACGTCTGATGTTTCTGGAAAAACTCCGCACCGAGATTGATGAAACTCTGTTCGACCTGGAAGACGGCAGGCAGGGAACAGGGAACAGTGATTAGAGCAGTTTAGGTTCAAGCGGATACACCGTCATTGCGAGCGTCTGCTACGCGATCCAGACATACGTCATAGGTTGGAGCGTAATTCATTGCTGTAGGGAGCGCGATAAATCTCGCCCCCTACGAATTACCGGAAACTCCGCTATCATCGCACAGGCTTCAAACCATTCGTCACTCCCGCATGGGCTGGGAGCGGGAATCCAGCACAGCCTTTCTGTTTCTCCGGAGTTTCCGCGCAAAATGCCGCCCCTGCCCTGTACTATAGTGCTTCTCGTAATTATTTTTACCTCTTCTCGCTTGCAGGATAGGATGTCTGAAGGTTGGTAGAGTAAGATTATTTATGAAAAGCACTATAAAAATCTGTCTATATTGCCAATGGCATGCTGTATTCCCGCCTTCGCACTCATTTAGAATAGAAACGCTGGCACAGCGGGAACAGCAGGAACGCAATCGCAGCGGAAAATAAAATGACCACGCCTCAAAATTTCTGCATCGCAACCAAGGGTAGATTTGACCCCCCCGTAAAAATTAAGTATTTTTCCTGTTTCTCCTGATTCTCTCCGTCATGGCGACCACTCACCCCGAACCCCTGCCTGCCGACCTGAAATTTGAAACGGCGCTTGCCGAGCTGGAAACGCTGGCAGCTCGCATGGAAGGCGGCAATCTGGAACTGGAAGATTCCATCGCCGCCTACCAGCGCGGCATGGCCTTGCTTCAACATTGCCAGAATCAATTAAAGGAAGCGGAAGAACGCATCAAGGTACTGGAAGCTGGCACGCTGAAACCCTTTTCGCCGGACGGGGAGGCACTATGACCGATTTTTCCGCCTGGATGATCTCGGTTCAGCAGGATGTGGAAAAGCATCTGGACACAATCCTGCCCGGTAGAGAGGCCATTCCGCACAATCTGCATGAGGCGATGCGCTACAGCGTCCTGGGCGGCGGGAAAAGAGTCCGCGCCCTTCTGGTTTTTGCCGCCGGCGAACTGGCAGAGGCGGCCCCTCCCCCGCTGCTGGCCTCTGCCGTTGCGGTTGAGTTGATCCACGCCTATTCCCTGATTCACGACGACCTGCCCTGCATGGATGATGACGCGCTACGGCGCGGGCGTCCCTCCTGTCATGTCGCGTTCGATGAAGCGACTGCGCTGCTGGCAGGCGACGCCCTGCAAAGCCTTGCCTTTGAATGTCTGGCGAAACCCGGGCTATTCGACTCTTCCCGCTCTGCGCGGCAATTGCAGGCGGTCAGGGCGCTGGCGCACGCTTCCGGCTCCCTTGGCATGGCAGGCGGACAGGCTGTTGATCTGGCGGCTGTGGGCAAAACCCTTACCCGCCCGGAACTGGAATTGATGCACGCGATGAAAACAGGCGCTTTAATCCGCGCCGCCATCCGTCTGGGCGCGTTGTGCGGCAAGAGCCTGTCCGGCGAGGATAACCTGAAAGAAACCGGGGCATTCAACCGGCTGGATCATTTTGCCAATCGCGTCGGTCTTCTGTTTCAGGTGGTCGACGACATTCTCGACTGCACGGAAAAAAGCGCCACTCTGGGCAAGACGGCTGGCAAGGATAATGCCACTGCCAAGCCGACCTATGTTAGTCTTCTGGGTCTTGACGAAGCCAGGCGTTACGCGGACGAATTGCGGCAGGAAGCGCGTCTTGCCCTGACCCGCTTCGACAAGGGCGGGCAACGTCTAACTGAACTGACTGATTTTATCTGTGACCGGCGATTTTGATGGAACGCGACTCTCCCTCCTCCGATTCTCTATTGGACGGCATCGCTTCGCCTGTCGACCTGCGCCTGCTGGACAAACGCGACCTGCCGCGCCTGGCGGAAGAGTTGCGTACCTTTCTGGTGGAATCGGTGTCCCGTACCGGCGGGCATCTTTCTTCCAATCTGGGTACGGTGGAGCTTACCATCGCACTCCATTACGTATTCAATACGCCTTATGACCGCCTTGTCTGGGATGTCGGGCATCAAAGCTACGCCCACAAGATTCTGACCGGACGCCGCGCCGAGATGGCGCGCTTAAGGATGAAAGACGGCATTGCCGGATTTCCCCGCCGTTCCGAATCCGAATATGACACGTTCGGTGTGGGGCACTCTTCCACTTCCATTTCCGCCGCGCTCGGCATGGCGCTTGCGGCAAGACGCCTGGGCGAAGAGAAAAAAGTCGTCGCCATCATCGGCGATGGCGCGATGTCTGCCGGCATGGCTTTTGAAGCATTAAATAACGCTGGCATTGCCAATGTCGACATGTTCGTCATCCTCAATGACAACGAAATGTCAATTTCTCCTCCGGTAGGCGCTCTCAACCGTATTCTTACCCGATTGATGTCCGGCAAGACCTACAACGCGGCCAAGGAAGCGGGAAGGCACATGCTCGGTTTCGCGCCACCTCTTCTGGAACTGGCGCGACGCGCGGAAGAGCACGTCAAGGGGATGATTACACCGGGAGCCTTGTTTGAGGAATTCGGTTTCAACTATTACGGTCCCATTGACGGCCACGACTTTAACGCCCTCCTGCCCACCCTGGAAAATATCAAAAAACTGAAAGGTCCGCAGTTTTTGCATGTCATCACTCGCAAAGGGCAGGGCTACAAGCTGGCTGAAACCAACCCGATTCTGTATCACGGCGTAGGCAAATTTGATGTTGACACAGGCATTGCCGAAAACAAGGCCGGCAAACTCACCTATACCCAGGTTTTCGGCGATTGGCTCTGCGCTATGGCGGCTGCCGATTCACGTCTGGTCGGCATTACCCCTGCCATGCGCGAAGGTTCCGGCATGACCCGTTTCGCGGAAGAGTTCCCCGACCGTTATTACGATGTCGGCATTGCCGAGCAGCACGCGGTCACCTTCGCCGCCGGTCTCGCCTGTGAAGGCTTGAAGCCGGTCGTCGCCATTTACTCTACCTTTCTGCAACGCGCCTACGATCAACTGGTGCACGATGTCGCCCTGCAAAACCTGCCGGTAGTGTTCGCCATTGATCGAGGCGGCCTGGTCGGCGCGGATGGCGCGACTCATCATGGCAGTTTCGATCTTTCTTATCTTGCCTGCGTGCCTAACATTACTATCATGACTCCGGCGGATGAAAACGAATGCCGACGGATGCTAACCACTGCCTACAAGCTCAATACTCCCGTTGCGGTGCGCTATCCGCGCGGCGGCAGCGATTTTGCCGTGACCGCCGGCAATGATCTGGAAGCATTGCCACCAGGCAAGGGCGAATTACGGCGGGAAGGGAAAGATGTCGCCCTGCTCTCCTTCGGCAGTCTGCTCTTTACCGCGCTGGCGATAGGCGATACGCTTGACGCCAGCGTTGCCAACATGCGTTTTGTCAAACCCATTGACCGGGAACTGCTTGCACGTCTGGCAAAATCGCATACCCTTCTGGTTAGTCTGGAAGAAAACGCCGTCGTTGGCGGCGCGGGCGCGGAAGTAGCCAGAGCCCTGACGGAAATGGGACTGGATGTGCCGCTGCTGCGCCTTGGTCTGCCCGATCACTTCATAGAGCACGGCGACCAAAAAGAACTGCTCGCCGAAGCCGGTCTTGACGCGGAAGGCATTTTAAGCGCCATCCGCAAGGTGCGCTGCTGAAGCGCGAAACAATCGCATACGCGGCGGACGTGCCGCCGTCTGTTATCATAGATCATAGTTCATTCACCATAATAACTTGCTACAGGAATTTCCCCATGACCCCTATCCCCGACGTACAAAGTTCCGCAGACACCCGCCACCTGGCCATCAACAAGGTCGGCGTCAAGTCGCTATGCCACCCTGTCCGGGTGAGCGACCGGGACGGCGGCGTACAACACACCATTGCCACATTCAATATGTATGTCGGCCTGCCGCACAATTTCAAGGGAACCCACATGTCCCGCTTCGTGGAGATTTTGAACAGCCACGAGCGCGAGATTTCCGTGGAAAATTTCCCTGCCATGCTGCGGGAAATGCTGGAGCGGCTGGAAGCCGAAACCGGGCATATCGAAATGAATTTTCCCTATTTCATCAATAAGGCCGCGCCCATCTCCGGGGTAAAAAGCCTGATGAATTACGATGTCACGCTCTCAGGCGACATCCGCAATAACAGCATCAGTCCCAGTCTGAAGGTTGTCGTGCCGGTCACCAGCCTTTGCCCCTGCTCCAGGGAAATTTCCGAGCGCGGCGCGCACAATCAGCGTTCGCACGTCACCGTGACCGTATCCGCAAAACGCTTCATCTGGATTGAAGAAATTGTCGACCTGGTTGAAGAGAAGGCTTCCTGCGAACTTTACGGCCTCCTGAAACGCCCGGATGAAAAGTATGTCACCGAGCGCGCTTACGACAACCCAAAGTTTGTCGAGGATATGGTGCGCGACGTTGCCGCCTGTCTGAACGCCGATCCGCGTGTTGAAGCCTATGCGGTGGAATCGGAAAATTTCGAGTCAATCCACAATCATTCAGCCTATGCCCTGATTAATCGGGATAAGCGAGTCCAAAACTAAAACCCATCATCTACCCAACCCTGGAGATTTTCATGCGTCAAGAAACCATCGCAGTACACGGCGGTTATAGCCCCGACTCCAACACCCGCGCGGTTGCGGTTCCGGTATATCAAACGACATCCTACGCCTTCGATAATTCGCAATATGGCGCGGATTTGTTCAGCCTCAAGACTCCGGGCAACATCTACACCCGCATAATGAATCCCACACAGGATGTGCTGGAAAAAAGAATTGCCGAACTGGAAGGCGGGATTGCCGCCCTTGCTCTCGCCTCCGGCATGGCCGCAATTACCGTCGCCATTCAGAACATCGCCCACGCTGGCGACAACATTGTGACATCATCCGTACTCTACGGCGGAACCAATACCCTGTTTGCCTATGTCCTGCCGGACTACGGCATATCCGTCCGCTACGCTACCCCGGACGACCCCGCCAGTTTCGAGCAACAAATTGACGCGCGTACCAAGGCAATTTTTTGCGAAGCCATCAGCAACCCGCTGGGCAAGATTGCGGATTTTGAAATGCTCTCGGAAATTGCCCGTCGCCATAATATCCCTCTGATTGTGGACAACACTGTAGCTTCGCCTTTTCTTTGTCGTCCTTTCGAGCACGGCGCGGACATCATTATCCATTCCCTGACTAAATATATTGGCGGACACGGCAATTCGATTGGCGGCGTTATCGTTGACAGCGGACGTTTCCCCTGGGCGGAACACAAGGAAAAATTCCGCTGTTTGAACACACCCGATCCTGCCTATCACGGCATGATCTACACTGAAGCAATGGGGGCGGCCGCGTATATCGCTCGCGCCCGCGTCATTATGTTAAGAGCCATGGGCGCGGCAATCAGCCCTTTCAATGCTTTTCTTATCCTGCAAGGCATAGAAACTCTGACGCTGCGTATGGAACGTATCTGCGAGAACACGCTTGCCATTGCGCGTCATCTGACAGGACATCCAAAAGTCAATTGGGTAAATTACGCCGGACTGAAAAACCATCCCGATAACCTTCTCGCGCAAAGGTATATGAAAGGCCACGCTTCCGGCATTCTCACGTTTGGTGTCAAAGGCGGCAAGTCTGCCGGTATTGCCTTTCAGGATGCCTTGAAACTCTTTATCCGCCTGGTAAACATCGGCGATTGCAAGAGTCTGGTCAGTCATCCTGCCTCAACTACCCACAGCCAGCTTTCCCCGGAACAACTTGAGAGGGCGGGCATTACCGAGGACATGATCCGTCTATCTATCGGTATTGAGCACAAGGACGACCTGATCGCCGATCTGGATGAGGCTCTGGCAGCGGCTTGAGCCAACCGGCGTCTTTAAGAAGGTGCGGGTTAGCTTCAATGCTGTTCACTTAGAGCGATTTTGGCTCAAGCGCATACGTCGTCATTGCGAATCGCGGTAGGGACGCCCATTACTGGGCGCCCCCGCACAGAACCGTACGTGCCCAATTAAGGCATACGGCTCCCACCTTGGGTGAGTGACGGCAAATCGTTGGTTTGGCCACGGGTGAAGGATTCGCGGCTTGGGTAGAAACTCGCTCGCCAGCTTCCTGATCCTCGTCCATATCGTCTGATCCTTTTGGCTGCGACGCCGTAGCGTCTTTTTCCAGAGGTCTGTTACGTGGTATAGGAAAGTGCTTAGCGAACTCATGTTCGTCGGCACAGCATGATAGTTGAAGTATCCTGTGACGACACGCCCCAGCCATCTTCCCTGTTCAGGAATTGACCTGTGCATGTTCCGTCGAAGCGTCTGCTTGATCTCTTTCAGTTTGGCTCTTAGACGGTCCCGCCGGGACTTGCGTTTGACTTGATACTTGCCCCGTCGTGTCTTTGAGCAGATGAAAGTCATGCCTAAGAAGTCGAACGTCTCCGGCTTACCAAGCCCTCGCCGTTTGCGGTTCTGCGCCGCAAAACGTCCAAACTCAATCAGCCGGGTCTTCTCAGGGTGCAACGACAGACCGAACTCTTGCAGCCGATCACGCATCATGTCCAGAAACCGATGGGCATCGTCTTCATTCTCAAAGCCCACAATGAAGTCATCGGCGTAGCGCACGATTATCATCTCGCCCGTGGCATCACGCCGTCGCCAGCGTTGCGCCCACAGATCAAGCACATAGTGCAGGTAGATATTGGCAAGCAGCGGTGAAATCACCGCCCCTTGTGCCGTACCGATCTGGCTGACCCTGACCTGCCCTTCTTCCAGAACTCCCGCCTTAAGCCATTTCTGAATCAGGCCGATGATGCGTTTGTCGCCTATCCGATGTTCCACGAAGCGAATTAACCATTTCTGGTCTACCGTGTCGAAGAATGACCGAATGTCGGCGTCTACCACGAAATTCACCTTTCGGCTTTCCATCCCAACCACAAGCGCGTCCATCGCATCGTGCGCACTGCGGCCAGGCCGAAATCCATACGAGAATCCAAGGAACTCTTCCTCATAGATCGCGTTCAGTATCGTTGCTGTGACCCGTTGTACTATCTTGTCCTCCAGACCTGCAACGGCTATCGGACGTTGCCGACCATCCGGCTTGGGGATATAAACCCGTCTGGACGGTAAGGGTCGGTAGCTGCCCAAATGAACACGGCTGTGTAGCGCCCGAAGGTTGGCTTCCAGCTCTTTCTCGTAGTCGCTCCCCGTCAGTCCATCCACGCCCGCCGCAGCATTTCCTTTAAGGGCAAAGAATTCCGCTTCGAGCAGTTCCAGACTAATGTGATGCATGAGGGCGGTAAACTTCTCCTTCTTACGTTGCCTTGCAATTTGCCGTATGCGCTCCAGCGCCTGTGTCACGCTTACCCAGCTCTGGGTCTGGTGCGTGCTTTGCTGCAACACATTCCCCTTGGCCCCCGCCCTTGGCTCCATCAGCTCCTTAGCGGTTTGACCCGCTTCGTTCGCCGACTTCACAGCTACTATGGCGGGGTCTGACTTCCCAGTTTCGTGCATCATCGGCTGCGGCTCCTCACCTTCCCGATGCGGACCGCCCTTTCACAGCGGCCAAAACTGGGACCTCCCGGTTCCCAAACAAGGAGCTTACGTACATGCCAGGGTCTATGACCACGCCGGGAGCGACACACACTCGCTATAACGCGCCTGTCGCTGTTGCCTTCCGTACTACGCAAAACGTCGGCTGCCCGGGGATCGCTTCTTTCGCGGCTCAATGGCTGGCCTATGCGCACCTCTACCGACGCTTCGCAATCGTCCTTGCGAACGAATACGCACGGCTTGAGGCCGATGTGGTTAGCTATTCCTTCATCGTAATGGACTTGCACCATCTACTCCTTGCCGGTCTCCCGGCGCACGCGCAGCGAAGCAATCCAGCAGGGCAGTCACGCACAGCGGGCTTCTGGATTGCTTCGTCGCCTACGCTCCTCGCAATGACGATGTGTTGAGTGAACAGTATTGGGGTTAGCTTGACAGAGCCATCTACTCAGACTAAACTAACAGAACTTAGTCCATAAGAGCAAATCATGCGAACGGTCAACATCCACGAAGCGAAGACGCATCTCTCCCGTCTTGTCCAGCAGGTTGTTGAAGGCAATCCCTTCATCATCGCCAGGGCTTCAAAACCTCTTGTGAAAGTCGTCCCCCTGAATACCCCTCCTGAAAACCAGGCGCGGCGCCTGGGCTACCTCATCGGGGAGATTGCCGTGCCGGACGATTTTGATCGGATGGGCAGCTCGGAAATTGAACAGCTTTTTGGCATTGGCGCATGAAACTGCTTCTTGATACCCACCTGCTGTTATGGGCTTTGGGTGAGCCGGAGCATTTGCCTCTCTCCACGCGGACGTTAATTGAGGATACCCGAAACGAGTTGTTGTTCAGCGCCGCCAGCCTTTGGGAAATCGCCATCAAGCAAGGTCTGGGGCGCGAGGATTTTCGGGCGGACGCGCGTATCATCCGGCGCTGTTTGATTGACAACAGCTATATTGAATTGCCGGTGACAGGCATCCATGCGGTCGCCGTGACTGGTTTGCCGCCGCTGCATAAAGACCCGTTCGATCGCATCCTGATCGCGCAATCCTTGAGTGAAGGAATCACGCTTTTGACAGTTGACCCCCTGGTCGCCCAATACGGCGGCTCAATCAGGCATGTCTGATTTTTCGATGGTCACAAAAAAGCGGGCGAAATGCCCGCTTTTTTAAAGGGTTTGCAAGGTTGGGCGCGATAAATCGCGCCCCTGCGTACTCGTCGGTTCAGTCCCTGCGGATATTTTCCAAAGCGCCGTCCTTCCAATAGTTATTTTTTGGCGCCGCTATAATCTATAGCCAGACCCGCCAGAGTTTGCGCCAGCCAATTGCTGGTGGAACTCATCCTGGCGACCAGGGTATCCAGCGCGGAGAATTGGGTGCGGTAGCGCGCTTCAACCATCTCCAGGCGTCTTTCCATTGCTTCGGCCTGTTTTTCCAGCATCCTGATGCTTGAGGTAATGCTGTCCTTATTCAGGTCAATGCGCCCGCCCGTGCCGACCACCTTGTCCAGTGATTCGTCAAACGTCCTGCCAATCTCGGCGGCAAATTTGGCAATCCCTTCGGGGTTGGCTGCCACCGCCGCCTTCAGTTTGTCGACATCCAGCGAGAGCGTGCCATCCGAACTCTTGCTGAAAGCAATGCCGATGGCGGAAAGGGAAAGCTCGACCGGGTTTCCTTGCGCGTCTGTCGTGCTGAGCTTGGTATCAAAAACCAGCCTGGAGAGCATTGACTCTGATTCGCGCAGAATGCTTTTGCCTTGCAATGGGCCTGCCAGCGTAGTCTCTTTATCGTAAGAGCCAAGCGTTTTCATGCTGGTAACGGCTTCATTGAACGCCTTGACGAAAGCCTCCAGGGATGACTGGAGCTTTTCCCCGCTATCCCTGGTTATGGAGAGGGTGGTTGTCCCCGGGCTTGCGGTCTGGGAAAGGTCAATGGTCACGCCGGTCAATGCGTCGCTGATCTTGTTGCTCTGGCTGGTAACAGTAATGCCGTCAATTCTTATTTCCGCGTTTGAGGCCAACTGATTATTGGTCGCGCTGCTGAAAATCCCGCTGTTGATGGTAAACGCGCTGTCCGCGCCTTCCTTGCCGGAAAGAATCATGTTGCCGTTGACCACAGTCGCGCTGACATCTCCGTTTTTCGCGTTGATGGCTTTGGCTACATCTTCCATAGTAGCGCCTGCCGCCACATTGACCGAGAAATCGCGGCTGGAATCCGCAAAGCTGAAATCCAGCGTGCCGCCTGCGGCATTCAGGCCGGAAGCGATGGTCTTCTGCCCTTTGGCGAGACTGACGATTTCCAGATTGTAATTTCCCGCCACCGCGCCTTCGCCCACCGTCACCGTGCCTGCCTTTTCATCACCCAGGCTACCTGTGTAAGTGGCAAATTTTTCCAGCGGAGTTTGCAGGGCGGAAGGGCGCAAATCCTGCGCCGCCGTCCGCAGGGCAGAGAGTTTGCTGCTCAACGCGCCAAGCGCGGAAATCGTCGAGTTGTAGGAAGATACCTTGCTTTGCAGGCTATCCAGAGGCTTTCTCTCCATCGCCATCAGGCCGTCCAGCAATCCTGCCAGATCAATGCCTGAGCCTACTCCGAGTGCCGATATGCTTGCCATTATTTTCTCCTTGCCCGTTGGGGTTTAATATGGTTATGTATTAGCAGGAATCATGCCTTTTGCCGCACGAGCAAGCCTTGCAGTTGTTCCAGAGAACGCGCGAGTTTCATGGCGTCCTCGGAAGGTATCTGTTTGATGACTTCCTGCGTTTCGTTGTCAACGACCTTGACGATGAGGCGACCGCTATCTTTATCCACCGAGAAGTTCAGCGAACTGTTGTAGGGCAGGACAAACTGCCTGATCTCGTCCACACTCCTCTGCAGCTCCTCCAACTCCTGTTTTGCCATCTCCGCCTTCTGTTCAGGACTCATGGGGCGATTGAAGACGGATTCCGGCTCCGCGCTCGGCTGCGAGGCTGCCTGCCCGCGTCGGGTCTGGTTGGCGAGGAAACTTTGCGCTTCCGCCCCCGGTTGGCGGGGCCAATTGGGCAGACTCGTTTCTTCCTTGCCTACTACAGGCATATTGGCTGGCGGCGCCTGCCGGGCGCTATCCGCGCCTTTGCTGCCGCCCGCGTTATCCGCCATGGTTTCCCGGCTGACCGGCGCGTTAGGCGCGCGACCCTGCTGCGGATTTTGCGGAAGGGGCGTGACGGGGGTCGCGCCGCCAATGCTGGTAATGTCCATGATGCTGCTCCTTCAGTTCGCGGGGCTGAAAAAAACCCCTGATTGCGTTCAATTGCGCTATTTCTGCCAATCCTGCCGATTCCAGAAATTGTCCTGAACAAAAAAGCTGTTTTCGTTCAGGGCAATGCCCGGATGCTCCAGAGGCGCGGTCGGGTTTTCACCCGCCGCGCCTTTTCTGGATACTCTCCTATATCACTACTCCCATGTACTTACCGTAATAGCGAGAGCACGTTCTGTGGCAGGGCGTTGGCCTGCGCCACCATCGCGACCCCGGCCTGTTGCAGGATTTGCGCTCTGGAGAGATTGGCTGTTTCTTCCGCGTAGTCGGCATCCATGATCCGGCTTCTGGCCGCTACCGCGTTTTCCCGCGCGGCGGAAAGCTGGGTCAGCACGCCTTCAAAACGGTTCTGAATCGCGCCCAGGGAAGCGCGATTGTTGTTGATTTGCCCAATCGCAGCGTCCACCGCAGAAATTGCGGAAAGCGCATTATTTTCGCCGACTGAGCCAGAGCCTGTAATAGCCCCTGCGCTCACAGCTACAGCGCTAATCGCGATTGCAATCTGCGATTCGCTCGTGGTCGTCGCGCCAACCTGAAAGTTGACGCCGTCAGAGAAATCGCCATTCAGAAGCTGTTGTCCATTAAAATTGGTGGCGCTGACGACCCGGCTGATTTCACTGGCCAGTTGCTGAAATTCGGTATCCAGCGCGGCGCGGTTGCCCGAATCGTATTGCCCGGAAGCAGCCTGTACCGCCAGATCGCGCATCCGCTGCAAGTGACCGGTGATGACGTTCATCCCCGCTTCGGCGGTCTGCGCCAATGAAATGCCGTCGTTGGCGTTACGAATAGCTACCGACATGCCGCGCGCCTGAGAGTTCATCTTCTCCGCCACCGCAAGACCGGCGGCGTCGTCCTTGGAACTATTGACCCGCAGACCGGAAGACAAACGTTGCAGCGCGGTAAACAGCGCGTTTTGGGAAGAATCCAGAGAACGTTGCGAGTTCAGGGACTGGACATTGGTATTGATAACTTGCGGCATTTTTTCTCTCCTTCATGAAAAATATTAAAACTAAAATCGCCAGGCTTTTAGATCAATGCTATTTTCACCTGCTTGTTCCCTTTTACGGCGCAGCAAAAAAATCCTTTAGCGCATTTTGTAAAAAAATTCCGGGCGCGGATGTTGTAGCGCGGTTTTGGTTTATAGTGCTTTTCCTAAATAATCTTACTTTATCAACCTTCAGACATCCTATCCTGCAAGCAAGAAAGGGTAAAAATAATTACGAGAAGCACTATAAATGGCGGAGACAAGCGCGAGACCCGTGTTCAATACTCCAGTGAGCGCGGATTGTCCGCAAGAGGCGATCTGCATCTGGGGCGAGGCTCGAAAGATAGTAGCGCTGCTCAAGCGTCGTCCTGTCCTTGATTTCGCGCTGCGACTCGATCACCGCGAAGGATTTCAGATCGGGCCACTGCTCGGGTTTATAGTTCTTTTCCTAAATAATCTTACTTTATCAACCTTCAGACATCCTATCCTGCAAGCGAGAAAGGGTAAAAATAATTACGAGAAGCACTATATGCAGACACGCCAGTTGATCGAAGGCATAACAACGCCGTGTCTCGATTCGTCCATGATCCTTCTCCACGGTTTCGGACATCGCGTGGGGTGTCCTGTCCGGTGCAGCCTTGAACTGGGCAAAGAAATCGCGCAGCGAATTGGCCAGGTTCGGTTGGTTGTCCTTGAGCGCCAGGATGTAATTGGCACCACGGTTGCGGATGGCCTGGGCGATGTTGGTCTGGGTACCCATGGCATCGAGCGTGACAATGCAGCCTTCCAGCGCCAGGGTAGCCAGGAGTTCAGGAATGGTCGTCTTTTCATTGGACTTCGCCGCCGTCGCCCGCTGCCCAAGCACCAAACCGGCACCTGCGGCAAACGCGCTCACCAGATGCTGCGGCGTGGCATCCACCTTGCCTGTGCGCCGACTGCTCTTACCGTCGATTGCCACCACGGCATCGGCCCCCAGCGCCGGGAGGATCGATCCGACCCAGCGCCGAAAGGCGACCTCAAATTGCGTTGGATCAATTAACCCAAACAGCCGTCCAAAGGT
>WRKX01000011.1 GCA_009777925.1 Betaproteobacteria bacterium | reverse complement strand
GCTCACTGGAGTATTGAACACGGGTCTCGCGCTTGTCTCCGCCATTTATGGCGGAGACAAGCGCGACAAAGCGTAACAGGGAGCCGAAGGCTCCCCTGTACCGTATCGAGGAATCCCCTGCCTTCAGGCAGGGGTGACTCAAAACCGACTGCACTGGTGCATGGATGTTGCCTTCGCCGACGATCAGATGCGCGCCCGCACCGGACATGCCGCCCACAACCTCGCCGTGCTCAGGCACATCACCCTGAACCTCGTCCGCCTTGACCCTATACCACGAAAGGGCGGCATCAAAGCACGCCGCCTCATCGCAGCGACTTCCGATTCCTATCGCGCTCAATTGCTCGAGCTGACATGACTTTCATGCGATTGCCCTGAGCATGCAGGCAGGGGCGGCCCACGATTATGTTGGTGATGATATTCTGACGACTTCAATCCTATAAAATGACTGCTTTCTCAGACAAGGAGGAACATCATGCCAACGCCGCAGATCATTCACCAGTTCAAAATAACCCTGCTTGATAGCGACCCTGAAATCTGGCGGAGAATTCAAGTACCGGCGACTTATACGTTCTGGGATCTGCATGTGGCTATTCAAAGCGCCATGGGTTGGGAAGATTATCATCTGCATATGTTTCGCATTGGCAAGCGTAGTGAAATCATCATCAACGGTAACCCAACCGACGATGACCTGGATGATGATGAAAATACTTTTAACGGCTGGGAAATCGAAGCCAGCAGTTTCCTGGAAACACCAGGCGATGTGGCTTTGTACGAATACGACCTGGGCGACGGCTGGCTGCATGAAATTCTTTTGGAAGGCGTCTTTCTGAAGGAAAAAGGAATCAGATATCCTAACTGCATTGCCGGAGCGCGCGCCTGCCCGCCGGAAGATTGCGGTGGCATACCAGGTTTTGAACATATGCTGGAAGTTTTGGCTTCTCCTCGACATCCAGAACATAAAGACCTGATCAAGTGGCTGGGCAAGGAATTCGAAGCAGATAAATTTGACCCGCAAGCCGTCAGATTCGCCAATCCAAAAAACCGATGGAAGCATTGGCAGGAATAAGATTAATCATCCATCTCCTCCCTGCAAGAGCCATTGATTCGGGCTATCCTATGGGCTTTACTGTTTTCCCGCATGTCTGACGCTTACCTTATTTTTTTCTTTATCAGGGCGCTCTTCACTTCCGTCTGCATCGGGATAGTCATCCAGTTTTGCCTTGTCCTGCGCGGCGTTGGCGTCTCATTTGCCGCGCGAGCAGGACTCTGCCTCATTGCCATTCTGCTGGCGCTGGCGTTCTTCTTTTCCCGCGTGATCGAAGGCAACAGTTTCTGGCTGAAAGCCATGTCCTTTCTGGGTACTTTTTGGTCTGCGTTAATGTTCCATGTCATAGTGGCGTGGATATTGACAGGAATTTTCTGCCTCCTTAACTGGTGGTTTCGTTGGTTTGTCATTACAGCCGAAAACAGGGCGCGTTGGCGTTATCGCTGTTGTATGGGCATCATCGGCACGGCGCTTTTTATGTGTGTCGCAGGCTGGATCAACGCTCAATTCCCGACAGTACGCGAAGAGAAAATCTACGCGCCAGAAGAGGTTGCGCCATTGCGGATTGTCGCGCTCTCCGACCTTCACCTCGGGCGCCTGGCTTCCGTGGACTATCTTGCCAGGATAGTCGACAAGATCGAACCTTTGTCGTCCGACATCGTGTTTTTTGTCGGAGATATTCTCGAATATGACTTTGACCATTCGGAAGCGGACGCGCTAGCCGCTATCCTGCAACGGTTAAAGCCCCGGCTCGGTCTCTGGGGTGTGATGGGCAATCATGAATACATAGGCGAGCCGGAATCAAACAAACAGTCATTGAACCGGATGGGTATTCACATGCTCATAGACCAGTGGGCGGAACTTGACGCGAATGAAGGGCTGGGAAACGGCGGAAAAATCCTGTTGATCGGACGTAATGATCGTCATGCGGGACGCTTGCCCGTACAGGAAGCAATTAAGGACGCGCCTGAAGACGCTCTGAAAATCATGCTCGATCACCAGCCGTACAAGCTGGAAGAGTCTGAAGAGGCTGGAGTCTTTTTGCAATTGTCGGGACATACGCATAACGGGCAGTTTTTCCCCCTCAATTTCGTGGTGGCAAAGTTCTTCGAGCATTCCTACGGTTACTCCAGGCGCGGTCAGACGCATTATTGGGTCACTGCCGGTGTTGGAAGCTGGGGGGCGCGGATACGCACCTCAGGACGGCCGGAAATCGTACTGATTGACCTGGTTGCACAAGAACAGGCATCATCCCGATAAAATACTGTTGGAAAATGGCGAGCGCTTTCCCGAAACAAGCCCCGAACCCTGGGCAAGCGAGTATGATTATAGAGTTCGGCGTATCCTGAAAAATTACAACATAACTGCAACCCGGACACTACGGATTCGGTTCCCTGTCAAAAAGAGGAAGATCATGAGCGTATTTTCAGCAAGTCAACGATCAAAAGCCATGCGTTTTTCCGTGTGGTGGGCAGTTATCGCATTTGCCGTGTTTTACGTGATGAACCAGGTGTTTTCCTGGAATCTCATGGATCCCTTCCTTTCTGAAAGTCTCCAGATAGACTTCTTCATCTGGGCAGTATTCTTAAGTTTGCTCGGACTTTACGATGTGCTGCAAAAAAAGCACAGCATCCTGCGGAATTACCCGGTCATGGGGCATTTCCGCTATCTGTTCGAGCTCATACGTCCGGAGATACGGCAATATCTCCTGGAATCGGACGAAGATTCGGTGCCCTTCTCGCGCGCGCAGCGCAGTCTCGTATATCAACGCGCCAAGAATCTCCCTTCCGAGCAGGCATTCGGCAGCCTCCTCGATGTTTACGCCAACGGCCATGAATTTCTCAGTCATTCCCTGACGCCGGTTCCCAGGAGCGCCCCGGAGAGCTTCCGTATTGACATCGGGAATGCTCAATGCGCGCAACCGTATTCCGCCTCGATTTTCAACATCTCGGCCATGAGCTTCGGCAGTTTGAGCGCCAACGCAATCCTTGCCCTGAATGCCGGGGCGAAACGCGGCAATTTTTATCACGATACCGGAGAAGGCAGCATTAGTCCCTATCATCTTGAAAGCGGGGGCGATCTGGTCTGGGAATTGGGAAGCGGATACTTCGGTTGCCGTGATGAAAAAGGAAACTTTGATCCCGCCCGTTTTGCGGAAAAGGCAGCTTTGCCCAATGTAAAAATGATCGAGATAAAAATGAACCAGGGCGCAAAACCCGGTCATGGCGGCATTCTGCCCAAGGAAAAAATCACCCCGCTCGTTGCCGAAGTCCGGGGCATCCCGATGGGGCAGGATTGCGTATCGCCTTCCGCGCATACCGCGTTTCGTACACCGCTGCAATTGATGGAATTCATCCGTAAATTGCGTGAGTTATCCAATGGAAAACCTGTCGGCTTCAAGCTCTGTGTCGGTCGCCCTTCTGAATTCATGGCAATTGTCAAGGCCATGCTGCAAACCGGTATTTATCCCGACTATATCGTCGTGGATGGCTCCGAAGGCGGGACAGGCGCGGCTCCGGTGGAATTTTCCAACCACATGGGCATGCCCTTGCGGGAGGGTTTATTGCTGGTGCATAACACGCTGGTTGGTGCTGGGTTACGTGAGCATATAAAAATCGGAGCGTCGGGAAAAATCATTTCTGCCTTTGACATTGTGCGCGCATTGGCTTTGGGCGCGGACTGGGTAAATTCCGCGCGTGGTTTCCTGTTTGCCGTTGGTTGTGTTCAGTCCATGAGTTGCCAGAACAACAAATGTCCGACCGGCGTCGCCACGCAGGATAAGAGGCGCCAGAAGGCTTTGAACGTCGCCAACAAAACAGAGCGGGTTTACCGCTTTCACCGCAACACCATGCTGAGTCTCTCCGAAATGCTTGCTGCTGCGGGCCTTACGCACCCAGCCGGTATTCGTCCAGAACATTTAGTCGTCCGCGTCAGCGAAGTGGAAGTGCAAACCTATGCGCAACGGTACACGTTCCTGTCGTCCGGCGAACTGCTGACCGGAGCGGATATTCATCCTTTCTACCGGGGAACATGGAATCAGGCAAACTCGGAAACGTTTTATTCACCCGGCAATTAAGGGTTGCATCATATTTGCCATTTCGGCCCATATGGGGCGTGCCTCGAAAAGTCAAACCTTAATTGCCGGTTCAATAGGGTGTGCCACTTGAGCTGCGGTTGCTGCGTTGGATGGCGTGGCAGAAAGGCTCACACTGTTAATGACAAAGGTTTAGTGAATGTTTGCTGAACCTTTGTTGGTGGGTGGTACTGGACTCGAACCAGTGACCCCTGCCGTGTGAAGGCAGTGCTCGTACCAACTGAGCTAACCACCCGATGGAAAGGGCGTGCATTAGACCACAGTGTCTGCGGTCAGTCAAATTTTGTCGGGACGTGTATCTGGATGTGATCGGAGGAAGGCTCGGAAGAGAATTTCGGGGCAGCGTCATTTACCTCGTACTGGCTTGAGCGCAGGTACAATTCCGCTTTTTCTGTTGCCATAGAATGCGTGAACTTAATCCCCAACAGCGCGAGGCTGTCCGTTATCTGGACAGCCCTCTTTTGGTATTGGCCGGCGCGGGGTCGGGAAAGACGCGGGTCATCACACAGAAAATCGTTTATTTGCTACGTGAGTGTGGGATGGAAGCTCGGCGGATTGCCGCAATTACCTTTACCAACAAGGCTGCGCGGGAAATGCGGGAGCGGGTGGGGAAGCTGGTTTCGGTGGAAGCTGTGGAGGCATTGCAAATTTCAACCTTCCATTCCCTGGGGGCGCGCATTTTGCGAGAAGAGGCGTCTCTGCTCGGTTACAAGCCCAGGTTTTCCATTTTTGACGCTACTGACTGCCTGGGCGTGATCTCGGACTTGGCGGGAAGCGTGGATAAACAAAAGTTGCGGCAGGTCCAATCTATCATTTCCCGCTGGAAAAATGCGCTGATATTGCCTTCGGATATAATACCGGAGGATGAAGCGGAAGCCCTGGCTGCGCGTGTCTACCCCTCTTATGACGCTACTCTGCGGACTTATCAGGCGATGGATTTCGACGATCTCATCATGTTGCCGGTTGTTTTGTTCAGGCAGGAGGCGGAAATTGCCCTTAAGTGGCAGACGCGGATTCATTATTTGCTGATTGACGAATATCAGGATACCAACGCCTGTCAGTATCGGCTTCTGAAGGATCTGACCGGGCCAAGGCAGCAATTTACTGCCGTTGGCGATGACGATCAGAGTATTTACGGCTGGCGCGGGGCTGATATTGCCAATTTGCGCCGCTTGCCGGAGGATTATCCGAATCTGAAAATCATCAAGCTGGAGCAGAATTACCGCTCGACCATTTCCATTCTGCGCGCCGCCAACCATGTCATCGCGCATAACGAAAAATTGTTCGAGAAAAAATTGTGGTCTGATCTTGGGGTAGGCGATCCGGTTTGTGTGTCTGCCATGCCGGATAACGAGAAGGAAGCGGAAAGCGTGGTCACGCGCCTGCTGGCGCACCGTCTGGCACGGCGCGGCAAGTGGTCGGATTACGCAATCCTCTATCGTTCCAATCATCTTGCCCGTCTGTTTGAACAGCAATTGCGCGACCGGAAAGCGCCTTATGTACTCTCCGGCGGGCAATCGTTTTTCGACAAGGCGGAAATCAAGGATTTGCTGGCCTATCTCCGTCTTTTCCATAATCCTGACGATGATCCTGCCTTTATCCGCGCGATTTCCACGCCACGGCGTGGTGTAGGCGCGACGACCTTGCAGGTATTGGGCGCATATGCGGGCGAACGACATCTTTCCCTCTTTGCGGCAGCTTCTGAAACCGGCATGGCGGCGCGGGTTCCTGCGCGTCAATATGAATCGTTAGTGGCTTTTTGCGCGTTTATTGCCCGATTTTCGGCGCGCGCGCGGATGGAAGCTGTGGAGCCTTTGCTGGATGACCTTCTGGTTGGGATTGGCTATGAGGAGTTTCTACGCGCCGGCGAGGCTCGCCATATCGCTTCGACAAAATGGGCGAATGTGCGTGATTTTTGCGGCTGGCTTGGCAGGAAGGGCGAGGAGGAAGGGAAAAGTCTTGTTGACCTGATTCAGAATATCGCGCTCATCAATCTTCTGGAACAGCAGGAGAATAGCGAAAGACAGGATGCGGTGCAGCTCTCAACGTTACATGCCGCAAAGGGATTGGAGTATCCGCATGTATTTCTGGTCGGGGTAGAGGAGGGCATTCTGCCGCATTGGGATTCGGTGGAGAACGGAAAGATCGAGGAAGAGCGTCGCCTGATGTATGTGGGCATTACCCGCGCCCGGCAGAGCCTTTCCATTTCCTACTGTGAACGGCGACGGCGGGAACGGGAAATAGTTTTCGCGCAGCCTTCCCGGTTTATTGCCGAGTTGGGGGAGGATGCGCGTTTTAGCGGCAAGGACGCGCCTTTACCCGACCGGGAACGCCGCGCCGCCTGGCTGAAAAATCTGCGCGAAATACTGGAAAAGTAAGAGCACACCTGATCGTAGCGGCTTGTGTTCCGTTGGATATGCGCACAAGTATGGTAATTCCCCAAAATCCCAATACTTTGCCGACTTCGCCTCACAGTGCTACTCATACTGTATGCGGCTCGTCTTCGTGTCCTGGTATTTTGGAGAGTCACTATAAAACCACGCTAACGCCAGCCTGCCGTCTGAAAGGGAAAGTACGCGCCCGGTTTTCGCCCTTCCATGAGATCAGCGATTGCCGCTGCCGAGCCGCAGGCCAATGTCCAGCCCAAAGTTCCATGTCCTGTGTTGAGCCAGAGGCCGGGAAGCGCGCTTTTGCCAAGCAAGGGAACATTGGACGGGGTGGAAGGGCGCAGACCACACCAGAATGTCGCCCCTTCAACGGCGTCCGGCGTCTGCAAAAGTGTCGGGAAAAGCTGCCGGACGCGAGTCAGAATTGCATGGCAGCGGGCAGAATTGAGATCCAGGTTATAGCCATTGAATTCAGCAGTTCCGGCAATGCGCAGACGGTTTCCCAAACGGGAAAAGACGAGCTTGTGTTCATCATCGGTCAGGCTGACACTGGGTGCGTCCGCGCCTTCAGCAAGCGGCAGGGTGACGGAATAGCCCTTGGCTGGATAAACTGGCAGGCGGACGCCGTAAGGGCGCAAAAACGGCGTGGAAAAACTCCCAAGCGCGAGTACACAAGCATCGGCGAAAAGATGGGTTCCATCTGCCAGACGCGCGCCCCTGACCCTGCCGTTTTCGATGTCCAACGCGGTCACGGTGCGTTTGTAGTGAAAAACCACGCCAGCGGCAGCGGCGCGTCTGGCAATCGCCTGGGTGAAGAGATAGGCGTCGCCGGACTCATCGGTAGCGGTGTAATCCCCGCCGACAATGACAGATTTAGCGCCCGCAAGCGCAGGTTCGATACGGATACATGTTTCCGCGTCAACTGGTTCGCGCGAAAGGCCAAAATCGCGCATCAGGCGGGCGGCTGCCAAAGCGCGGGTAAAGGCTTTCCGGTTTGTGTAGAAATGCAGGATGCCTTTTTGCAGGCCGTCGTATTCCAGGTTGAAATCCTTGTCCTCAGCATGGCTAAAATCAGCGCGAAGCGCCTGAAGGCGTTCGCGGCTGTATAGGGCAAGATTAACGATAGCGCGGATGTTGGCGTGAACACGGTACGGCAGGCAGTTCCCCATAAAGGCAAGCGACCAGGCAAGAAGCTCTCTATCGAACGGACGCAGATGAAAAAGAAGCGGCGCGTCTTCCCGTCCCAGCCAGAGAAGAGCCTGCGGTATGGCGTGTGGCGTAGCCCAGGGTTCAGCGTGCGAAACGGAAATCTGTCCGCCATTGGCAAAGCTGGTTTCCAGTCCGGCGGCTTCGCATCTGTCGACTACCTCGACTTCATGCCCTCTTTGTCGCAACTGCCAGGCAGTTGTTGCGCCGATCACGCCCGCGCCTAAAATCAGGATTTTCATGTGCCGCCAAAATAGGGGAGAAGAATGCAACAATGAATTTTCGCTTGCATCCGCGCTTGCCGCAAGGGAAAGGCAGGAATGTTGTTTACAACTACGAAAATGTTTCCTATAATGCGCCCTCTTTCGCAGAGGGGGTATAGCTCAGCTGGGAGAGCGCTTGCATGGCATGCAAGAGGTCAGCGGTTCGATCCCGCTTACCTCCACCAGTGTAGCGAAAGATGCCCAGGGTCCCCATCGTCTAGAGGCCTAGGACACCGCCCTTTCACGGCGATAACCGGGGTTCGAATCCCCGTGGGGACGCCAGAGTTTTCTGGTGGGGAGATTTTGGAGTGGTAGTTCAGTTGGTTAGAATACCGGCCTGTCACGCCGGGGGTCGCGGGTTCGAGCCCCGTCCACTCCGCCAGACAAAAAACGCCTTATCCGCTTCTTGCGGGTAAGGCGTTTTTTCTGAGTTCGTGAAGCGGATGAATCGGGGCGCTATTTCCGTTATTCCGTTTGCCGAAGGCGATTGATGCGGTCAATATGCGAGATGCGGCGCAGGTTTTGTATGACCTCTGCCAAATGGTTGCGGGAACCGACACGGAGCGTGAGGTTCATGCGGGTGAGGAGCCGTTCCGGGTCGCTTTCCATGACGACATTGGAAATGCTGGCGTTGGCGGTGGAAATGGCTTTGTCAATCTGCGCGAGGATGCCGACTGTATTGCGTACATCAATACTGAGGTGCGCATCAAAAAGGCTGCCGGGAACAGGGTCCCATTCCACGTCAATCCATTTGGAGGGTTCGCGCGAGCGGGATTTGCGGATGATCCGGCAATCGTGGGTATGGACGATCAGCCCCTGCCCCTTTTTGATGGAGCCGACAATAGGGTCGCCTGGAATGGGCTGACAGCATTGGGCGATTTGAATAGCCATGCCTTCCGGGCCGTGAATGACAAGCGCTTTGGAATGAACAGGCTGAGGCAGGATATGGCCAATGAAGGCAAGCAGGCGGCGGGCGGCAACAGCGGCAAGGCGCTTGCCCAGACCAATATCGGTGAAAACTCCCCGGATGGAATAGTTTCCGCTTGCCTTCGCCATCCTCTTCCAGGAACTGTCAGGTATGACATCAGGGTCGACGCCAAGATTGTGCAATTCCTGATTGAGCAGCCGTTCACCCAGGGCAGCGGATTCTTCGTTGTGGGCAGTGCGCAGAAAATGGCGGATGCTGCTTCTGGCTCTGCCGGTTTTGACGTAGCCAAGCCAGGCAGGGGTGGGTCTGGCGCGGGTAGCCGTGATGATTTCCACCAGATCGCCGTTTTTCAGTTCAGTACGCAGCGGGGCAAGCTCATGGTTGATGCGGGCTGCAAGACAACGGTTCCCGACATCGGTATGGATGGTATAGGCCAGATCAACAGCAGTTGCGCCTTGCGGCAGGGAAATGATTTTTCCCTTGGGGGTGAAAATATAAACTTCGTCAGGGAAAAGATCTATTTTGACATTTTCAAAGAATTCTGCGGAATCTCCGCTTTGCATCTCCAGAAGAGAGTGCAGCCACTTATGGGTGCGAATCTGCAAGTCCGCGCCGCTGTGTTCGGCGTCTTTGTATAGCCAGTGGGCGGCAACTCCTTCCTGCGCGACGTGATCCATTCCCTCCGTGCGCAACTGCACTTCTACCGGCGTGCCGGTGGGGCCGATCAGGGTAGTATGCAGGGATTGGTAGCCGTTGGCCTTGGGAATGGAAATATAGTCCTTGAACTTTCCGGGAACAGGCTTGTAAAGGGCATGCAGCGCGCCAAGGGCAAGGTAGCAGGAAGGAATATCGCGGAGAATGACGCGAAACCCGTGAATGTCATGAATCTGCGAGAAAGGACAACGTTTCTCCACCATCTTGTTATAGACGGAATAGAGATTTTTTTCCCGCCCGAAAATCTGCGCCTCAATCCTGACCTCAGCCATTTTTTTCTGGATATTTTCCTGGATGCTGTTCAGGATTTCCGTATTGTGTCCACGCGCAGCGGCAATCGCGCGCGCGATTACCCGCGCGCGCGCGGGATAAATCAGGGCGAAGGAAGCGTCCTGCAAATCCCGGTACATTTTATCGAGTCCCAGGCGATTGGCGATTGGGGCGTATATTTCCAGGGTTTCACGGGCAATCCGGCGGCGTTTGTCGGGACGCACAGCGGTCATCGTGGAAAGATTGTGATGCCGGTCGGCAAGTTTGATGAGCACGACCCGCATATCCCGCGCCATGGCAAAAAGCATCTTGCGGAAATTCTCCGCCTGCGCTTCGCGGTAGGAGGGAAACTCGATCTTGTCGAGTTTGGAGAGACCGTCCACCAATTCCGTGACGGTCAGGTTGAAGTGACTGGCCAGTTCGCTCTTTGTGATGCCGGTATCTTCCAGCACGTCATGCAGGAGGGCGGCGCAAATGGCTTCGGCGTCCATCTGCCAGTCCGCCACCGTGCCCGCTACCGCCAGCGGATGGGTAATGTACGCATCGCCGGAGAGGCGCGTCTGGTTGGCATGCGCCCGGTCGGCATAGCGCGCGGCCTGTGCGACAAGCTCAATGTCCTTGAAGTCCAGATAGGTCAGACGTTTCAGAAAGTGCTGGTAATCCGGGTTGTTGGGAGAGAGCGCGTGAAATTCCGAATGGCTTTTCAAGTCGCGGGAAGCATTGGAGGCGGGCGATGTCTTCTCTTCAGGCAGAGAAGATTTTGCCGCCGTTTGTGATCTGGTTGGCGCAGAATCCGGTGAAACAGAAGCGGGGAAGGGGGGCGAAACAGTCAACTCGGCGGCAGGTTCGCCGACTTCCACAGTTTCGGAAATGGCTGGAGGGCGCATTTTGTTATCTGCCGTGTCATCCTGTCGCGCCCTGCCTGCCGTGTCATGCCTGGCCGCGATTTAGGATTTCCCGGCCAACCTTGGCTGCGGCGATTTCGCGCAAGGCAATGACGGTGGGCTTGTCCTTGCCCTTGGCTATCTCTACCAGAGGCATGGCGCCGGATGCGAGCTGCCGCGCCCGATGCGCGGCGGAAAGCGACATTTCAAAACGGTTAGGGATGGTTTTCAAGCAATCTTCAACGGTAACACGCGCCATGATGAAATTTCCGAAATAAGGTTAAAACGGGAGGCTTGCGGCATTCAGCGCGGTAAAGAGCTCACCGTGCCGCTGTTGCTGCCGGGCATAAGTCAGACGGGCGGCGTGGACGATAGCAATAAGATTGTCCAGCGCCGTCTCCAGAACGTCGTTAATAATAACATATTCAAACTCCTGGGCATGGCGCATTTCCTCACGCGCCGCCGCGAGCCTTTTTTGGATAACTTCCGGGCTGTCTGTGCCGCGTCCGGCAAGACGATCGGCAAGGGCTTCCAGTGAAGGAGGCAAAACGAAAATACCGATGCTCGTATTAGGCATGGCTTTTCGCACCTGCTCTGCGCCCTGCCAGTCAATTTCCAGAAGCGTGTCAAGACCTTTCCTGCCCGCCTCTTCAATCCGGCGTCTGGATGTGCCATAGTAGTTGCCGTGCACCTTCGCCCATTCGAGAAAGTCTCCGGCCTCGATGCGCGCCCGAAAAGACGCTTCGTCGGTGAAATGATAATCGCGCCCGTCGACTTCACCCACGCGCGGCACGCGGGTAGTGGTGGAAATGGACAGGGAAAGGCTCGCCATTTGCGTGAGCAAATGGCGCACCAGGGTGGTTTTCCCCGCGCCTGAGGGAGCGGAAACAATGAAGAGTAAGCCGCTCATCCCGAAATCGTCCTGAACTATTTGGTGTCTGCCGAATTGGCAAGGCTTGCTTCAATGCGGCGTATTTCCTCGTCGCTTTCCACCGTCAACATATTGACAACCTTGCTCACGCCGACGGTTGTGCGGGCAACCCGAGTGGCCGCTGCCGCTTCGCTGCTGTTGACAATGCCCAGCAGAAAGACGGCTCCATTTTCCGTAACTACTTTTACATGATGGGCGGAAACTTCATTGTCATCTATGAAACGCGCTTTCACCTTGGAGGTGATGTAGGAATCGTTGGTGCGCGAGGCTAGGGTGCTGTTGCCCGCGACCGCAAGTTCGTTCCACACGGCCAACACGTTTTCGATTCGCGCAATTTCGTTGCCGACCTGTGTCTTGACGGATTCGTTCGGGACTTCTCCGGTCAGGAGGACGCGCCGGTTATAGCTGGTTATATTAATGTGACTGCTATCCTTGATTTCCTGGCTCAGATAGTTTCCGGCTTTAAGCTCGATGGCGGTATCGTCTGCCTGGGTGCCGAGCGAGCGACGGTCGGTAATGGCCTTGACGCCGGTAGCCGTGCCGACCAGAGCTACGCCAAAACAACCGTACAGGGCGGGCAGGGTTACGCCGAGCATGAGACAGCACAGAATCGGGCGGACAAGGACGCGGAGAAAGGACTTCATGTATCAGGCTCCCAGTAACAGGTTGTCTATGCCGTCGCACAGACAGTGAATCAAGAGAAGATGGACTTCCTGGATGCGGGCGGTGCGTTTTGCGGACACGCAAAGATGAATGTCTTCGGGGCGCAGCATTGCGCCGATTGTGCCGCCATCATTGCCGGTCAGCGCGACGACGGTCATTTCATTGGCCTGCGCTGCGGCAATGGCCTTGACGATATTGGCGGAATTGCCGGATGTGGAAATGGCAAGCAGCACATCGTCGGCGCGTCCCAGGGCGCGTACCTGGCGGGCGAAAACTTCCTCAAAGCCGTAGTCGTTGCCGACGGCGGTGAGGATTGAAGAGTCGGTTGTCAGCGCGATGGCGGCTAATCCCTGCCGCTCTTCCTCGAAACGTCCGATCAGTTCGGCGGCAAAATGTTGCGCGTCGGCAGCGGAACCGCCATTGCCGCAAGCCAGAATGCGGCCATCGCCGATCAGGGAATTGGTCATGGCCTCACAGGCCGCCGCAAGCGGAACTGCCAAATTCATCGCTTCCTGCTTGACGCGGATGCTTTCTGTAAACTGCCGGGTGATGCGCTCGGTAAGGTTCATGCGAACGAGAAAGAAGAAAACAATCAATCATTTTAACATTCCGGGGGCTTATATGGCGGAATCCGCAAGAAGCGCAGGGCAACCGCATTATCCCCTTGAGAATCGAGCTGATACTTGGCTGAGAACGCCGTTTCAGGAGGCGTCGGGTATTATCCCGGCTTCTGAATTGACCTCGAGCCGCGCAGGTAGTGCGGCGTTCCCAGCGAAGCCGGCTTGTAAATGCGATTGCCCTGAAGGAGAAATGGCTGAACGGATCATACGTCAAAGCCTCACCCATATTTCCAGGCGCAACCGCTGCCAGTTCATAGGTTAGGGTGAGTCTGCGAGCCCCAACATCGCCAAGGATTTTTGGGCGCGGGCGCGATAAATCGCGCCCCTACGAAGAAGATTACGCCCCAACGCTTAATTTATTCCTCATGCCCACCTGCGCTGGAATAACGAGTGGGTTGGGGCCTGCGCCGGGATGAGGGCGTTTCAGACCATTTGTACGGGCGCGATTTATCGCGCCCAAAAATTGCCGCCTGCGAGACTTGCAGTCCGCAAGATTTGCCGTCTGCAAGACCGATAAATCGTGCCCCTACATCATGCCGATTTCTGTTAAGGTCAGCGCATTTATCACGGCCTTTGCAACTCATATATTTATGATCCACGAAACCTCGCCTGCCCCGGATCGCCAGATTGACCTTGTAATCCACGCCCGCTATTTGGCGCAGACGACCATGCTCTTTCCTTCACCATCAACGAGCAGAATCTCATAAGCAATATCTTCGGGGGGTAAATGTGATTGTCCTGGTACGGCGCAGGGGCGGAATAAATCACCCGTCAAAGCCTGAGCCATATTTCCAGGCGCAGGCGCTGCCAGGGGTCGGGATCGTCCGGGGCGAAGCGGACGACGCGCCCGTCCAGCAATTCGCCGCGATCCATCGCTGCCGCTACGGCGCGATTTTCCCGGCGCGGCACGTAGCCCAGCATTTCGTCCTGCCACTCCACACGCACGGCGTTGGCGTCAAAACGGTTGTCCGGTTCGCGGCGCAAGGTCAGGGAATCACCCGCCTGTATCTTTCCGGCAAGCCGCGCCAGCGCGTGAAACTGGCTGCCTGCCAGCGGCGACGATTGCACGAGCAGCCGAACCTGCCCTTCTGCCAGAGCGACGGCAGACAGAATGAACAGCAGGCAGGCGGCGAATAAAGCTCTAAACATCCGCGCGAAACGCATGTTTTATCCATTCAATACCTGCCGGTTCCAACCGACTCAGGAGGATGCAATCAAAGCGGCAGGATTGCCGCCTGTTGCCCTGCCTTGATAGCCAGTGCCGCGCCGCGAGGATGATACGGCGGCGTTTTCTGGTTATGATGCTTGCTGCCGCGCCGCCAAAGCGTTGCGAACGGCGCAGTCGCACTTCGACAAAAACGATAACGTCCAGCGTCGCTGTTTTTTCCCGCGCGATCAGGTCTATTTCCCCGCCGCGTATCCGAAAATTACGGGTGATGATCCGTAAGCCGTGGGCGCACAGAAAATCGGCCGCCAGGGCTTCCGCTTTCATTCCGTCAGGATGCCCGCCCGAAATGCCTGATGACATGGTATGTTTCGCCCATATCCCATTCCAGACAGCTTTCCATTTATTTTGCCAGCGGGCAAACCCGCCCGACCAGAACATCCATGCCATCCACATTTTCTCCAGACACAACCCTGTATGCGCCATTGTATGTGGTTCCTACGCCGCTTGGGAATCTTGCCGACATTACCGAGCGCGCCCGCGCTATATTGCGCGAGACAGCCTGGGTCGCGGCGGAGGATACCCGCCATTCCGCCCCCTTGTTGAAATATCTTGGTTCCCGCGCGCGCCTTCTGGCGGCGCACGAACATAACGAAGAACAGGCAGCGGCGCGAATTCTGGCGCTGCTGGCGGCGGGAGAGAGTGTTGCGCTCATCTCTGACGCCGGCACGCCCGCCATTTCCGACCCCGGGGCGCGAATTGTCGCCAGCGTTCATGCGGCAGGCGGCAGGGTCATTCCCCTGCCGGGGGCGTGCGCCGCGACGACCGCGCTTTCCGCCGCCGGTCTTTCCCATCCGCATTGGTTTTTTTACGGCTTTCTTCCCGCATCCGCAAGTCAGCGGCAAAAGGCGCTCAATGATCTGGCGGGTCTTGCCTGCGCCCTGGTTTTTTATGAAGCGCCGCATCGGGTTCTAAAGAGCGTCGTGGATATGAATAAATGTCTGGGGGCGACGCGCACGCTCGTCATTGCGCGTGAAATCAGCAAGCAATTTGAACAGATTTGCCGTCTGCCGCTTGGTGAAGCGGCAGCCTGGCTGAAGGCTGACGCGATGCGGCAAAAAGGAGAATTTGTGCTGATCGTGGCGGCGGATGAAAACGCGCGGGAAAAAGCGGTAGCGGATTCGGGGCTACGGGCGCTCAGACTCCTGTTGCAGGAAGGCTTGCCGAAAAGCCAGGCGGTTCGTCTGGCGGCGGCGCTTACCGGCGCAAACCGGAACGCGCTTTATGAATGCGCCTTAGCGGATGAATAGCGGGTGTCTTTCGGCATGAAACGATGGTTCTTCCTGCTCGTGGGCTGCCTGCCTCTGACTGCTATGGCGTGGAATGCCGCCGGACACCGGCAGATTGCGGCGCTGGCCTGGGAAGTTATGGAAGAACCAATCCGGCAGCAAGCGGTTATTCTAATCAAACAGCATCCAGATTACAGTCGCTGGCGGGCGCGGCAACAGGAAGAAGACCCGGATTACGGCGCGTTTCTGGAGGCTGCCATTTGGGCGGATGATATTCGCCGTGACAAACGCTTCTATTCTTCCGATGAGCCGGAAACCCCGCTGCTGCCGGGCTTTCCGAACATGGCGCGACATGGCGACTGGCATTATCAGGACGAAGCGGGCGGCCAGCTTGCAAAACGCCTGCCCGAACTTGCAGAAATATTGGCGAATAGTACGCGAGGGCAGGATGAACGGGCTTACGCATTGGTCTGGCTGCTGCATCTCGTCGGGGACTTGCACCAGCCCTTGCATACCCAGGGACGTTCCGACCGGGGCGGCAATCTGTTTAACGCAAGATTCTTTGCCCGTCCGCATGAGCGAATTTCATTGCATCGCTATTGGGACGATCTGCCGGGGCCTCTCTGGCTGCGCGGCGAGCGCCTGCGGGCTTCGCTCCCGGACATTGAGCGGACTCAGGATGGCGGCAAACCCGGCGCTGTAAAAAACTGGCTGGCGGAAAGCAGAGCCTTGGTAGAGCGCGGGGTTTATCCGCCCGGCGAAGATGGAGAAATTTCCCCGGAATTTCATCAACAGGCAAAAGCCACGGCGCGGCAGCGTATTGCGCTGGCGGGATACCGTTTGGGCATGTGGTTGAATCAGCTTCTGGCTTAATAATTCGTCATTCATCGTAAAACTAACTCCGGTTTGGAACCCCGGCCTGAAGGCCGGGGTTTCGACCGTAACAACAAGGGAAGGGATGCAAACCCCTGCATTGCCGTCTACAAGATCGTCTGGTCGGGAGAGTGTGCGTAAAATGCACACATTTACAGCGAAAACGCTCCAAGTATGGAGCTGCTCAAAAATTTAAATAAAATCAGCTATTTATAAACATAAAATGCGAAAATACCTTATGTTTGTCTGCTTTTTGCCGCCGATTTTCACCCTCATGCCCTGGCAGATTGTTTGTCAAGTTAAATTAAATTATAAAAAAACTCTTCTACCTATTTAATTTTTCAGAATTTTTCCTATAATATCGCCACCTGAACAGTGGCAATGTCATGGCAGAAGGAAGCGACCTCGAAAAGACAGAACAGCCTACAGGCCGACGCATCGAGCAGGCCCGTGGCGAGGGACAAGTCCCCCATTCGCGGGAACTCGGAAGTTTTCTTGTCCTCATAGTGGCAGCCTCTTTTTTCTGGCTCTTCGGCAGTTGGGCCATCCAGAACGTCATGCGGATCATGCGGAAGGGACTCACGATTGACCCAATGTTTGCGCGTGAGCCGCACCTTGTTTTTCCCCGCCTTTTCGATCTGGGCACGGACGCGATACTCTACTTCTCGCCTCTCCTGCTGGCGCTTATCGTCGCCGCCCTGATTCCGCCTTTCGTCCTGAATTCCTGGGTGTTTTCCGCCAAGGCGCTTACGCCTAATCTGGGGAAGTTGAATCCCATTTCCGGCATAGGCCGCCTTTTTTCCTGGAACAGCCTGATGGAGTTGGCGAAAGCCATCCTGAAAGCCCTGTTGATTGGCGGCGTGGCGGTATTGACGCTCTGGAGCGAACGGGAAGAAATTTTCGGTCTCCTGGCGTTACCTCTGAACGTAAGTCTGGTATCTGCCGGGAAACTCCTTACCTTTACCTTTTTTGTGGTGGTGTTCTCAATTATCCTGGTGGTGATTGCCGATGTTCCCTTCCAGATTTGGCAGTACTACAACAAGCTGAAAATGACCAAGGACGAAGTAAGAAGGGAAAGCAAGGAAACGGAAGGCGACCCGCTCGTAAAAGGGCGTATCCGCAGCCTGCAGCGGGAAGCGGCGAGAAAACGCATGATGGCGGCGATTCCTGAAGCCGACGTGATCGTGACCAACCCGACTCATTTTGCGGTAGCGCTCGCCTACAAGGAAGGTATGCGCGCTCCCAGGGTGGTAGCCAAAGGAATGGGCGAGATTGCCAGGAAGATCAAGGTCATTGGCGCGGAACATGGGATTCCCATGCTGGAAGCTCCGCCCCTGGCGCGCGCCCTGTATAAATTCACAGAAATTGACGAGCTGATACCGGGCGCGTTGTATGCCGCCGTTGCTGAAGTGCTGGCTTACGTTTATCAGCTTAACCTGTGGCGCAAGGAGGGCGGGAATTATCCGGTTCCGCCCAGAGACGTACCCGTGCCACCTGAGTTTGCCGTGCCGGAGGTCGCCTGATGGCAGCAGCCCTCTCCCTGACCCTGCAAAACGCTTTCTCCCGCGTAAACATCGTACAACTGGGCGCGCCGGTACTCATCATCATGATTCTGGCGATGCTGGTGCTGCCGCTGCCGCCTTTCATGCTGGACGTGTTCTTTACCTTCAACATCGCCCTGTCGGTACTGATCTTGCTGGTGGCGATTCAGGTACGCAAGACGCTGGAATTCTCTGTTTTCCCCACAGTGCTTTTGGTGACGACGCTGTTGCGCCTTTCGCTAAACGTCGCTTCTACCCGCGTTGTCATGCTGCACGGGCATACGGGCAGCGACGCGGCAGGCAAGGTCATTGAAGCGTTCGGGCAGTTTCTTATTGGCGGCAATTACACGGTCGGTGTCATTGTTTTTCTGATTCTGGTCATCATCAATTTTATTGTGATTACCAAAGGCGCCGGACGGGTTGCCGAAGTTGCCGCCCGCTTTACCCTGGACGCCATGCCCGGCAAGCAGATGGCGATTGACGCCGACCTGAATGCCGGCCTGATCGGCGAGGATGAAGCGCGGCAACGCCGTTCCGATATTGCCAGGGAAGCGGAATTCTTCGGCTCCATGGACGGCGCTTCCAAGTTTGTGCGGGGTGACGCCATCGCGGGGATAGTCATTACCCTTATCAATATCATCGGCGGCCTGATTATCGGGGTGTTGCAGCACGACCTGGCCCTGGCCGACGCCGCGCGTACCTACACCCTTCTGGCGATTGGCGACGGGCTGGTGGCGCAGATTCCCGCCCTGGTTATCTCGATTGCCGCTGGCATGGTGGTGACCCGCGTTTCGGATGAAAAAGAAGTCAGTCTGCAATTTGTGGCCCAGGTATTCCGCAACCATAGCGTTGTATTCATTACGGCGGGGATTCTGGGCGGTATGGGCATTATTCCCGGTATGCCCAATTTGGTGTTCCTCATGCTGGCGGGCATTCTCTCCTTACTCGGCTGGAAGATGCTGCAAGGCTCAAAGCTCCAGACCGCCCGCGCTGCCCCGGCTCGACCAAAACCGACGCCGGCGCAGGAATCGCAGGAAGCCTCCTGGGCGGATGTAGTGCCGCTGGATGTGCTGGGGCTGGAAGTGGGTTATCGCCTGATTCCGCTGGTCGACAAGACCCAGGATGGCGAACTCCTGCGCCGCATTCGTGGCATCCGCAAGAAGTTCGCGCAGGACATCGGCTTTCTCGTTTCCTCAGTGCATATTCGGGACAATCTGGAATTGAAGCCCAATGTATATCGCATTCTCCTGAAAGGGGTGGAGATCGGCACGGGCGAGGCTTTCCCCGGTCAGAATCTGGCGATCAATCCGGGGCGTGTGGTAGGCGAACTGGAGGGGACGAAGACCAAAGACCCGGCCTTTGGCCTGGAAGCCGTCTGGATCGAGCCGCGCCTGCGCGACCAGGCGCAGGCATATGGTTATACCGTGGTAGACGCGGCCACGGTAATTGCTACGCATATGAATCAGGTATTGTTGAACAATGCCGCTGCTCTCCTGGGACGGCAGGAAGTCCAGCAGCTTCTCGATCATTTGGGACAGGAAATGCCCAAACTCCTGGAAGACTTTGTGCCCAAATCCATTTCGCTCGGAACCCTGCAAAAGGTTCTCCAGAATCTGCTTGACGAGGGTATTCACATCCGCGACATGCGCACTATCGTCGAAACCCTGGCTGATATGGCGGGGCGTACCCAGAATGTCGACGATCTAACCGCGCAGGTTCGGGTGGCGCTTGGACGCGCGATTATCCAGGACATTTATCCGAGCGGCAATGAAATGCAGATCATGACCCTTGAGCCGAAGCTGGAGCGTTTGTTGCTGCAAACCGTAAACGGCACAAGCGGCGCGGTGGCGCTGGAGCCGGGTCTGGCCGACGGTCTCCTGAAAGAAGCGGCGGAAGCGACCCGCCGTCAGGAAGAATTGAATCTGCCCGCCGTGTTGCTTGTGCCCGGCGCGCTCCGTTTCCTCCTTTCCCGTTTCCTGCGCCGCAGTATTCCGCAGTTGAAAGTCATAGCCCATAACGAAGTTCCCGAAACCCGGTTCCTTAAGGTTACCTCTATCATTGGAGGCAGGTCATGAACGTAAAGAAATTTGTTGCCGCCAACGCGGGCGAAGTCCTGCGTAAAGTCAAGGAGACTTTGGGACAGGATGCCATCATCCTATCCAATCGCAGCCTGCCCGGCGGCGGCGTGGAAATTATGGCGGTTGCCGCGCGCGACATGGCCTCCATCGCTTCGCCGGTGGAGGAAAAGGCGCGCGCTTTCGTCAAGCGTTACCATGACGAGGATGAAGCCTACCGGGTCGAGCTTTCCCGCGCCGCGCCCCGGCAGAGTGATCCTCTGCCGCCCATGCACGCTCCGCTGATTTCCCGCGCCGAGCATATTGACAGTCGCCCTGAAGTTCGCGGTGGCAATCGTGCCGGAGCAAGTCCCAATCATTCGCGCCCGGTAGAAAAACGTTCCGCTCCGCTTGTCAATGCGGGCATTCCGATGCCGGATTCGTTGCGTAACGCGCGTCCGGCGCAACAGAAAAGCGTATCTCAACCAATAGAACTGCGCGACGCGCCGGAGATTCCGGCGGAAGTGCTCGCGGAAATTCGCTCCTTGCGTAAAGTCGTTGAACAACATCTGGCGGGCTTTATCTGGGGGGAAACCGCGCGGCGGCAGCCTGTCAAGACGGAAGTATTGCGCCGGATGCTGGACGCGGGCTTTTCCCCTTGTTTTGCCCGCGAGTTGCTTGCCGACCTGTCGCCGAAGCTGGATTTGCCACAGGCGTTTGCCTGGAGCCGGAGTGTGGCGGAGAAAAGTCTTTCGGTATCCCCTGTTGATTTGATTGACAAGGGCGGCGTCTATGCGCTGACCGGGCCTACCGGCGTCGGCAAGACCACGACGGCGGCCAAGCTCGCTGCCCGCTGCGTGTTAAGGCATGGCGCGAACAGGGTGGCGCTGGTGACGACGGACAGTTATCGGATTGGCGCTTATGAGCAGCTTCGCATCTACGGGCGCATTCTTGGCATTGCGGTTTATCTCGCCAGGGATGCCGAAGAGCTGCACCAGATTCTGGGCGAACTGCAAAACAAGCACATGGTACTGATTGACACGATGGGCATGAGCCAGAAAGACCGGCTGGTCGTGGAATTGAACAACATGCTTTCCGCCTGTGGCGTCCGTCGTCTTTTGCTGCTTTCCGCCACAGTGCGGGGCGATACCCTGGATGATGTGGTGCGTTCCTATCGCGGCGATGATCTCGCGGGCTGCATTCTGACCAAGATTGATGAGGCGACCGCGCTGGCGCCGGCTATTGACGCGATTATCCGGCATGGGCTGCGTCTGGATTATGTCTCCAACGGACAGCGGGTTCCGGAGGATTTGCACCTGCCCAACCGCGCCTATTTGCTGCATCGCGCCTTCAAGGAGATGCCTGATCCGGCGCACCGTCTTACCGGCCTGGAGCCGGGGCTGATGATGGCCAATGCCGGTTTTACTGCCAAATCCGGGACGGCGGAGTTCGCGCGTGGCTGATTTCAGCCACGACCAGGCTGCCGGCCTGCGGCGACTATTTGCCAGCCGACAGTTGCGGGTGGCGACTTTCGCTTCCGCGACAGCGGGCATAGGCAAAACCACACTGGTTGCCAACGTGGCGGTTGAACTGGCGCGTCAGGGTCAGGAAGTCCTGGTGGTGGATGAGAATGGCGGGAATAATCTCGGCGTTTTTTTCAATATGTCTGCCGGGGGAGAGTTGACTCAGGTCTTGCGCCGCAAGCTCTCATTGGAAGACACCCTCTTTTCCCCGTTTCCTGGCGTCAGGATTCTTCCTGCTGACAAGGTGGCAGAGCGATTGGCGCGTTTGTTACCGGCGGAACAGGAGGCATTGCGAAGCGGCATGCAGGCGCTCTCCAGACCGGTGGATGTTCTCCTGATTGATAGTTCCCCCAACCATGCGGAAGGCTTGTCTCCCTGGGGACTGACGGGCGAAGTGGTGCTGGTTATGTCCGGCGCGCGGGACTCCATTACCGATGCTTATGCCATGATCCGCAAAATCAGCGCTGCCCGGCGGCATTTCCGCATTCTGGTGAACAGGGTGAAGAACGCGAACGGCGGGCAGATAATTTTCGGCAATTTGAAGAAGCTCGCTGCCGAGCGCGGCATTGCCCGGCTTGAGTATGGCGGCGCGATTCCGTTTGATAATACCCTGAAACAATTGGGACAACTCTGCCAGCCCATTGTTAATGCCCTGCCGGACAATCCGGCGGCGGCAGCGTTGCGGGGCTTTGCAGGTCATCTTTATGATTGGCCGGATGCGGAATATGAACGCGGCGGAGTCGAACAATTTGTCGCGCAACTGTTACACTCTGCGTCTACTGCAACTCCCCGTGTTTTACACGCCTGAATGTATACCGCCACTGGTCAGATTGACCGGGAGCAACTGATAGAACAGTATGCCCCGCTGGTCAAACGCATTGCCTATCACCTGGTGGCCAGGCTTCCGGCCAATGTGCAACTGGAAGACCTGGTACAAAACGGGATGATCGGCCTTCTGGACGCTTTTGAGCGTTACCGGGAAGGGCTGGGCGCGCAATTTGAGACCTATGCCAGCCAGCGTATCCGTGGCGCGATGCTTGACAGTTTGCGCGAGAGCGATTCCCTGCCGCGCCAGACGCGACGGGAAATGCGGCGGGTGGAAGCGGCGCTGCGTCAACTGGAACATCAGCATGGACGTCCGCCCAGCGAGACTGAACTGGCGGAGGCGCTTGCCATGCCCCTGGCTGATTATCAAAGACTGATGCAGGAAGCGCGCGGGCATCAGCTTTTATATATGGAAGATTTTGAGAACGAGGAAGGCGAAAGCAGCTTCCTTGATCGGCACTTCGGCAACAGCGAGCTTGATCCGGCGGTGCTGTTTGAAAACCAGGCGCTGCGGCAAAATCTGGCGCAGGCTATTTTCCAACTGCCGGAACGCGAACAGTTGGTAATGGCTTTGTATTATGACGAAGAGTTGAACCTGCGGGAAATTGGCGAAATCCTGGGGGTTACGGAATCCCGCGTTTGCCAGTTGCATAGCCAGGCGGTCAGTCGTTTGCGCGGTTATCTGTTCGGCACAGGCCGCCCGTCCGCAAAGCGGGGAAGGAGAAGTAGCGATGGATAAACTGAGCGTCATCGGTCTGATAATCGGCATTGGCGCGATTCTGCTAGGTCAGGTGCTGGAGGGCGGTCATATTGCGTCGCTGGCGCAGCCTGCCGCGTTGGTTATTGTGCTGGGCGGCACTTTGGGCGCGGTGCTGCTGCAAACGCCGTTTGTCTATTTCCGGCGGGGTCTTGGCATGTTGGTGTGGGTTTTCAGGCCGCCGAAGATTGATTATCAGAAGCTGATCGAGCGTATTGTGCAGTGGAGTTTTTATTCCCGCCGGGAGGGTTTGCTGGCGCTGGAAAATTTTGCCAATCAGACGAATGATCCGTTTGAGAAGAAGGCGCTGCAACTTTTGGTGGATGGCATTGACGCCGAGCGCCTGCGCGATATTCTGGACGCCAGTTATCGCACGCAGGATATGGAATACAGGCAGGCCGCCCGCATTTGGGAGGCGGCGGGGGGCTATTCGCCGACCATCGGCATTTTGGGCGCGGTTATGGGGTTGATTCATGTGATGGAGAACCTGTCGGACCCTTCCAAGCTGGGCGCGGGGATTGCGGTGGCTTTTGTCGCTACCATTTATGGCGTGGGCCTTGCCAACCTTGTCTATCTTCCGGTTTTCAACAAGCTGAAAGTGCATATTGTGCGTCTTATGCGCGCGCGGGAGGTGCTGGTCGAGGGCTTGCTTGGCATTGCGGTCGGCGAGAGTCCGCGTATTATCGAGGGGCGCTTGCGCGGCTATCTCAATCAGGATGAACAGCCGAAGGTGAAGGCGAGCCTCCGCCGTTGAGTTGGAAGAAAGCCATGCGCAGCCGCAGACCTCGCCATACGCCTGAGGAAGACCACGAAAATCTGGATCGCTGGCTGGTTTCCTATGCGGATTTTATTACCCTCCTGTTTGCCTTTTTTGTGGTCATGTATGCCCTGTCCACGATCAATGAGGGTAAATACCGGGTGCTTTCCGAATCGCTCAATATAGCCTTTCGCAGCCTTGTGACGGATCAGAAAGCGGTTGTTGCCAGTGGCCCGCCGGTTGCGCCGCCGGTCATTGTGCCTGCTCCGCCCGCTCCGGCGAAGGAAGTAGACGACGCCAGGAGCCAGCGGCGAAGCAGGATGCGGAACATGGCGCGCGATATTATGGACGCCCTGGCGCCGCTGGTGCGGGAAGGGAAGGTGCGGGTTTTGGAGACCAGTCGCGGGGTGACGGTCGAGATCAATGATAGTGTGCTTTTCGCGCCTGGGCAGGCGCGTCTGGAGACGCCTTCTGTTTCTGCCCTGGAGGCGGTAGGGGCGGTGCTGGCGGCTAGTGAATATCCGATCACGATTGAAGGGCATACGGACAATATTCCGATTCGCACGGCGCAATTTCCTTCCAACTGGGAGCTTTCCGCCATGCGCGCCACGACGGTGTTGCGTCTTTTTGCGGATGTAGGCGTTGACCCAAACAAGCTGACGGCTATTGGCTATGGCGAGCAGAGGCCGGTGGAGAGCAATGATACGGTGGAAGGCCGCGCCCGCAATCGGCGGGTGAGCATTCTGATTGATTCCATGGCACCGGAATCGCCGAGTGAGGTACTGGAAGAATTGACTGCCGCGCCGAGGGCGCGTGTTCCGTAATGAGGGGCCAAATATTTTTCTTCTCAAAAAACTGAAGCGTAAGTGCCATGACTGAAGTCGAACTGCTCAAACTGCTGGCGCATGGCGAAGACAGCCGTCATCAGTTCAAACTTGACGCCACCAATGCAGACAGTCTGGCTGCAGAACTTGCGGCATACGCCAACAGCGGCGGTGATCAGTTATTTCTTGGTGTGGGTGATGATGGTTCGGTAGTTGGGTTGGACATTGCTTCGGTACAGCGCTTAAACCAGTTGCTGAGTAACGCCGCTTCGCAGCATGTGTGTCCGCCTGTAAATCCAGAGACCGAAAATGTGCAAACGGACAACGGCATCGTCATGGTGGTGAGCGTAGCTGATGGCTCCGACAAGCCTTACATGGATAACCAGGGTCGTATATGGGTCAAGTGCGGAGCGGACAAACGGCGTGTGAGGGCACGCGAGGAGATGCAGCGCATGTTTCAGCGTGGCGGGTTGGTCCATGCTGACGTGGTGCCGGTGTCCGGTACTACGTCAGCGGATATTGATGAGAAAGCATTCCGCGATTATTTCATCCGTCGTTTCGATTCTGGCAGTGAATTCGATGACCAGCCGCTGGAGCAGTTGTTGCAGAATCTGGGTCTGGGCAATGGATATGAATTGAATTTGGCTGGATTGATGCTGTTTGGCCGCAACCCGCAGCGATGGCAACCTGCTTTCCAGGTCAAGGCAGTGACATTTCCTGGTACTGAGGCGCACGATAATCGTTATCTGGATAGCGAGGACATCAACGGCACGCTATCGGAGCAATACAAGGGAAGTATCGCATTTCTCCGTCGCAACCTGCACCATGTGCAGCGCGGACGCGGCTTCAACACGGAGGGCTTGCTGGAAATCCCCGAAGCCGCGCTGGAGGAACTGCTGGTCAATGCGCTGATCCACCGCGATTACTTCACCAGCGCCTCGATCCGCATCATGGTGTTTGCCGACCGAGTGGAAATTGCCAGCCCCGGTCACCTGCCTGATAGCCTGAGCGTGGAAGCAATCAGCAAGGGCAGAACCAACCATCGTAACCCTAGGCTCACTGAACATGCTTCCAAATTGCTGCCATATAAGGGTTTGGGTACTGGCATACGGCGTGCTTTGAAGGAATGGCCTCGCATTGAATTGATTGACGATGTGGAGGGTAATCAGTTCTCCGCCGTAGCTTGGCGACCAGAGGCAGAGTGGACGGCTTCGCAGATTACCGATCAAGTCACCGATCAAGTTACCAGGGAAATCACCAAAATCACTAAGGAGGCGCATCGTCTACTGGAAGCAATGCAGGGCGAGATGACTCGTACCGAAATCCAGGCCAAGCTTGGTTTGAAACATTTGCCTCACTTCCGCGACGCCTACCTGCGTCCGGCGTTGGAGATAGGGTTCGTAGAAATGACTGTTCCCGATAAGCCCAATAGCCGCCTGCAAAAATATCGGTTGACTGTGGCTGGGCGGGCTTGGTTGCAAGCATACACAAAGATGGAAGCAAAATAACTCATTACCATCTACGCGCCGAGCATAACGCAGAAGAAGGAAAATGACTGATACAGCCAGCCTGGTACGCGATACAGGCGAGCGCGAGTGCTTTTGCGTAATGCGGGCAGGATGCGCAGAGGGAGAAGGCGGAGGCGCGGTTGTTTGTGACGGAGTTTTTGAGCATATTGAGGTGCGTGATCCGGTCATTGGGGCGCGTTGGAAGGAACATCGAAGGAACACCGAAGGAGCGTAGGGCATAGGAATATTCCTATGCCCCCCTCCATAGTTCCATGTGCATTTATCAGTCTTTGTAACCTGTTGCTATTTGATTTTTCGGCACAGAATCCGTACCGATGTGGGTAATTTCCGGTTTTTTCGGGTGTTTCCCACGTTCATAGCGCGATACATGGCGCGGAATGTAGCAAAGACGCCGGATTACTTGGCGCGCATGGCGGACACATGCTTGTCGAGGCAGCGGCAAATCAACTGGATTTTTCCGAGGAGGGAAAAGATGAAAAGCTTGATAGTTAAGGCCACAACAGCATTGCTGATGGCTGCATTCGGGGTGGGAACGGCTTTGGCCGCGCCGGAAACCCTGCAAGATGTGATGAAACGACGGGGGCTAAGCCAGCAGGATCTCCTGGCCGCGTCCAAGACGTATACGCCGTCCGGCAAACGCGATGAATTCATCGCCTTCAGTTCCGGCGGCCAGTCGGGACAGGTCATCATCTACGGCATCCCTTCGATGCGCATCCTTAAATACCTCGCGGTGTTTACGCCCGAACCATGGCAGGGCTACGGCTATGACGAAGAGTCGAAAGAGGTGCTGAAGGGAGGGCGGATTGACGGGAAGGATATCACCTGGGGTGACACGCACCACCCGGCTGTTTCCGAAACCGGCGGGCAGTACGACGGGCAATTCCTTTTCATCAACGACAAGGCCAACCCGCGCATTGCCGTGATTGACCTCAGGGACTTTGAGACCAAGCAGATCGTGGTCAGCCCGGTCTTCAAGTCGGAGCACGGCGGCGCGTTCGTGACGCCCAATACCGACTATGTGTTCCAGACCGCGCAGTACGCCGCCCCATTGGAACCCAGGAAGTTCTATCCGCTTGAGGAGTTCAACGAGAAGTATCGCGGCGGCATCACGTACTGGAAGTTTGACCGTGAGGCAGGCCGCATTGATCCGGCAAAATCTTTCTCGATTGAGCTGCCGCCCTACTCGCAGGATTTGTCGGACGCGGGTAAAGGACCATCGGATGGCTGGTCTTTCACGAATTCCTTCTGCTCTGAACGCTACGTCGGCGGGATCGAGCAGGGTCGCCCGCCGTTTGAAGCCGGTTGTTCGGCCAAGGATACGGACTACCTGCATGTGATCAACTGGAAGAAGGCCGCTGAGCTTGTCGCGCAAGGCAAGGCGCAGAAGATCAATGGGCATGACGTGCTGATGATGGATACGGCGGTGAAGGAAGGCATCCTCTTCCTGATTCCCGAGCCGAAATCACCACATGGCGCGGATGTGTCGCCGGACGGCAAGTACATCATCGTCTCGGGTAAGCTCGATACGCATGTGTCCGTCTATTCCTTCGAGAAGATTCAGGCAGCGATCAAGGCAGGCAGGTTTGAGTCGAAAGACCCCTACGGCATTCCGGTGATCGGTCTGAAGGACGCGCTGCATGTACAGGTTTCGCTGGGTCTGGGTCCGTTGCACACGCAGTACGATTCGAAACCCTGTATAGGCTACACCTCACTTTATGTCGACTCCCAGGTGGCCAAATGGAATTACTGTGAAGGCAAGGTGCTCGACAAAATTTCGGTGCACTACAACATCGGTCACCTGATGACGATGGAAGGCGATTCCGTTGATCCTAAGGGGCGTTACCTGGTGGCGCTGAACAAGCTCGCCATTGACCGCTTCAACCCGGTGGGGCCATTGCATCCGCAGAACCATCAGCTCATTGACATCAGCAATGACAAGATGCAGTTGCTCTATGACATGCCATTGCCGTTGGGCGAGCCGCACTACGCCGTGGCCATTGATGCTGCCAAGCTGAAGCCGGGTGTGCGCTACAGGGTGGGAACCAACAGCCGTACCGATAAACCGCACCCGGGCGCCGTGCGCGCGGGCGAGGAAAAAATCGAACGTAATGGCAACAAGGTGACGGTGTTTGGCACGGCGATTCGTTCGCACTTCACGCCGGAAATCATCGAGGTGGAAGTGGGCGATGAGGTGACGATCAACATGACCAATCTTGAGCGCGCCCAGGACGAAACCCACGGCTTTACCGTCTCCACCTACAACGTGCACATGTCGGTCGAGCCGGGCAAGACGGCGTCGGTGAAGTTCGTAGCGGACAAGGAAGGCGTGTATCCGTACTACTGCACGGAATTCTGCTCCGCGCTGCACCTTGAAATGCAGGGCTACCTGCTGGTGAAGCCGAAGGGCTGGAAGGCAACGGGTAAGACTCTGGCCAAGGCCAACTATACCGAGAAGGACTACCAGGCGCAGTTGAAGAAGATCGCCGATACGCAAGCGGTGATTGATCAGGTGGTGGGCATCATCACCAGCTATGACTACAAGGCATTCCCGGATGTGGTGAGCATGGTTGAGGACGCCTTCGACCAGGCTGGCAAGATCCCTGACGTCAAGGCCAAGCACGAAGCGGCAGCGGCCAAGAAGGATTGGGAAAACGCCTGCCTCTGGGCCGAGCAGGTCTGGCAATATCAGGTCAAGACCGCCGACCTGGGTTTGCGCGCCAAGACTTATCTTGAGCAGAACAACGCCAGGAAGGTCAAGTAATCTATGACACTCCCTCCCCCTGCGCGCAGCCCTGGCTGACTGCGCGCAGGGGAAAGGGAGGTTTGTTGAATGTTTTTCAGGAGAGAAACCCCATGATGAAACAAGCCTTATTTGCCCTTTGTGGGGTATTTATGCTCCCGGTAGCAGTTGCCGCTGACGGCGCGAAGCTGTACGCTGAAAAGACCTGCGTCGCCTGCCACGGCCCTAAAGGAGACAAGCCGCTGTTGCCCAATTATCCGAGGATAGCGGGGCAGAGCGCGGCCTATGCGGAACAACAGATGAAGGATATCAAGAGCGGGGTGCGCGCCAACGGGCAATCCGCGGCGATGAAAGGAGTCATGCATCTGGTAAGCGATGCGGAAATCAAGGTATTGTCCACATGGCTGGAAACGCTCAAGTAAGAATTCAATTGACGCCTGGCATGGCCGGGCGATGCGGTGCGGAAGAAGTCGGCACGATTCATCCCGTACTCAACCAGCCCCTTGAAGGGGAGAGTTTTAAAACGGAGGTTTGTTTTTATGAAAGCATTTCTTTTATCTATTGCCTTGTCAGTGGCGGGTGTTGCGGCGATGAATGTGTCTTCCGCCGCGCCCCCGGCTCCGAAGAAGGAGGGGATCGAAAGCAAGGGTTACACCTGGAATGCCCAGGAAGGCGAGAAGATTGAGGCGCTCAAGTTGAAGGGCGACAAGGTTAACGGCGAGGAAGCCTACGAAGTGTGCGGCGCCTGCCACCTGCCTTCCGGGGCGGGACGACCGGATGGCACATTCCCGCAGCTTGCTGGCCAACATACGACGGTGCTTATCAAGCAGATGGCCGACATTCGCGCAGGCTTGCGGGATAACATGACGATGTATCCCTTCGCGGCCACTTTGACCGACCCGCAGGAACTCGCCGACGTATCCGCCTACATTGAAAGCCTGTGCATTCCTCTTGACCACGGCGTATACGAAGGCGCGGATGCGGAGCAGCAAATCGCAAATGGCAAGGCGCTCTACGAAAAGGAATGTCTGGAGTGTCACGGCAAGAATGGCGAGGGCGACAAGGCGAAGTTCTATCCGGTAATTGCCGGGCAGCACTATAAGTACCTGTTGCGCCAGATGACGGAAATCCGCGACGGTCACCGCCGCAACGCCAACCCGGACATGGTGCGGATCATCAAGCCCTACACGAATGATATGCTGGTAGCAATCTCGGCGTATCAGGCGAGCCTGAAGATGCCCGGCGCGATGTGCAAGCCGAAAGCCGACAAAAAATAACATTGAACGGTGAACAGTGAACACTAAGAATCAGGACGGACTTGTGACGCTGCTGGCGCTGATTGCGCTGGCAGCGTTAGTGATCGCGTATTTTGCGCCGATCTGGTGGGTATCGCTCACCGCGCCCAATTACCCGAAGGACGCTTTCCCGGACGGCATTCGCATTCATTTTCACTTTGACAGCGTGCAGAATGGCTGTAAGGCGGCGAAATTGGGCACGCAGATGGCGGACGAAATCATCCAGGGCGATCTTTCGCATGACACCAAGCGCTGGAACCCCGTTCTCGACGCGAAGAAAAACGTCGACAAGGGGGCAAAGGGGCTGGATTGCGTGCATGAGATGAACACCATCAACCACTATGTCGGCATGTTCCCGATTGAGACGGGTGCGCCGGTGGAGCGGCCTCTGGCGAAGTTTTTCTTCGGCTTTTTCGCGGTGATGATCGTAGCGTTCGCTTTGCCTCGGCGGCGGCAAAAGCTCGCTCTGCTTGGCGCGGGCTTTCTTGCGGTCGCGATATGGATGTTCGTTGACCAGTTGATGCTCGGAAAGCTGGATATCCAGGTGCAGACTTATGTCCGGGAATCCGGCAGATTCTTCAAGGATCCAGAGCGCGTTACAGCCTGGGGAGAAAATGTGCGGTTGATTACTCAGGTCGCAATGTTCGGTTTGGTCGCAAGCATGGTCTTCGTAATGGTGGGGGTAGCAAGATGGCGCGGCTTCCAGTTGCTGCTGGTGCTTGTTCCCGCCCTCCTGCCTCTCTTCTTCCTCGTGACCTACTCGGGTTGGCTGTGGTTCTTCGGGCATAACCTGCATCCCTGGGCGGCGTTTACGGTAAAACCTTTCATGCCCACGGTGTTCGGCGAGGGTAAGGTGGCGCAATTTTCGACCTATTCCTATCCGACCTGGGGCTATGGCTTGTTGCTGTTGATTTTTGCCTGCCTGATGCTGGCGTTCCTGCTTCGTCGCAAACAATTGCGCGAGCAGCCGAGCCGAGAATGAGGAGTCAGTTGAGTTCCCCGGCCTTCCGGTCGGGAATTCCCTGCTATGATTCAGGGGAAGCTCCAGCCCCATAAACACTTATGGCTTCGCCGCGAGCCTTGTTCGCCACTCTATGCGCTTTGATTCATGCCCAACATGCCAGGACTATCTTCATGCTTTCGCGCCGCGCTCTTTGTAGCGTTGGGCGCGATGCTTCTCTCCCCACGGGGAGGAATGGGGCAGGTGGAATTGTTCGGAGACAATGCCAACGATAGCTATTACGGGAAAGGGGACGCAGACATGCAGCGCGTGACCATAGACCGCCCAAAACCTGTCTGGCTGCTCTTTGAGCGCGATGCGCGCATTCATGGCCTGCAACCCTTCCAGGAGCTTGTGGACGCGGCTGAACCTGGCTCCATTCTGCGCCCGCCGCCGGGCGTCTACGCGGGGCCGGTGGATGTCAACAAACAGCTCACCATTGAGGGGAATGGGGCGGTCACCATTGACGCTGGCGATAAAGGCACAGTCATGACGCTGAACGCGGATGATTCCGTCGTGCGCGGCTTGCGCCTTACCGGTTCCGGCGCGTCGCACGACACGGATGACGCCTGCCTTGATGTGCGCGGCAACCGCAATGTGATTGAAGATGTTACCGCCGACAACTGCCTGTTCGGCATTGACTTGAAGCAATCTTCCCGTAGCGTAGTGCGTAATAACCGCATCAGTTCCAAGCAGCTTGACCTTGGCGTGCGTGGCGATGGACTACGCCTGTGGTACAGCAACGACAATCTTATCGAAGGCAACGAGGTGGTTGATTCACGCGACATGGTGGCCTGGTATTCGCACCGTAACGTGTATCGCGGCAACATCGGTCAGCGCAGCCGCTATTCGATCCATTTCATGTTTGCGGACGACAACATCGTCGAAAACAATCACTTCAAGGATAACGCGGTGGGCGTATATTTCATGTACACCCACGGTGGCGTAGCGCGCGGCAATATCATTACCCACTCTACCGGCGCGACAGGCATGGGCATTGGCTTCAAGGAAGCTTCCGACGTGCTGATCGAAAACAACGAGATTATCTACTGCGGGGTTGGCGTGAGCTCCGATCTGTCGCCGTTCGAGCCGGATTCGAGCGTCGAATTCATCGGCAACCGTTTTGCCTATAATGGAATTGGCGTCATGTTCAATTCGGAGTTGGGCGGCAACAACCTGCGCGACAACGTTTTTGAAGGTAACCTGACCGATGTGAGCTATGGCGGGCGCTCTGATGACAATCCGCACAAGAACTTCTGGGAAGGCAACTATTGGGATACTTACCAGGGATTTGATGTCAATGGTGATGGCATTGGCGATACACCGCACGAGTTTTATGCCTGGGCTGACCAACTGTGGATGGAATTTCCGATGGCGACTTTCTTTCGCGCCTCGCCGGTGCTGGAGCTGCTTGACTTCCTGGAACGGTTGGCGCCGTTTTCTTCGCCCGCGCTTATCCTGCGGGACGAAAAACCGCATTTTAACAAGCCACTGCGGGAGAGCGCGGCATGAGCGAGCCAGAACAACCAAACCCCAATCCGCCTCCCAAGGCAAAGCCTGCCATGTCGCTTGAAAAGCGGCAGCGTATGCGGCGTAAATTCATCCGCTCGGCCATATTGCTGGCAGGGGTGATCGGCGCTTCCATCCTGGGGGTTGTGCCGGTTATTCGCGGCTGGGCGCAACGTTTACGCCCGCCTGGGGCGCTCGACGAAAAGGATTTTCTCGCCTCCTGCATCAAGTGTGGGCAATGTGTGCAGGTTTGTCCGGTCAGCGCGATCAAGCTGGGCGAGATTGATGAGGGCTATGGCATAGGCGTGCCTTTTATTGACGCGCGCGAACAGGCATGTGATTTTTCCTGCGACGCAGTGCAATGTATTCTCGCCTGCCCGACCGGCTCGCTTACCTACGAGAAGCCGGACTTTTTTCCGGTGCGTAAGGGCGCGGAACTATCCAGGATGCCGGTGTTGAAGGCCAGGGCAAACGAGTCGGAACCGGCTATAAACCTCAGGGAACGCATGGGTCTGGCGCGTCTTACGCGCCCGGAAGCGTGTCTGGCGATGCAGGGCAAGGGGTTTGTCGGCACTCCGCGCGGGGCGGGATTTAAGGGCAAAATGCGTTATATGGATATCGACCGCTGGAAACCAATTTTGGTGCGCGACTACCCGTATGAACGCGAAATCTGCGACCTGTGCGTTACGGAATGCCCGATTGAAGACGCCATCGCGCTGGAACCATTCACCGATGCCGATGGCAACCAAGGCTTTCGCCCCGTGGTGCGGGAGCAGTGCGTGGGCTGCGGCGTGTGCGAAATGATCTGCCCGGCGGAGCCGGCGGCCATCGAAATAGAGACGCGCGCGCTCTGGCGGGCAAATGGGGAGGGCGTCTGAAATGCGCAGACTCAAAGAAGATTTCCTGTGCATGTTGGGCGCGGCCCCGAAAAAACCGGAGCACCCGGGGCAGATTGCCGAAGAAGTGCGGCAGATCATGGAGCTCAAGCGGGCGAACAAATCCCGCCTGAAGGAACACCTGCACGAAGAGGCGCGGCGAAACCCGTGCCACAAATGGCGGAATCGCCGCTGGATCGTGCTTGTGGCGGTGAACCTGCTGTTCCTGTTCTCTTTCTGGCTGGACATCCAGATACTCGAAGGCGCGCTCACCGCTTCGCGCTTCGTGGGCTTTCATTTAGTTGACCTTAACTCCGCGCTCCAGGTTATGCTGGCGCACAAGCACGTCATCGTGAACCTCGTCATCGGCACGGTCACGGTATTCCTGCTCTGGGTGATGCTGGGCGGGCGCAGTTTCTGTTCCTGGGTATGTCCATACCATCTGCTTGCCGAACTCACGGAAAAGCTGCATCTGCGACTCGTGCAGAAGAAGATCGTGACCGACCACGAATTTCACCGGGGTACGCGCACCGTGTTCTGGGTCTTGTTTGCCATACTGGCGTTTGTGACCGGCTACACGGTTTTCGAGACCCTCTCCCCGGTCGGCATACTGTCGCGCGCGTTGATCTATGGGCCGGGGCTGGCGCTGGCCTGGGTATTTTTGCTATTACTCTTCGAGATATTCTGGTCGCGGCGGGCGTGGTGTCGCTACGTCTGCCCGATTGGCCTCACCTATGGCGTGGTGGGGACTATTACTCCGCTACGGGTCAGTTACCATGTCGAGGCGTGCTTTCACGAGGGTGATTGTCGCAAGGTATGTCTGGTGCCGCATGTGCTGGACGTAACGATCAAGGGACGCGCCACCGAGACAGAGATGGGGCTTGGCCCTGACTGCACGCGCTGCGGCCTGTGCGTGGATGCCTGCCCGACCGGCGCGTTACGCTTTGAAGTCAAGGGTTTATCAAAACTGCTGTGAGTGCTACCGAACATATGATTGTTATTGAAAATCTCGTCAAAACTTTCCGCCGGGTACAGGTGCTGGACGGCATAGGCTTGTCCGTTGAGGCGGGCGAGAGGGTAGCCTTGATCGGCTCCAATGGCGCGGGCAAAACCACGCTCATTCGCTGTCTGCTCGGCGAATATACCTGCAATGGCGTGGTGCGGGTGGCCGATATGAACCCGCGTGAACATCGTTCCGAAGTGCTGAAGCAAATCGGTTTTGTGCCGCAACTGCCGCCGCCGCTCAAGATGCCGGTGGGGCAGCTTATTGAATTTTCGGCGGCGCTCTGCGGCGTTGCGCCAGCGCGCATGATCGGCATCGCCGAAGAACTCGGTCTGAACGTGGCCGCCGTCCAGTCGCGGCAATTCTTGCGCCTGTCGGGCGGCATGAAGCAAAAACTGCTGATAGCCATTGCGCTTGGGCGCGATACCCGCGTGCTGTTGATGGACGAACCGGCCGCCAATCTCGACCCCGAGGCGCGCGGGATTTTTTTCGATCTGCTTGCCAAACGCCAGGAAGACACTACCATGCTCATTTCCTGCCATCGCCTCTCTGAAATGACAGCGATCATTACCCGTGTTGTTGAAATGGACATGGGGCGTGTGATGCTCGACCGTCCCAACCAGGAGGATGCGTAACCATGCGCCTGACCCGCTTGCTTTTTTTCGTTCTTGCCGCTCTCGTCGCCGCCTGCGGCAAGCAGAGCAACTGGCCGGAGGGGATGGCGCCGATTCACTGGGACAGGGATACCTGCACCCAATGCAACATGGCGATTTCCGACCCCCGCTTTGCGCTTGAATTCATGCGTACCGAACCGAAAAAAGCCGTATTCAAGTTCGACGATATTGGCTGCCTGATTGCCTGGGCGAACGCCTTGAGTAAAAAAACCGGGGCGCGTCCCGGCTGGGAGGAGCCGGACGCCCGCATATGGGTAGCAGATTTCAGTAGTATGGTTGATAACCGCGAAACCTTGCGCTGGCTGGACGCGCGCGTGGCGCGTTACATCATGCGCAGCTCCCCCATGGGCTACAACCTTGCCGCTGTAGAAAACACCGGGGAAGAAAGCATCAGTTTTGCCGAATTCCTGCGGCGCAACAGCGCGTCTCAGCATGAGGGCGGTCATGAGGGCAACGGTGAACACAGCAGAGAACATGGGGGTGGTCAATGAAACAACTGTTCCTTACCGCCAAACTTGATATTGCGGAATCGCTGCGGGCGCGTTGGTTTTTAATCTACACCCTGGTATTCGGGGGGATTGTTACGCTACTGTTTGTGTTTGGCCTGTCGGAGTCGCGGGTGCTCGGTTTCATTGGCCTCTCGCGCCTCCTGGTGACCTACATTCAACTGACGATGGCGATTCTACCGATCTTTGTGCTGATTACCACGGTGCGCTCCGTGGCGGGCGACCGCGAAGCGGGCGTGTTTGAATACCTGTTGTCCCTGCCGGTTTCCATCGGAGCATGGTATTGGGGCAAGGTTTGCGGACGTTACGCGATCATTTTCCTGCCGGTATTTCTTGCCATGTTGGGCGCGGCGCTCTGGGGGTCTTTCCAGGAGATTGACATTCCGTGGGCGATGTTTGCCTATTACACCGCGCTGCTGGCTGTAATGGCGCTCTGTTTTCTCGGTCTGGGCATGCTCATTTCAGCAATCGCGCGTAGCACGGATACCGCTCAGGGCGCCGCCTTCATGCTCTGGCTCGCGCTGTTGCTTTTCCTCGACCTGATCCTGCTGGGAGTCATGATTCAGGGGCGTATCGAAGCTGAGACTGCCATAGGCATCGCGCTTCTGAATCCGTTGCAGGTATTTCGTACCGCCGCGTTGGCGCTGTTCGATCCGCAACTCGTCGTGCTCGGCCCGGCTGCCTACGAGATTTTCGATCGTTTCGGCGCGGCGGGTTTCCAGATTTACGCGCTTGTCTATCCGGCTCTGTTAGGGCTGGGCGCGGCGCTTACAGGTTATTTTCTCTTGCGCCGGGGGGATTTGCTGTGAAGGCTGGCAGAATTCTGGGCGCGCTGTTTTGCGTTCTTTTCCTCGCTGCCGGGGTGAAGGCAGAGCAGCAGGAAGGCGGGGGGCTGGACGCGCTTTTTTCTGCCGCGATGCTGGATATTCACGGCGAGCCGATGACGCTTGCGGAGTTCAGGGGTAAGCCGCTCATCGTCAATTTCTGGGCGCGCTGGTGCGTGCCTTGCCGTGACGAAATCCCGGAACTGGTCACGTTTCAGGCGCAACACCAAAAGCAGGGGCTGGTCATACTCGGCATTGCGCTGGAGGATGAGCCGGGCAAGGTGCGTGACTTCCTGGCTGCTTATGAGGTGAACTACCCTGTCGCGCTGGTTGGCGACGCGGGTCTTGCCTTGATGCAGGCACTGGGCAATGACGTTATGGGGCTGCCGTTTACGCTGTTTATTGATCGCAATGGCGAGATCGTATGGGTCAGACGCGGCGTGCTCAAGAAAAGCGACCTTCAGAATATGGTAAATAAATTGTTGTAGTCATATAGTAGTTCGGCAGATAAAGCGACGGTTGAACTCGTAACCGTATGGGGGTGAACAGAGCGAACCCCGACACGCAACGCTTTATTTACAGGAAGGAGCAACTGTAAGGTTTGTGCTAACGCCGGGGCGGGAGAAAAGAGACGCCTGCCCCGGCTTTTTTTTATAGTCATTCCCCAAAATACAGAAACGCGAAGACGAGCCCGTTTTGTAATTGAATGGACTCGCCCAGGCCGAGGCGTCTAATAAGCGCCACGGTGGCATCATGATGATTTTGCCAACGACAGCGAGGACGAATCCATGAAACAGAATAGCACAACCAAGTCTGCGTCATTCCTGTTGGCCTGCACCGTGATAGCGGTGGATTTGGCCAAGCGGGTATTTCATGTTGTCGCAGAAGACGCCTGTGGCAAGGTGCTCTACGAGCATCGAATCAAATCACGCGAAGCATTTGCCGCGTTTTTACGGCAATTGCCAGCGGAATTAACCGTTCTGATGGAAACTGGCCCCGGAGCGCAAGCGTGGGCACGCCAGTTAGTTGAGCAAGGGCATACGGTGCGAATCCTTCCCGCGCGGCGTGTGG
>WRKX01000010.1 GCA_009777925.1 Betaproteobacteria bacterium | reverse complement strand
TCGCCATCTTGTCGAGAATGCTTTCCAGCAGTTGAAAGCATGGCGTGGTATTGTTACACGTTACGCCAAAAATACAGCTTCATTTCTGGCAGCAGTACATATCAGGTGTATCGCAATTTGGGCAGAAATCTATTGACGACACTGCCTAGTGCCCGCCTGTCTGAATCCAGCTTGGCGAGCGTCAATTCATAAGCGTTGGCGTGCTGCGTTTGTGCCTTCGGCTCCGCGCTGGCGGCCTTTTGCGCCATGACGGATTCCCGCCGGATTTGCGCCGGGGTTTTCATGTCCTGGCTCCTTTTTTGCCGGGAGCGCCGGACACCAGTCCGGCATCCGAGGCTTCAGCCGGGCTGGTGCCCGGCGCTCCCGGCTTAGCAATTTTCGCCCGCGCCAGTTTGCCCAGCGCGTGATATTGGGCGTGAGATACGGCGGGGTCAGCCAGCGCCGCCTTTTGTACCTGCCGGATGGCGGCTTCGTCCTTCGCCGCCGCCAGCGCGTTTTGATGCCGCTCCAGCGCGTTAGCGCCGGGCGTGGTCATTCGAGCCATAGTTACACCTCGGTGATGTTTTCGACCAGGGCGGCAAGGCCGTAATCTTCCACCACGTAAGCGTCGTTACTGCTTTCGTAGTTTTCGATCTGGTCGCGTTTGGCGTTGTCGACAATCGTCCTGCGCCGCCCGCCGGTCTGGTAGTAACGGGATAGGTTATCGAGGCGGGTAATCAGCATCGCCCCTTCCGGGAAGTAAGGAGCCTGCACCGCCTGCAAGCCGCCGACCCGTTTCTGCGAAATGATGAGATCGGTGGCGATTTTTTCCGTCGGCGGTTGCGTCGCGTTGATGAGCGGGAAATACTTGTCGGCGAAGAGTTTGCGCCCCAGAATCACCACCAGTTCGGTATCCTGCCTGTACCACGGCTCGATCAGGTTGTTCACCACATCGAACACCAGGGCGTCCAGATTCTTGTAGTCGCCAGTGGCGCCAATGGTGACCTGGCCGGAACTGGCGACAACTTCGCTCATCGTCTGCTCTTCGGCTTCCGTCCTGATTTTTTCCAACCAGCCGATGTTCACGTCCTGGAGCAGCGGATTGGCATTCCGGTCGGAAGTAGCGGCGCGAGACACGCCATTAAAACCGATAGTCATGATGTCGAGAGCTTGCCGCCGCAGGATCACGTCGCGGATTTTGGTCTGGAAATCGGGGAATTTCGCCCAGGCGTCCAGTTTGGCGTAGCGAATCGCGGTATCAAAATTGGTCTGTTGGCAGAGATAGCCGCGCGCGTCAAGGGTGGTCGGGTCAATCGCCTGCCGGTCGGTCGTCAGGGTATTGGTCGTACTGGCAATGGTGCTGCCGATCCCCAGGCCGACCCGCTGTCCGGATTGTTCGGTAACGCCGATATTGTTTACCCGCATCAAGAAGTCGCTGGACTCCTGAATCTTGCTTTCCAGCGTCTGCTGCACCGTCGGGTCGGCGGTAAAACTCTGCCCCAGGGCAAAGGCGATGTGGTTTAACGCGCCCAACTGGGCAGTGTAAGCATTGAAAAGTTCGCGGGTAGCGTTCTGCATGGTGGGTTCCTCGGTAATTTCGTAATCAGCAGTCGGTTCTGATCGTGTTATCGCCGCCGGTGGCAAGCGGGCGTGCGGGGCCGGAGGCGTCCAGTTTGCCCAGAGCTTCCTTTAAGGCGGCAAATTCGGCGTTGAGCGCCTCATGCGCCGTTTTCAGATTGGCAAGATCGGCTCGCAACACTTGCGTTTCGGCAACCAGCCCGCTTTGCTTTTCCGAAACACGCTTTTGCTCGGCGGCGAAGTTTTCAAGAACTTTTTCGATCTCCTGCTCAACGGCGGCTTCGGCAGTCTTTGGCCAGTTGCCGGACATGCGGCTTAATATCCTGTCGAGCAAACCTGCGGCTCGGCTGGTGGCAGCTTCTTTCGGCGGCGACTCCGCCTCGAACTCCAGGCTGGTTTCCTGCGCCAGCGCCATGTGTTCCAAATCCGCGCCGTCGCTGAAGGTTGAGAATTTCATCGGTTGCGTGCCGAGCGCGGCGGGGGTATCGGTAAGCGCAAGGCCGGTCAGGTAGGCTTTGCCGGTGTCGGCAAAATTCGGAATAATCTCGATCGAGGCAAAGCATTTCTTCCCGCCTGCCTGAAGTTTCGCGGCGGCTTCGGACGCTTCCACGGTCGCGGTCAGTTGCAGGCGCTCTTCACCCAGAATCTTCGCGCTCTGAGTGGCAAGGCTCAAAACTTTACCGTGCGCGGAAAATGTGGAATCCGGGTCGAACGCAAGGTAATGGTCGAGGTTGAGCACGGCGGTATAGATTGCGGGATCGTAGTTTTCCGCCGCCTGGGTCAGCCACTCGCGCGGCAGATTGCGCCCGTCCATAGTGCGCCCCTCAGTGGCAACTACAAATGGTTTGGAAATCGGCATGGTTACTCCGTAACAGAAGTCAGAAATCAGGGATCAGGAAACCATCTTGCCTTTGAATTTGATCGGATTAAAGGTTTGTTTGTTGTAAATTGCCGATCTACAACAAAAACAGAGTACAGAGCACAGAAATCAGTGTACAGATGGTGTTCCTGATTCCTGATACCTGACCTCTGATGCCTGATATTGATCCCCGCAAAAAAGCCCGTTATCTCTATTGGGCGGGCTGGCGCGTCTGCCGCATCGCCGAATTTCTGAACACCAAAAAACAAACCGTATTCGCGTGGAAATACCGCGACAAATGGGATGAGGCCAGTTCCATCGAACGGGTAGATGGCACGCTCGAAGGCAGGCTGATTTTATTGATCGCCAAGGAACAAAAAGAGGGCAGGGATTACAAAGAGATTGACCTGTTGGGCAGACAGTTGGAGCGCACGGCGCGGGTTAAAAAATATCTGGCGGGCGGCAATGAGACAGATTTGAATCCCAAAACCGCGAATAAAAATAAAGTCCGCCGCCACCCGCCGGAAAAAAACGTATTTTCCGAGGAAGAAAAAGCCAAACTGATTGCCGCGTTCAATGATTCCCTGTTCGATTATCAACGCGCATGGCTCACAGCAGGAGAGATAGCGCGCATCCGCAACATTTTAAAATCGCGGCAGATTGGCGCGACCTGGTATTTTGCCCGCGAGGCCCTGGTGGACGCGATCACGACCGGGCGCAATCAGATTTTTTTATCCGCCTCGAAAGCGCAATCGCATGTATTTCGCCAATATATTATTCAATTTGCGGCGGAAATCGGGGTGGAATTGCGCGGCAATCCGATTGTGCTGCCCAATGGCGCGGCGCTATATTTTTTATCGAATAACAGCCGCACCGCCCAGAGTTATCACGGTAATCTCTATTTCGACGAATACTTCTGGGTGCAGAACTTCGCCGAATTGCGCAAGGTGGCCAGCGGCATGGCGATTCACAAAAAATGGCGGCAGACCTATTTTTCTACGCCCTCCTCAATGGCGCACCCGGCTTTTCCCTTCTGGTCGGGCAGTCTCTATAACCGGGGACGCAAGAAAGAGGAGCGGGTGACATTCGATTTATCGCACGCCGCCATCAAGGACGGTTTAATCCTGCCGGACGGGCAGTGGCGACAAATCGTGACCGTGGAAGACGCGATTGCGGGCGGCTGTAATCTCTTCGACCTTGAGCAACTCCGCCAGGAATATTCACCGGAAGAATACGGCAATCTTTTGCTCTGCCATTTCATAGACGACACCGCCAGCGTTTTTCCTCTTACTCTGTTGATGCGGGCGATGGTGGATTCATGGGACGTGTGGAAGGATTTCAGGCCGTTCGAGGCGCGGCCATTAGGCGACCGGGAAGTGTGGCTCGGTTATGACCCGTCCGTATCCAGCGATTCCTCGGCGCTGGTTGTGCTTTCTCCGCCCGCCGTGCCGGGCGGCAAATTCCGCCTTCTGGAACGCTACCAGTGGAAAGGCATGGACTTTCAGGCGCAGGCGGACGCCATTCGCGCCATGCTCGCCCGCTATCGGGTGACGTACATCGGCATAGACATTACCGGTATTGGCAACGCCGTCTATCAACTGGTACGCCAGTTTTATCCGGCGGTGGACGCGATTCATTACAGCGTGGAGAAAAAGACCGCGATGGTCTTAAAAGGTCTGGACGTGTTTTCCAGAGGGCGGCTTGAATTTGACGCCGGTTGGCAGGACGTGGCGCAGAGTTTTATGGCCATCAGGAAGGCACAGACGCCATCCGGGCGGCAAATTACCTTCAAGGCCGACCGCTCCGAAGAGGTAAGCCACGCCGATCTGGCCTGGGCGACCCTGCACGCCTTGGCGCACGAGCCGCTGGCCATACCGGAATCCGGCAGCATTGCCGCGGCAAGAATCGAGATTTTTGGGTGAGTTCCTGACAATTTACCCCATGTTGCGGTAAAGGATAAATAATCAAAAAATGTTATATTTTTCTTGACAATATAACATTTTTTGATTACTATACACCCAAGGACAACAGAAAGGGATTGGTAGTGAAACAAAGCGAATTCAAGCGATGGTTAGCCCGGATGGGCGCCAGATTTGAGGAAGGCGCGAACCATACCAAAGTCATGTTGAACGGCAAAATATCCTTCCTGCCCCGGCATCCATCCACAGAAATGAAGAAAGGGCTGGTGGAAGCGATCAAGAAGCAATTGAACCTAAAGTAGCCCTGTCCGAAACGGGCAGGGTGAAGCGTAAAACGAAAGGAAAAAACATGCGTTATCCAGCAACATTTACCCCGGCGGAAGAAGGCGGGTTTGTTGTCACTTTCCGCGACATCCCGGAAGCTATGACCCAGGGGGAAACCGAAGCGGAAGCGATTTTTATGGCAGAAGACGTCCTGGTGTTCGCCCTTGAAGATTATTTCAACGGTAAACGCCTGATTCCCGCGCCGTCAAAGCCGCTGGAAAATGATCGCTTAATCGCGCTACCGGCAAGCGTGGCAGCCAAGGCGCTCTTGTTGAACGAAATGCTGAAACAGCGGGTTACATCCGCTGAACTGGCGCGGCGGATGAATACCCGTCCTCAGTACGTGAGTCGCTTAACGAAACTCGGCCACCCGACCAAGATCGATACAATAGCGGTGGCATTGTCTGCGTTGGGGCGTGACCTTGACCTTCGCGCCACGCCACGCAAACTGGTGGCGGTGTAGCCTGAAATGGAAGCAGGTTCTCTAATCCGCATCAACGAGGCGTGATCTCATGCGGGCGGCTTTATCGCGCTCGATTTCCTTGATCTTTCGCGCCACCAGATCGGCGAGTTTTCTTTCGTCCATGCCGGGCGCGGCGTTGATGGTGATATTGATGGGGCCTGCCATCGCGTCCGCAAAAGCCGCCGCGCCGGGTCGGGTCTGATAGACGCCAGCCCGCAGAGGCTCTTGCGGACGGCGAACAGGACGGGCATCCGGCAAGGCAATAGGGAGTTGCGGCAGCGCTGACAGGGCAGGGCTGACCATCAATGCAGCAGCGGGAAGTTGCGGCAGAGCCGTGGCCATCGGCGCAACCGCCAATGTTCCGGCGGCAGCCATTGCCCCGGCGTAGCGTTTCATCATGGCAAGTGGACGGGCGGCAGCATTGGCCAAGCCCTGCTCAAGACCCAGCATAGTGAAGCCGCCGATTTCCATAAATACTTTCGAGGGTGAGCTTATTCCCAATACGCCTTTGACTTTGTTTTTCAGGGTTTCGCCCAATGCTCCCATCGTTTCTTTTATCGCGTTGAAGCGCGCTGTAATGCCGCCGATCAGGCCATCAATCAGCATTCTGCCAACATCGGTGAATTTGCCCGGTAGCTCAATGCCGAACCACGAAAGCAACTCCGCGAATGACCGGTAAAATAAACCAAGCGGCGACCAGTTGAGAAGCAATTCAGCCACACCAGAAAGCCCACCGGTAAAGGCAGCCTTGATTTCCTGCCAGAATCTGGAAAGCATATTGCCAATGGCGGAGGCGGCGACATCAAACAGTAAGACGATGGGCGCGATCATGAATTTAACGCCTTCATAGAAGAAACTGGCGAGTCCGTTAATGAGCGCGATAAAGCCATCCCATAATGCCGACCCGATTGCTGCTATGCAGCCGCTCAAGGTTTCAGGCAGCTCAACGCCAAAAAGTGAGAGGATGGGGGCAACAAGGGGCGCGAAGAAATACTCATAAATCAAGCCGAGCGGCGACCAGTCAATGAGTGTAGCCAGGACGCCCCACAGCGCCGCGCCGATTTTCGTCATGCAGCTACTCAGTGTTTCAGGTAAATCAACGCCAAACACTGAGGCAATCGGAGCAATGAGGTATCTATAAAACAGACCTGGCGGCGACCAGTTGATGATGAGCGCGGCGACGCTTTCGATGCCGCCGGAAAATACATCCTTGATCGTCTGCCAGATGCTCTGAAAGAAGGGCGCTATCTTGTCCCAGTATTGATATATCATCAAGCCAGCCACCGCAATCGCGGTAACTATTGCGAGAATTGGATGCGAGAGCAGAATGCCGCCAAGCCATGAGAATGCCGTGCCAAGCCATGTGAGTCCGGCGGCAATTTTGGGAAAAACGGTCGCCATGCCTTGAATTTTAGTCATGAGATAAGCAGCTTTTATCATCCTGCCAATTTTAACGAAGTGAAGAATTGAGCCATACGCCATTGAAGCTCCATAGGAAATTCCCAAAAACCCGACTTTCAAGCCAATCAGGCCGGTCAGGAGTACCGCCAGACCCTTGGTGAGGTTTGGATATTCCTTGAGCCACTCGGCAAACTGTCTGACCAAGGGAATAATAGATTGCAGTAATTCCCTGAGCGGCGCGTCTTCAGACATGGCAAACGTGGTGAATATTTCCGTAAAGGCCGCTTTTAACTGCTGTAAGTCGCCTGTAAGATTGTTCGTCATGGCGGCGGCAGTTTTTTCCGCGATACCGGCTGAATCCCTGATACGCTCCAGTTGCTCGGTAAAACCTGATTCCGCCAGCTTGGCGATAATCTCTGCGCCAACGCCGCCCTTGCCGCCGAATATGTCCTTGAAAAATGCTGCGCGTTTGGCATCGCCCATGCCCTTGGTCTTCTCGTTCAATTTTTTGAAAATCTCATCTATGCCGAGGAAGTTCCCGGCCTTATCCATGACCTTGATCCCCATCTTTTTCAGCTTGTCCGAACCGGTGAGCTTGTTCATGAAGAGTTTCATCTGACCGGCAGCTTCTGTTCCATGAAACCCGGCATTGCCCAAAAGTCCGGTTAGCGCTATCGCGCTTTCTTCGCTCAATCCAAGCTGTTTGGCGGTTGGCGCCACGCTCTTCAGTGAGTCGAACAACTTATTGATGTTCGTGTTGGTATCAATAGCGGTCTGTACCATCATGTCCGAGACCCGTTCAAAATCACTGGCAGGAATCTTCCAAGCAGAAAGCAGATCAGACGCCATTTCGGCAACTTGATCTACCCCCATGTCCCCTATCCTTGCAAGGCGAGCAGTTGGCAGCAACATCGCTTCGGCTTGTTCCGGGTTGAATAGCGAGCTGACCATGTTAAGGCCGGCCTTTGCCACTTCGCCTGCCGCATAGCTGCTGGTTTGGGCAACCGAGCGAATCCGCGCCTCAAAAGACTTCATTGCGTCAGATTGTCTGTCCAACTGTGTCCATGCTGAAGCTCTACTCATAGTGGCGTCAAACTCAAAGCCAACCTGCAATGGTTTCACCACAGCAAAAGCCAGGGCGGCGGTTTCCATGATCTGACCGCGCAGCTTTTGCCGGTGCTGTTCGTTGGCTGCAATGGCGGCTTGGGATTTGCCCAGCGCTTCAGTGGATTTTCTCAACTTGTCCAGCATCGTCTTCTGTTTTTCGTACTGCTGGGTCAAGTGGGCGATGTAGCTGGTCGCGCCCTGTTGCTTTTGGATCATTCCGGCAATCTTGTCGCCGAGTTCTTTATGCTCTTTTTTCAGGTTCTTGGTCACATCGGCAACTTTTCCCATTGTGCCTTTCAAGTTGTTGAAAGCAGACAAAGCAGCGCCGACAGACGCGCCGAAAGTAAAAGAAAGAGCCAGTTCGTTTGCCATTTGCGTTATCCTTCAGGTAGGGAGGCGCACATCAATGGAAGTCTTTGTCCTAATCATCGTTTTCATTTTTGCTCTTGGCGTGTTGGGCGCTATTGGCGACGTGGCAGGATCGGTCGGGCGCGCCATTTTCCCCATTGAGCCATATGAGCGGGAAAGCCGTCGCGCAAAGCGGGAACTCCGGCGAATCCAGCGGGAAATAGAACGAGACAAAAAGTCTGAGCAACCCAACCCGTGAATCGCCGCCCGCAGGATCAATTGCCATCCTCTGGCGCATAACCGGACAGAATTCTGGCGACACGCGCCTCTGCGTCGCCTTCGAGCAGATGCATATGTGCTAACGCGCCAACAAACGCAATCAGGCCGCGATCATCGAGATTGATCTCTTCCGCCGTCTCATAAGCCTTTACCGCTGTGCGTAAAATCGCCTTTTCGGTCGGCCCGAATTGCGACAACACCGGATGAACCGCCGCGTATTCGGGATCGTCGAAGTTATCCAGAACCACCTGTTCGGCTAAGGTGAGCAGGCTCCTGAAGCCGTATTTCGTCAAAATGCGCGGCGGCGGCGGCGGATCGTTCGAGGCCGGGACAAGTTGCCCGTCTATTACCCGCCAGGCCGACCAGTCAAAAGTCGCCGGGTCAAAGCCTTCAGGCGCGGAAATGCTGTTTGGCATGCCGTCGTTTGAATCGGCAGAGCCGTTCAGATTGCCGGATTCGTCGTAAGAGAGATACATCGCGTTTTCCTTTCTTCTATTGCGCTTCCCAACAGTCGTAGACCATGCCCGCCTGTGCGCTGGATATTGTTAAGCCAGACCCGTCAAGGATCGCGCCGCCGACACAAATAAAATCCGCAACCTGCGCGGTATACGAGCCGCCATCGTGCGCCTTGCTCCCCACGGTCGTCGCAGTTTGCAGGTGTTTGGCATAAATCTGGACGTTTCCCGTGTAAGACGCGTTGATGTAGCCCAGCGTGCGGATATAGACAAAAAGTTTTCCAGTGGTGTAAAGCGACATATCTGTCGTAGTGGTCGCCTGATAGTTGCCATTTGCAGTGTTGATGCCTACCACGCCGCGATACGCGCCGCGCACATTGGTGAGCGAGCTGCCATTTGCCCGCCGCGTAAAATTTGCCGCTCCGTTCAGTGTGGCGTAAATCGTCTGTGCCTGCCCTTCCAGATGCGGACTATTGGCAAACGCCGTTCGCCTGCTCTCATCCTGCGCGATGACATGCAGGGCTGTCGCGCTCTCCGCCAGCGCCGCCATCATCGTCATGCTTGCCGTTACCGTCGCCGTTGCTACCGGGTTAGCAAAAGCCGCCTCCAGCGCAATTCTGCTATCGGCAAGCGCCGCTATCGCTACCGGGCTGGCGACAAGCGCCGTCATTGCCGCCGGGCTGCTTATCACTGTTGCCAACGTCTCCGGCGTGTAAAAGATGGTTGCCAGGGCGATCTGGCTGTTCATGATATTTTCCGCCGCTGTCGCGTCCGCAAAGATGATCTCCACAGCTTCCGGCACAGCCAGGGTTTTTGCCAGGGCAATGCGGTTGCGGGCAGCGTCCACCGGATCGGCCAGCCAGAGATTAAATTCCGATTGACTCATCGCCAGCAACGCGCTTGTCCGCTCCGGGGTCAACACCTGATATTGGTCAACCACGTCATACGCCTTGAGCACTGCCGACTGGATCACCAGATCGGCTTCCGAAGCGCTCATCGGGTCATAGGCCAGAAGGCGATTACGCGCCGCCGTCAGAAATTTGCTGCGGAATTCTTCCAGATTATTTGCCATGTTCAGCTTTCAGGTATCAGAGACCGGCGTAAATCAGCGGGCGCAGGCGCTCGAGTTCCGCCCGGAAATCGGCGGTGAGCGCGTCCACCTGCGTCACGATCAAGGTCGATAACGAATCAATATCCGCTTGCGCCGCCCTGACTGCCTCAATAATTGCCTGGGCGGAAGCCAGCGCGGCGTCGTCGGTAGCCAGCACGGTTTGCAAAGCGGCTATGCGCTCGTCAAGCGTGGTCAACGCTGCTCTGAGGCGTAAGCAATCGACATCCAGTTGATTACCGGGATGTGGGAGCGGCAAAGCCAGATGGGGGGTCGTGTGGTCGGGCATGGCGATTACGTCACGATCACGCGCAGATTCGCCCCTGCGGGCCGCGCCGTCGTATTGCCGGTCAGAGTGAGTCGCACCCGCACCATGTCGGACGAAATATCAGCCACCTCGTAGATGTGTTCGACATAGCCATTATTTACCGGGCGGGCGGCGGAAAAGGCCGCGCTAATCCACGGGGCGGACGCGCCGATTCCAGCCACATCCACTGCCACGCCCGCGCCGGAAGGTATCAGCGCGTCAAAAATCACCCGCACCCGCGCGTTCTGCCCGGCGGGAATGGCGCGGCTGATATACACGCTCTCGTCGGCGATTGTCCCGGATACCAGTTGCGAGCCAGGGTACAGCACCGGCGAGAACAGGGCGTTGCCGGTAAGTTGGGCGGCAATCCCGATTGCGCCAGTCACCGGCGCATCCAGGCTGACATGCTGTTGACCAGAAACTACGATTTGCCGCGCATCCGGCAAGGTCAAGGTATAAGTCGCGGTCGCGGCGGCGTCGGTAATCTCGGTCAGGGGAAGCAACATTAAATCAGTTGCGTCGGTGACTGCCACACTACCCAGATCGATATTGCGCGTATGCGGCGCGAAGCTGGCGCGAAGCAGACGAAATGCCATGTCTCTATCCTGGTGCGCCGTCCAGGTGGAAGCGTTGGAGGAGGACAGCAACACGCCGACCTGATAAGGCTGCGAGGTCACCCACTTCCTGGCCCTGTCGTCATATTTGCCCAACTCGGCCACCGCCAGCGCGGCGGCGGGGTCGGTGGTCAATACCGTAAGGGCATATTCAGTATCGGCGTTTAAAAGCACTGGAAACGGGAACAGGATCGTCGTGTGGTTGCCGTTAGTGATGATTGCCCCAGCCTCGATTCTTGCCTCGGCGAGCACGGTTTTAGTCGGAAAACCAAGAGATGTTTCCCGAATCTGCACGATGACCTGTGAAGTACCAGCCTCGGTAAACCACAAGTCGATTCCAGTGATTTGCTGGCGGGATGGCAAGGTAAAGGTCTGGGCGAGGGGGTCTATACCGGAGCCGGAGTTGCAAATCAAAGAATACGCTTTGCCATAGCTCGATGCGGTAAATTGAGCGCTGGTTAAGTATGTTGTGCCCTGGCTATTGGTTATTTTGATGTATTGCTCCGGCATCTTGTACCCAGACTGCAATGTTACAAGCGTGTTTGAGCCGATATACTGCGCATCGCCCCATGAGCCGCCGATGCCGGTAAACCGTACTGCCTTAGTTCCAACTGGCACATTGTCAGGGATTGTGAACTTGCCTGTGATCACGCCATCGACATTGGTGATGCCGGTTGGCGTCACAGAAATTCCATCAAACTCAATCGCGGCAATGCTTTCGCTCGGCGCGAAGCGATCAAGCGTGAATTTCACTTCCAGCGGGCGCAGATAGGGGAGATTTTCTTCGCCGCGCGCATTATTGTAGACATATCGTGTATCCACAAACTGGTCAATCGCCGGAGTCAGAGAGACAACCGCCCCCGGCAAATCAAAGGCCATATACGGATTGATTAACATCTCCGTCGTGCGCATGGTTTGCTCCAGGGCAACCGTATTCGCGTAGTTCAGGGAGGCGGGCACGGTAAGGTCGTCGCCAAGCGCATAGGCGTCCGCATCCACCCTGAGCGCCAGAATGCCGTCATTGATCAGCGCGTCCTGCGCAATGCCCGCATCGCGCAGGGAATCATCCAAAAATGGATCGACAAACAAACCTTTTTTCATCCCGGCTTCGAGCATGTCGGCGGAAGCCTCAAGGCGTTGCTGCGCCACCAGCCCCAGAACATGATCAAGTTTTGCGGAAACTGCGTATAAATCCTGCATCGGCACCGTGCGCACCGTATCGCGGATGATCCGGCGAGTCAGCGTGCCGGTTAGCGACCACGTTTGATGCACGGTCGCCAGCAAGAGCAAATCATTGGGGATCGCCGGGGGAATCGGGTGGTAATCGGCGGCAATCCCGCCCAACCACACAAAGCCGCCCTGCGCGTTGAGACACAGGCGGTCGTAGCGCGGCAACAGGGCGTTGTACGATGTCATAATCAATGACCCCGCGACCGCGCCGTAGACGGAAAAACCGGACTCATCAGGATCGTCCGGCGCTACCGTGGCGATGTATTGATAGGTGACGCTATATGTACTGCCGGGTGCGGGTTCCGCCCCGGCGGGCGACCAGTCCACTTGTCCGCCGGTGAGTTTGTAATCCGTGCCCGCCGCATAGGTCGTACCGCCCTGCATTACCTTGGTGATCGAGAGCACGCTGCTGTCGGGCAGCGCATCCAGCGCCCCCGTAAAACTGCCGTGGGTGATGGTCACGGATTTCTCGGCGGTGATTCGTACCTGGGTAATCTCCCCAACCGGCACTCGCGCCAGATTAACCCGTTGCCCGGCGGGGTTGGTGCACACGCATGGCTCACTGTCGACAAAACGCGCGTCGGCTTCCGCCGGGTACACCAACCGCCTGGCGGTCGGCATTTCGACGCCATAACCGTTTACCCGTGCTCTACCTTCCGAAACCGTGAACACCTGCTCGCCGGTTTCGAGATCATCCGCCATCGCCACGTGAAAGCCGTCGACGATGTAGGTTCCGCCCGCCGAATCACGGTCGTAGCGGGCGAGGGCTTGCGTTACGCTATCCAGTTGCGGCGGCGGTTCCTTCGCCCGCAGCATCCCATCTTCCACTTCATAAACCGGATAAAATTCGCCCTCCTGCCCGTCCCCGGCAAAGCCCCATTGCAGCGCGACTTTGAGCCGTACTGCGCCGGGTTCTTCATAATTGCGCGTACCGGTAGCCGGATCGCGCAAGGCCGGATCGTTTAGCTCGGTGATGATTTCCTCAATCAGGTAGACGCCAATCGTGACCAGACCGACCGTAGCAATAGTGAATTCCGCCGGTTCAATCCCACGGACTGCCCCGTATAAATAGATCGCTCCCGATTGCATGGTGACATCGCCAGTGTCGGCATTGATGATTGCCTGCGCGTCGCGGATTACATCACCATCCTTGAACAACACATCCGCAATGCCTTTTAAGCGATTGCTGGCTGTGCTCTGTAGCTCGTTAAGCTCCGCCGATTGCAGGACTTTCCCGGCGCGAAACAGGTGCGAGTCATAATTTTGCGCCTGGTTAAAACGGTTGTAGTAACCGCCGACTGTGCTCAAATCCATGTCATATCCTCAAATGGTAATCACTTGTTCAAAGGTCTGCCGCACCGAGGGCTGGCGGTTGAAAAACGGCAGATGCTCCAGGGCCAGCAAGATACCGGGGTTATGCAGTTCACCCGGCGCGAAATATTTCTGCCCCGGCGGTAGAGCCGGGTCAACCACCGTGTCGATGAACACGCCGATCTCGCGGATGGTGGCGGCGGGCGCGTCCAGAAAATCGAAGTTGAAAAGCAGGTATAAGTGATTGGTTGGCACATTACCGAGACTGGGCGCAAAGCTCTTCGTGATTGAGGGATCGTCCACGTCATTGACCGTGATCGCGCCATTGTCATCCGGCATGACAAATTGCCACAAGGTGAGCGCCCGGCGCCCGATCTCGTTGACTAAGCCGGTTGCCAGAGTTGTCTCCGGTTCGGGCGCGGTATCCCAGGCGGGATCGCCCGTCCCCCAGGCCAAATGCAATGGGCGGGTAGCGATGGCAGCCGCGATGGCTGCTCGCCCTGATTGAGTCAGTATTGCCATTTAATTTTTCTCCCTATTTCCGCAAAAAATACTTGACACAGTGCAACTATTGCACTATAGTTACCCCATGCCGACCATACAACGCCTTTCCCGCTCGAAGATTTGCATCTACGCCGCAGACCACCTGCCACCGCACTTCCATATTGTGGCGAATGACGGACGCGAGATGCTGGTTGAGATTGCAACCCTCGCCACACTCGCGGGAACGATTGGGAAGAGCGCAAAAACCGAGGCGCTGGCGTGGGCTGAAGCCAATCAGGACACGCTCTATGAAAAGTGGATGGAGTTGAACAATGAATAGAAAACACTTCGTTTTGACCGATGTCCGCGCTGAAACGCCCTTTCGGTTGCTGCTGAAATATGGCGATGGCGCGCAATTTGCTCTTGATTTGACGGGTCTCATCCGCCAGTTTAGGGGTTTGAAGCCGCTGGAAGACCCAGCGACATTCGCAACTGCCGCCATTTCCGAGGGGGGCAGAAGCGTGATCTGGGACGACGACGACAACCTCGAACTTGCCGCCGACAATCTGCGCGCCCGCGCCGTGGAGGCGATGGGCGAGATTTCGCATGAATTCGTCTGGAACTGGATGACGAAAAACAACCTGACCATTGACGCTGCCGCGTGCGCCATCGGCGTCTCGCGCCGGATGCTGCTCTATTACCGAAGCGGGCGGTATCCGGTGCCGCGCACGGTTGCCTTGGCCTGCATCGGATGGGAGAAGGGCGGGATTCAAAGCGCCAAGCGGCGCTCCGTGGTGGATCATGTCGTTTCCTCATGAATCAAACGAGTAGGAATGCGAATCGAATCCGCCTGCCAGCGGCGGGAATCCCAGACGCCTGTCCAGTTTTCGCGTGTCCCGCGAGAGATATGCTGCGAAGCCATGACCGCGCGGGCGGCAAGGGTAACCGGCGTCGGGTCAAGCGGCGCAGGGGCGGCGGCGCGGTTTTCGGAAAAACGCTCATCGATGTAGATGTGGCGGAGATCGTTGTCATGGTCGGAGAGTTTGGAATCCGACAGAACAAACGGGTTATATTCGATGCTTATGCCGCCTGCAAAGCCGCAGTTCAGATCGCCAAAGGGGTCGGCGTCCTCATCAAGATCAAGGGCGGAACGAGCGATGTTTAAATGGCGTCCGAGCGTGGGCGGGTATGCGTTGATTCCACCTGTGCCGGATACGCCGCTTGTTATCAACTGCCCAATGACGATCTTGCGATTGGGTATGATCTCACTATCCAAATGCCAGACCGAGAGGCGGGCGCGGTCTTCGTACCACACCCGGTCAAAGCAGGTATCACGTCGCGCCCCGTAAATAAAGTGTCCGGCGGTAAAATCTATCCAGCGCGAGAGCTTATGCCCAAACGATAGTTTTACGTCCTCGCCGTCGATGTTTACCCAGATGCCGGAGTCATCCGACAACAGCCCTTCATCTAATGCCGCAGGCATGGATAGGCCGATGGGTCTTAAGTCATAGCCGTAATACAGGCGATAAAGATCAACGTGCGCCGGGATTGAGGCGAGAATTAGATAGACGACATCAGCAAGTTCTTCGGCATAAATAACCCGCCCGGTATCGAGTTGCAAACGGGAGCCGTCTTCTTCGATCTTGGCGACGTTTATGTCAATCCAGCGCAGGGCACGCTTGACCGCCGCCGCCGTCCCGCGCTCCATCAACCACGGCAAACCCGCCTCTATCAAGTCGCGCAGGGTCGGAAAATATTTAACGAACCCGGCCAGAAACCACTCCGACGCCAGCCAGGGCAGGAGCACATCGGCAGGCTCGGTCTTGAGGCGGCGGGGCACATCCGCCAGGACACTCAGCGTATCGCGGTCAAACGCGGCGCAGAGGCGCATTTCCAGATCGGTCGAGTTAGGCGGCAGGAGGGCGTGAATTGGCGTCACCATGCCAGGCCTCCATCGGCAAGCGTGATTGCGCCCGCGACGGCATAGCCATCGGGGGGAACGATGATGTCAGCATCGGGCGCAATGAGTTCCACGCGCGACACCCCGGCGACATGCAGCCAGGCGATCAATGCCGAACACGCCACGTCGCGCCCAAGTTGGGCATGGGCGGCGAGCAGCGTCGGCAGGCGGGCGGCAAGGTCGGCAGCCAGCGTGACCGGCGCGGTGGATTCGCGGACGATGATCGCGGTAACGTCGACCGGCTGCGGCATGGCCTCGTAAACCGCTAACGGCACGCCCAACATGCGATGCTCCTCCAATGCCGCTTCCACCGTCCGCGCCACTTCGAGATGGTGAGCCGCGTTGGCGCTGGCATAATCGGTATTCGGCGGCAACGGCTTTTCTTCGGCAAGATCAGCAATCCACAGCGCCACATCCACACTTCCCGGCAGGCGCGAAAGCACGGCGGCGTCAAGCACTGCTTCATGCGCGGCGAGCGCCACGGACACATAGCGTTCCCGCGTGCCGTTGCCCGCAATTGCGGCAATCTGAACGCCGATACGACGACGATAGCGGCTGTCCGCCTCGCCCGGCATCCGCAGCACGCCGTAAAACGCGCCGAGTTGATCGAGATCGCCACCGGCGGCGAAGGCCAGCAGGTTGGAACGCGCCGCGTCATTGATCCGCGCGCGTAAAATGAGTTCGGCGTAGGCCACCTCTTCCAGCACAATGACAATCGGCTCGCCTTCGATTTCAAGCCGCGCCGCCATTTGGGCGCGTTCTTCCTCTGGATAGAGCGAAAGAAAATGCGCCTTGCGCGCCGCAAGGATGCGCTCGTAATCGAGGCTTTCGATCACGTCCGGCGGTAGCAGGAGGAAGAGGTCTATCGGATCAGGCATCAGCGGAGCGGGATCATCATCAAAACGGTTTGCCCGGCGGTAGGGCCGGAAGTCAGGGCGGCGGTGAGCGCCACAGTCAATGCGGGGCCGTCCGCCTTGAGTTCGATTCTTGCGGGCCGGATTCGCGGCTCCCACTTGATGAGAGCGGTTGCCGTCGCCGCCATGACGAGCAGGCGCACGCGAGCGTTGATCGGCGCGTCGATCAGATCAGGCACGCGGGAGCCATAATCACGCCGCATCACCCGCGTGCCAATCGGTGTGGTGACGATTTTCGCCACCGACTGGCGGATGTGTTCAAGCTCCTCAAGAGGGACGCCAGTTTCACAATCCATCTGACTCCTCTGTCTGGAACCAGCGGAAGCGCGGGGTTTTAAGGGTCGTCTCCGCGTCGGTCAGGGTCAGAGTTGTCCTGCCAATATGCAGGACAATTTCACCCCCGGCAGGCACATCAAGCACGTAACGGTGGGCGGCGTGGTCATATTCACAAAAAGCATCGTCAGGCCAGCGGCGGTGGTATTTGTTTTTGTCGTGGATAGGCGGTGGGTTGGCATCCGATGGAATGCCGGTCAACACAACCCCGCTTGCTGTTTCCCCGGATGGGGAAAGAATAATCGCCTGCTCGCCAATAAAAGGCGGATCCCAGTCGCGGGTGTCGCCCATGCGTCTTTCCAGCCACGGCAGCCAGTCGGTTAGCAGGCCACCGCTTTGCACTCGGCATTTGGCGGCGGCATAGTCGACTTCCGCCACTGTACCGATGCGGCATAATGATTCAAGGCGGCGGTTTGCGTCCTGGTCGCGGGTTTCGGGGTCGGCGCTCATGTGCTTTTGTTGAGTACGTGGACAAAGTATTGGTAAAGGTCGTCTTCGAGGATTTTGGCGTCCGCGTCGGACACGCCGAGCAGCGGGCGCGACGGCATTGTGATTTCAAGCCGTCGCTTGCCAATCCTTTCGCGTAAGCCAAAATGGTGGACGGTTGCCACTCTGCCCGCCATACCGATAAACTCGACATAACCGCCGTCTTTGTCGCTTCTCGCTTTTAGCCAGGTGGCGTTCCTGATCTTCGAGAACATCTTCCCGTTTTTCCCCTTGCATGGCTTGCGCGGGATGAAGGCCATGCCTTCCGGCGTCTGCTGCATGGTGATGCGCTTGCGGTTCAGCTGCATGGCACGCCTGGCAAGGCGGTAGTAAAGCCGACTTATCCGCCCTCCACCTGATTCGTAGACACAGGCAATCAGCGCGTCCATCGTCTTGTCGAACTTGTCCTGACCTTCGATTACGTTTTCAGTCATTTTTCAACCTCACTTCTAACACGCGCCCGTTCCCGCCAGGCCATGATTTCCGACAGGCTCATTGGGAAAAGCTCGGACGGCGGCCAATGAAATACCACGGCAATATCCGCCCAGGCGTCTTCTATTCGGGCGGGGTATCCGCCGCCGTCAGCGATTTGGGCGCCAAAAAACCTGCCACCTCTGCCCCCAACTGAACCAGATCAGCCGGATGCAAGAGAGCGCGAATTTCCTGCTCGGTCAGCGCCGGGTCGGTAATGCGCGGCAAGACGATGGTCAGTGCGGTGGTGTCCATCTGCATCAGGTCGAAGAGTTTTATCCCTTTAAGCCAGCCGGTTCCCTTCGGCTCCAGAAAACGGATTTCATTAAGCGTGCTTTCGCCGCGCTTCAGCGGATGTTCAAGGGTGATGCTTTTCATGTCACACTCCCAGGGCGGCGCGGGTTTCAGCGAGGCGATCCTTGCCATTGATGATCTCGACGAGATTGACGTGATCTATTTCGATCAGCACTTCGCCGTTTACCGCGAGCTTGTAATAGCTCACTGAGGATTTGACTTTGAGTTCGGTGTCATCGCCCGCCTTGGCGCTGCCGGGGTCAATCTCGGTATGCCGACCACGTACTACAATGTCAATGGCGTCGACTTCCGCCGTGTCGTCGCGCTGGTATGCGCCGGTAAACCGCATCAAGACGCCATCGACGGTCGGGACACCGTACTGCCGGTAGGCTTCGGCCTCAAAACCGCCGTAGGTGTGGTTTATCTCCAGCTTTTCATTACCCAGATCAATTTCTACCGGGCCGTTCATTCCCCCGCCCCGGAATTCCTCCAGCTTGCGGGTGAGTTTCGGCAGTTCGACCTCGGCGCAACGCCCGATGTAGTTATCGCCGTTGTAGAACACATTAAAATTTTTCAGTTTGCGCGGCAGTGCCATCTTTGCTTCCTCCTGTTAAATGTCAGAGGGGTTCCTGATCTCTGATACCTGATACCTGATACCTGATCCCTGCCCGTCAGGCGGCAGCCTTCACCTTGTCGGCGAAGTCCATCAGATATTTATCGGTAATACGCTGCTGGAATGTCAAGTCTTCCAGTGGCGGCACCGGCGTATAGTCGTAGTCAATCCACAGCTTGCCGTCTTTCAAGGTGGTAGCCTCGTTGATCTCCTCGTTGTACCAGGCCGAGCCGCCCATCAGGTAGCCCTGCGCGGTAAGCTGGCGGAATTTAGCGTTGATCCCCTCGATGATGTCTTTTACGAGGGTGGGGGTCAGTGGCTTGTCGATTGCCCACATGTGCGCTTCCGCCATCGTGTCCGCGAGGATTTGCGCGGTGCGGGTGTAGTTTTCAAAGCAGAACAGCGGCTCGTCCGAGCAGGTGCGGTTGCCCCAAAAGCGGAAGCCGTCGCGGCGGATCAGCGCGGTCACTTCGTTCTGATTGAGGAGGCCGGCGTCGGTGTTGGGATTCTGCGAATCCCAATAGATGTCGTGCGTGAGGCCGGTCACGGCATTGACCGCGACGTTCGACAGCGTTTTATGCCAGCCGATTTCCTCGTCAATTTTCGCCCGCAGCCCCAGGGCGTTGGCAACCGCCCAGGAGGTATCGCGGGTGTTGGTTGCAATATTCCATTTGGAAAAATTACCGTGGATCAGCATCAATTCCCGTGCCCCGAAATTGCCCCGATACGCAATTGCCTGCGAGACAGTTGCCGCCAGCGTGCCGTCAGTGTGGCGCGCGCTCGCATAGCAAAACGCGCGGAGCGCCTGGGCGACGGAGACCATTTCCGCCACCACATCGGCGTTGTCCAGTCCCGGCGCGCCCAGAAGGCGTGGCTTTACCCCCAACTGCGCTTCCGCCGCGAGCAAGGCTTGCATGCCGGTATAGCTGCCGTCCGGCGAAGTTTCGCCGATAACGTGACTGGTCTGCTCCGCCTCATCCTCGCTTTCCGGCACGCGGATCACGACAATGACCGGCGAACTCTGGTCGGCAATGGCGTCCAGCGCCCGGTACAGCGTGCCCGCCTTCCCGGCCTTGCCGATGGCTTGCGTCACACGGGTAATCAGGACAGGCTTGTTGAGCGGGAAGGCTTCTGCGTCGGCGTCCGGCGCGGTAGCAATCAGTCCGATGATGGCGGTGGAGATAACGCGAATCGGGCGAATGCCCTCATTGATCTCGATTACTCGCACGCCATGATGAAAATCAGCAGGCATTGTGAACGTCCTTTCACGGTTGAACGTTCTGATATTCGCCTGTTGCCAGAATTGTTGCATTGGGTTTTTGTTGTAAAACCTCGATCTACAACAAATAACGGTTTATTCGCCGCGCACAGCTTATACACTCGCCCTATGAAAACCGAAAACGATAATCCTGTTGTTTTTTCCTTTGGCGATCCGGAGCCGGTGCTCTCCGGGCATGGGCTTATGGATTACCTTGAATGCTTCCGGGTGTCAAAGTGGTACGAGCCGCCGCTGCCCTGGGACGGTCTGGCCAAGGCTTCCCGCGCGGCGGTGCATCATTCTTCCGCCATGACGGTCAAGCGCAATTTATTGACTGACTCATTTATTCCCCATCCATATCTGTCAAGGAATGATTTTTCCCGCTGGGTGCAGGATTTTCTAATTTTTGGCAATGCCTATCTGGAGCGCCGCAAAAACCTGCTCGGCAAGACGCTGGCTTTAATCCCGCCGCTGGCGAAATATGTCCGGCGTGGCGTGGAAAAAGGGCGCTATTTTTATGTGCCGCAATACGGAGTGGAACACGAATTCTCCCGCGATGAGGTTTTTCATTTATTCGAGCCGGACGTTAATCAGGATATTTACGGCCTGCCGCAATATCTGGCGGCCTTGAATTCCGCCTTGCTCAACGAATCCGCCACCTTGTTTCGCCGCCGCTACTACGCCAACGGCAGCCATGCCGGGTTTATCCTTTATCTGTGTGATCCGGCGCAATCCGAAAAGGATATTGAGGACTTGCGCGAGGCATTAAAACAATCGAAAGGGCCAGGCAATTTCAGGAATTTGCTCATCTACGCGCCAAACGGCAAAAAGGAAGGCATCCAGTTGATTCCGATATCCGAGGTCGCGGCAAAGGACGAATTTTTAAACATCAAGAACGTCACCCGCGACGATCAATTATGCGCCCATAGAATCCCGCCGCAACTGCTCGGCATCATTCCGCAGAACACCGGTGGTTTCGGCGACGTGGAAAAAGCCTCAAAGGTATTTTTCACCAACGAAATAAAACCGCTCCAGGCGGTCATTGCAACGGTAAACGACTGGACAGGGGAAGAAGTGGTGCAATTCAAACCCTACGAACTGGCGGAAGAAGAAACAACAGAATAGAAAGACGGCGCGACCCGCCGGAGTGCGCCAACACTCCGACAGGCCACCGCCCGCAGAACCAGCTGCGTTTGGCCAAGACGCCGTGCTGCGATCACAGCGGTGTCAAGGTTACATGACTTGGTTCGCCCATGCAAAAACAGGAATATCGCTGCGGGACTTGCGCCCGCCTACTTGCCAAAGGCATGGCAGTCAACTTGTCCATCAAATGCCGTAGCTGCAAGACCATCAATCACTATAGCCATGAGCTAACTGCCAGAACGCCCACGAGCGTCGAGGAAAAAGGCTCATGCAAATCACCAAAGACGTAGCTCGCTCCGCCCTGCGCTATTTCGGCGGCAAGTGGGCGCTCGCCCCCTGGATCATTGAACACATGCCCGCCCATCGGGTCTATGTCGAGCCGTTTGGCGGCGCGGCGTCCGTGCTGCTAAGAAAGCCACGATCAAAGGTCGAAGTCTATAACGAGCTTGACGATGAAATCGTCGGGATTTTTCGGGTATTACAAAACCCTATCCAGTGCCGGGAGTTGATTCGTAAACTCCGGCGCACGCCATATTCACGCCGGGAATTTGAACGTGCCTTTGAGATCAGCACAGATCCCATTGAGCGGACACGCCGCGCTATCGTGCGCTGCTACATGGCCTTTCACCACAGCGCATTGTTCAATTTTAAAAAAACCACTTTCGCAAACGCCCGCCACAATCGGGGCGGCAGCTCAAAATCCAGCGAATGGGCAGGCTATCCGCGCGCCCTGGCCTCTGTTTGTCGGCGGTTTCATGGTGTCATCATCGAGCACAGCGACGCGCTACAGGTGATTCGGGTGCAGGACAGCCCGGATACGCTTTTTTTCGTCGACCCTCCATATGTGGCCAGCACCCGCGACAAAAGCACGAAATACCGGCATGAAATGACAGACGATCAACATATGGAATTGCTTACCCTGCTGCGAGGAGTCAAAGGACGGGCAATGGTTACAGGCTACACCAGCGCACTCTACGATGATATGCTCCATGACTGGCAACGCCTTGAACGCCGCCACTACGCCGGAGGGAACGGCCCATTGACCAGAATAGAAGTGTTATGGATCTCACCAGAAAAAGGATAGGGTGTTAAAAAAATAGTAACCTTTGTAATCCAGCCCCAAAAGCATGGCTGAAACCCTTGATATTCAAGGGTTTCAGCGATTACAAGAAAGAGTAATCAGAAGTAACCTAAAGAGTAATCTTTTGGTAAGCCATTGATTTTATTAGAACGCAAAGTTGAAAAAGATTACAAGCAAAAAGAGTAACCAGATTACTCTTTGATTACTAAAAAATTACTCTTTTGGAAAAACGCTGTAGCCCTTGCTGATCTAGGGCTTGAGCCTGATTTTTTGTCTACTGATTACAAAAGTTACTATTCTTGTACACCCACCTTGCTTTTTTTTTTACCCTCGCGTACACGTCATGTCACGCCCACGTCACGCCCGTGATCGCGCCGCCCGTAAAAATCCGCAGACCCCCTTTAATAGCCCACACTGGCAACGTTGCTCTCTTGCTGGCCAGCCGCATAGGTAGATTTTTCCCATCGTCTAGCGGGCAGGCGTTGCGGGGAGACGGTCGCGCGCCGTGAGCCGCCGCCTCTTCCTGGAATTTTTCCGGGAAAAAATTTATACTGCCGCCCAGCGCGGTAGAACTGATTGAAACAAACTTGATGTAGGCATTTGTGTAGGCATCGCCAACAAAAAAAGCTTGAACTTCTACGAGTGTCTATATATGTGAATCCCTCCGTCTCCGCCAGTTATGGCGAATCCGAATCCATGCCGCCAGGCAACGAATTCGGATTTTTTATGGTGAATTCAGCAACATGGAAAATTCCCCGCACATTCACCATGCCTACACCGGGAGCTGCGCTCTCGCATGGCAATACCCTGCAAATGACCCATCCTCCATTTCCCCTGCCACCTGCCGTCTTTACGGGCGAATCCCGTGCCAATCCCGCAGATGCGGCGCTGGATTGGCTGATCCGGGGATGGACGCTGTTTGCTCAGGATAAACTGCGTTGGTGTCTCCTTTCCATTTTCTTTTGCGCTCTTGTCGTTGCGCCTGCCGCGCTGCATTCGCGCGCCCTCTGGCTCTCTCTCCTGCTCATGCCTTTTTTTGCCGCCGGATGGCATGAGCTCTGCCGGATGAAGGAAACGGCAGACGAAACAAAGCGCCGCCCTCTTCCCGGAGATTTTTTCGCCGGGTTTACCGCGCCTCTCCTCCTTGTGCCGGGAATACTGGGCGCAGGCGCGCTATGGCTTGCCTGGACAGGTCTGTTATTCATGTTCTCGCTCGCCGCCGCGCCGGGAAGTTCCGCTGCCTTCTGGCTGATGGCCATCCTGTACTGCTTATTTCTGCCGATTCCGGCATTGCCGCTTGGCATGACGTTCCTGTTCGCGCCACCCCTGATTTATCCGTGCCGTCTACCACCAGTACGCGCATTAAAGGCCAGTTTCACCGCCTGTCGCAAAAATATTGCGCCCCTGTTTCTCCTCGCCATGCTTCTCTCCCTGCTGGCTTTTGCTGCCCTGCTCTCTTTCGGGCTATTGTTGCCCATCGCGCTGCCGGTAGCTTTTGCCGCCTGGCGGGCAGCCTGCCACGATATTTTCATCGCGCTCTGAAACCATGGGAATGACAGGGTAAAATATATCTTTCCATCTTCGCTACTAATGCCATGCCAACCCCTTCTCTTTCTCGTTATATGATTGAAAAACAACGAGAAAAAAACATAATCCCGGCTGATTTGCGGCTCCTGATCGAGGTCGTGGCGCGTTCCTGCGTCCATATTGCCGCGACCGTCAATCGGGGCGAGCTGGGAGGCGCATTGGGGGAAGCAGGCAGCGAAAACATCCAGGGCGAAGCGCAAAAAAAGCTGGATGTGATTTCCAATGACATCCTGCTTGACGCTAACGAATGGGGCGGGCATCTGGCGGCGATGGCTTCCGAGGAAATGCCGCTGCCGCGCCTGATTCCCAACCGTTACCCGCAGGGCGAATATCTGCTGCTGTTCGACCCGCTCGACGGTTCTTCCAACATTGACATCAACGCTCCGATCGGCACCATTTTTTCCGTGCTCAAGTGTCCTGAAAACGCGGACATGACGAACGAAGACAGCGCCGAAGCCGCCTTTCTACAGGCAGGGAGCCGCCAGGTTGCGGCGGGTTACGCGCTCTATGGGCCGACGACTGTGCTTGCCTTGACCGTGGGTGATGGCGTGGCATTGTTCACTCTGGATCGGGAACTTGGCTCTTTCATTCTCACCCGTGAAGGCTTTAGTATCCCGGAAGATACCGCTGAATTTGCCATCAATATTTCCAACCAGCGCCATTGGGAAGCGCCGCTCAAGCGTTACATCGGCGAACTCCTGCAAGGCAGGGAAGGCGCGCGCGCGCGCGATTTCAACATGCGCTGGGTTGCCGCGATGGTGGCCGACGCGCATCGCATCCTCATCCGCGGCGGCGTCTTTCTTTATCCGCTGGACGCGAAAACCAGGGAGAAAGGCGGCAAACTGCGCCTCATGTACGAGGCCAATCCGATGGCCTTCATCATCGAGCAGGCTGGCGGCGCTGCTTCCACCGGGCATGAACGCATTCTGGACATCCAGCCGGAAAGCCTGCACCAGAGAACAGCGGTCATTTTGGGCGCAAAGAATGAAGTGGCGCGCGTCGTCCGCTATCATTCAGAAGCAGTCTGACCTGCCATGTCCGTCAAACATCCCATCGTCGCAGTCACCGGCTCTTCCGGCGCGGGAACAACCACCATGCGCGAGATATTCGAGGGCATTTTTCGGCGGGAAGGCGTGCATGCCGCAATCATTGAGGGAGATAGTTTCCACCGCTATGAGCGCGCAGAACTGCATCGCCTGAACAATGCGCAAGAAGCCGAGGGAAAACCGCTCATTTCCTTGTTCGGGCCGGACGCCAACCATTTTCATGAATTGGAAAAACTGTTTCGCATCTACAGCGAAACCGGGACAGGAAAATATCGCCATTACCTGCACGACGAGGCGGAGGCCGCAAAATACGGACAGGCTACCGGTACTTTCACGCCCTGGGAAGACCTGCCGGAACCTACCGATCTTCTTTTCTACGAAGGTTTGCATGGCGCGATCAAAACACCGGAAGCCGATGTCGCCCGCTATCCTGATCTCCTGATCGGCATCGCGCCGGTCATCAACCTTGAATGGATCCAGAAAATCCACCGCGATACCCGGATGCGCGGCTATTCCCGCGAAACCGTCGCCGCCATCATCCTCGCCCGAATGGATGATTATGTGCGTTACATCGTGCCGCAGTTTGAACTGACCCACATCAATTTTCAGCGCGTGCCGCTTGTGGATACTTCAAACCCCATCATTGCCCGCACCATTCCAAGCGAGAGCGAATCCATGATCGTCATCCGTTTTGCCGACCCGCGCGGCGTGGATTTTCCTTATCTCCTTGCCATGATTCCCCACTCTTTCATGAGCCGCGCCAATACCATCGTAATTCCCGGCGACCGGCAAGACCTTGCCATGCAACTCATCCTGACCCCGCTCGTCTGGCAGTTGATGGCAAAAAAAGAAAATGCCTCCCTTTGAATCTCATGTCTGCCTTTCCCTCACCTGCCTTTGAGCGCAAAATCTGTTTGCCGGAAGAGTTGAGCGCCCGCGTAAATCAGCTTCCTGCCCCGCGTGTCCTGACCAATGGCTGCTTCGATATTCTGCATCGCGGCCACATTACTTATCTGGCCCAGGCGCGCGCGCTGGGTGCATCTCTCATCGTCCTGGTTAACACGGACGCCTCAGTCAAGCGACAGGAGAAAGGTAAAGACCGCCCTATCAACCCGCTCTCCGAACGTCTTGCCATGCTCGCTGCCCTGGAGTCGGTCGACCTCGTCAGCAGCTTCGCCGAAGATACCCCGGAAGCCGCAATTCGCGCCTGCCAACCGGAAATTCTGGTCAAGGGCGGCGACTGGTCCATTGCAGCAATCGTCGGCGCTGAAATTGTGCTCGCCAGGGGCGGACAAGTCTATTCCATCCCTTTTGTTCACCAGTTCTCCACCACCGCCCTTTTGAAAAAAATCCGTGATAACTATAAGTTGGGATAAACAGAGCGAACCCCAACGCCGACAATGTTGGGGTTCACTTCGCTCACCACCAACCTATTGATAAGAGCTTGATTGTTGCTTTACTTGCACGAACTGCCATATAAACCCAACCTGTTTTTTTAACGGAGACCAAAACTAATAGAATTTCAACAACGCGAGAGAAACATTATCTCCCTTGCCTGCCGCTCGCACCCGCGCCATTTTTACAAGTTTGCCCGATACCTCATGCGCGCAGCCTTCCATGATAAGGCTTCCCAACTCCCCGTTTTCAAAATAGCCCCACAAACCATCCGAACAAAGCAGTAAGTTATCGCCGCTCTCAATCTTTTCTATCACATCAAAATCTATCCTCGGGTCATCCACGCCGCCTAGTGAAGTCATCAGGACATTCCTGTTGGGGTGATACTCCGCAATCTCCGGCGCCATTCGCCCTTCGCTCACCATGAATTCGATCCAGGAATGATCCCTGGTATGGCTCTGTATCGTATTGCCATGAAAAAAGTACATCCGGCTGTCGCCGCAATGCCCGAAAAACACCCTTGGTGGCTGGAGAATCATGGCCACAGCCGTGCTATGCGGGTCTTTTTCGTTGATGAAACGCGAAGTCTTAATCATGGCATGGGCTTCCAGGAAGCTCTCTTTCAGAAGACCATGCGGGTCTTCGCCATACCATTGGCGAAAGTTGACAACCAGGGTATGCACAACCTGTTCCGCTGCCAGCGCCCCTCCTGTATGCCCGCCCATACCATCCGCCACCACTGCCATAACAACTCCCGGAAAGCGCGGATGCCCCAGCAGAGTCAGCCGATCCTGCTGTTCCTTGCGATCTCCCTGATGTTGCGCGATACAGGCATCAAGTCTTAATTTCATTCGTGCTCCAAGGTATACTCTATACAGCACTTGTCAATGTATCCCGAAGCGAGCAGTATATCGTAAAGATTGCTTCATATTCTCAAGATCAATTCATAAACCTTTCCAAAAGGGTAATTGCATGGGCAACCGTCTCTCCCGCATCATCACCCGCACCGGCGACCAAGGCATGACAGGCTTGGCGAATGGCGAACGCGCGAGTAAACACAGCCCGCGCATCCATGCCATTGGCGAGATTGACGAACTCAATTCCACGCTGGGGCTTTTATGCGCGGAACCTCTGCCGGAAGGCATACGCCAGATGCTTTTGACCATCCAGAACGATCTCTTTGACGTGGGCGGGGAAATTTCCCTGCCCAGCGCAAAACTAATAAAGAAGCAACAGGTCGAATTTCTGGAAAGCCAGTCAACTGCTTTCAATGCCTCCCTTCCCATGTTGAAAGAGTTTATTCTGCCCGGTGGCTGCCGGAGCGCCGCGCTCGCGCATCTTGCCCGCTCAGTGTGCCGCCGCGCGGAACGCGCACTGGTGGCCTGCGCCGACAGCGAAAAGAGCGAAGAGGAAACGTCGCGCTCGGAAGCCCTCCCCTATCTGAACCGCCTTTCCGATTTTCTTTTCATTCTCGCCCGCGTCCTGAATCGTGAGGCCGGGCAGGAAGATGTGTTCTGGAAAAAACCAACGGTTAACACATAACGACGTAACATCAGGCTAACCTGGTACTTTGTCACTCTCACCTAAAATTACGCCAATATGCTAAAGAGAATCAATGTCTCACATATCAAGACCGGAATGTATATTCAGGAATTTTGCGGCTCCTGGATCAACCATCCATTCTGGCGCACCCGCTTTCTCCTCTCCGATCCCGAAGACCTGCGTCGAATTCAGGAAAGCTCTCTGCAGGAAATCTGGATTGATACGGAACGCGGCCTGGATGTTGACGCGGGCAAAGCCTGTGAGGAAGCTGCTAAAAGCATTCCGCCCCCTCGCCAACCGCCGGCCAGACCGGAAATTCAGCCGACCACGATGCGCGCCGAAGTTGAGCGCGCCGCCAAAATTTGCGCCAGGGCGCGGGAGTCCGTCACTTCCATGTTTCAGGAAGCGCGTATGGGACGCGCCATCGAACCTGAACAGGCAATCCCGCTGATAAATGAAATTTCCGATTCCGTCATGCGTAACCCGGACGCGTTCCTGAGCCTTGCCCGCCTGAAAACCGCCGACAACTATACTTACATGCACTCCGTTGCCGTATGCGCCCTGATGATCGCGCTGGCGCGGCAAATGCACTTTTCTGACGAACATATACGCGCTGCCGGATTAGCCGGGATGTTTCATGATGTTGGCAAAATGAAGATACCGCTGAAAATCCTGAACAAAAACGGCAGGCTCACCGACGAAGAATTCGATGTCATGAAACGCCACCCTGTTCTGGGTCATGAAATTCTGAAGGAAAGCAGCGCAATTTCCGCTGAAGTTCTGGATGTTTGTTACGCTCATCATGAAAAACTGGATGGAAGCGGCTATCCGCACGGCTTAAAGAGCGACGCGATCAGCCTGTTCGCCCGCATGGGGGCCATCTGCGACGTTTATGACGCCATTACCTCGCAACGCCCATATAAGGAAGGCTGGGATCCTGCTGAATCCCTGCACAAAATGTCGCGCTGGCGCGGGCATTTCGACATGTACCTGTTTCGCGCTTTTGTGAAAAGTCTGGGCATATATCCGGTCGGCTCGCTGGTTCGCCTCAATTCGGGGCGAATCGGCGTTGTCACCGAGCAAAGCGAGTCGCTGCTTACTCCCAAAATCAAGGTTTTTTTCTCGACGCGCGGCAACTGCCGCATTGCGCCGGAAGTCGTAAACCTCGCCCGTCCCGGCTGCCCGGAAAAAATCACTTCCCGCGAAGAACCGGAAAACTGGAATTTTCCCGACCTGCAAGACCTCTGGGCTATTCCTGCGTGAGGCGCGGCGCTTTGAGATAGGCTACGGCGCGGCTTTGCGGTCGGTTTTGTCGCACTCTGGGTAAAGCACTTTGGTTACAATCGTCGGCAGCGACCATGCTCCGCCAGGAGCGACGAGTCTGCACATTCCGGTGGTAGATGAGTGCGTATGAACAAATTGTTTGCCTTCCCATGTCCATTCGTCAGAACTCCGGCAATCGCCCAGTCCGCGCCCCTTGTGGGACGAGTAAATGGTTCTGTCGGCGAAACTTTCACCATCGGCGGTAACTATGATTGGCTGATAGGGCGGCTTTGAATTGATGATCCAAAAGCAGCTTCCTGCGTTGTATGCTGCCCGCCAGCATAGTCCTGAGAGCAGCATCTTTGTTTCAGTCAAGCGGGTTGCCTTTAAATCTATTGCTCCTTGCATTCCGTCTGGCTCAGTTTCGGACAGAAAGGGGTAATCATCCTCTGTTATGGTCGCGCGGATGGCTTCTATCAAGGCTGCTGAATTCTTCTCAACGAACAGTTCGTCGTCGGGCAGCGGTTTGTGAACAGGCGCAGCATAGACAACCGGAATCGGCAATGGCGGCAGCACACTTGCCTCGTCCCTTTTCCCTTTCCTGACGAGCGCGCCCGGCGTGTCGATACGGCCCTGGAATTCATCCATTTTCAGCAGCACGGCGGTCGCTCCTTTGCCGGACATACGCCAGCTTATGCCTTCGTCTATGTCTCCGCTTTCGGTCACTAGCATTAGCTTGATGTCGCTCGTGCGAACAAGAGCCGCCAACAACGCTGTGACCTGATTTGGCGTCAAATCAGAAACCAGCGAGGACTGGGGGATCGTAACCTGTCCGACAGATTTTCCATTGATGCGTAAAGAGAGCTTGAATACTGAAGGGAGACTGTCCAGAGTGGGATTTTCTCCATATTGACCGATCATCAGTTGGCCTGTCACGGGTTCGTTAGAGCCGGCTTTTCGGGTCAGGAGCACCGATAGGGTGTAATCATCCTCGTCGTATTCGTTGTGATAGCCAGCCGCCCGGCATGTACGGGTGTTGTCACATGCCAGTTCCCAGTCGCCATGATAGAAATGTAGTCCCGTGATACTCTTCTCATCTGGCTGAACAGGCTGCGGCGTAGTTGCCCGCGCAGACAACGCGCCCAGCAGACCGAGCGCAAGCAGAAACACAATCCATGTTTTCATGATGCCCCCAAGGTTGGGCAGTTTAGACCACATAGATAAAAACCCTCTTCGCAACAGTAGCTTTGTTTGAGTAAATTACACTATTCCCACTCGATAGTCGCGGGAGGTTTGCCGGAAATATCAAAGACCACCCGGTTGATGCCGCGCGTTTCGTTGATGATCCGATTGGATACCCGCGCCAGCAGCGCATAAGGCAGGCGCGCCCAATGCGCGGTCATAAAGTCGGAGGTCACAACGGCGCGTAACGCCACGGCATGTTCATAGGTACGTCCGTCCCCCATAACGCCCACGCTCTTAACCGGCAGAAAAACCGCAAATGCCTGGCTGGTCAATTCATACCAGCTTTTGCCGACATCTGTTTCTTCGCATAACCCGGCCGCTACATCCGAAGCCTTGGCTTTAGTTTTGCGCAATTCATCAATAAAAATAGCGTCCGCCTGTTGCAACAGCGTTGCGTATTCGGCCTTCACCTCGCCCAGAATACGCACTCCCAGACCTGGGCCGGGGAAAGGATGGCGATAGACCATTTCCCGGGGCAGGCCGAGCGCCACCCCTAATTCACGCACCTCGTCCTTGAAAAGCTCTTTCAATGGCTCCAGGAGCTTCAGGTGCAGTTCTTCCGGCAAGCCCCCCACGTTATGATGGCTTTTGATGGTATGCGCCCCCTTTTTGTATTTGCCGGCCGACTCAATCACGTCAGGATAAATTGTGCCCTGCGCAAGCCATTTCGCGGCGGGGAGTTTTTTCGCTTCGCGCTGGAAAACCTCGACGAATTCCCCGCCGATGATTTTCCGCTTCTGTTCCGGGTCATCAATTCCGGCGAGCTTCTCCATGAAATCATCCATTGCGTTTACGCGAATGACTTTGACCCCCAGATGGCGAGCGAACATGTCCATCACCATATCGCCTTCGTTCAGGCGCAAAAGGCCGTGGTCGACAAACACGCAGGTCAACTGCTCGCCAATCGCGCGATGAATCAGGGCAGCAGTAACCGCGGAATCCACCCCGCCGGACAAGCCAAGCACAACCTCTTCTCTGCCAACCTGTTCCTGAATAGCGGTAACAGCTTCGCCAATATAGTCCTCCATTATCCAATCCCTGCCGCAGTCACAAACCTGATGCACAAAACGTTCCAGAATGGCGCGTCCCTGCAAGGTATGGGTAACTTCCGGGTGAAACTGGAGACCATAGAAACGACGGGCTTCGTCTGCCATCCCCGCAATAGGGCAGGCAGGGGTGGCGGCAATCACGCCAAACCCCGGCGGCAGAACCGTTACTGCGTCCCCATGACTCATCCAGACTTGCAGGCCCTGCTCGTCATCGCTTATGGCGTAGTCAGAAAGACCGTCCAGAAGCGTATTTCCTGTCGTCACCTGCGTTTCCGCATAACCGAATTCCCGCGCCTTGCCGGATAGCTCTGCCGTTATCACCTGTCCGCCCAGTTGCACCGCCATGGTCTGCATCCCATAACAGATGCCAAGCACAGGCACACCCAGTTCAAATACAACATCTGGCGCGGAGGGCGCGTCATTTTCGGCAACTGAGCCGGGACCGCCAGAGAGGATGATGCCTTTCGCGCCATAATCGCGGATAAACGCTTCGGAAACATCATAAGGGTGAATTTCGCAAAAAACCTTTGCTTCCCGCACGCGACGGGCAATTAGCTGGGTAACTTGCGAGCCGAAGTCAAGAATGAGAATTTTCTGATGGTTCATAAGATGTTTGGGAGAGTTGTTGGTGTTGTTGCCGCGTGCGCCATTCAATTACTCCACACGATAATTCGGCGCTTCCTTGGTGATCTGCACGTCGTGCACATGCGATTCGCGCACGCCGGCGGCGGTAATTTGCACGAATGCGGCAGAACGGTGCACCTCAGCGATGGAATTACAGCCTAAATAACCCATTGAGGAGCGCAGTCCGCCCATTAGCTGATGGATGACCGCAAACACCGACCCCTTGTAGGGAACCCGGCCTTCAATGCCTTCGGGGACATACTTGTCTATATTGGACGCGCCATCCTGAAAATAGCGGTCAGCGGAACCGGACTGCATCGCGCCCAATGAACCCATGCCGCGATAGGATTTGTAGGAACGCCCCTGGAACAGTTCTACTTCGCCCGGCGCTTCTTCCGTGCCCGCAAAGAGACCGCCCAGCATGACTGTATCCGCGCCGGCGGCAATGGCCTTGGCAATATCCCCGGAATAGCGCACGCCTCCGTCGGCAATCATGGGTACGCCCGTGTTTTTCAGGGCTTCGGCAACGTTGTGGATTGCCGTGACCTGGGGTACGCCTACCCCCGCGACAATCCGGGTCGTACAGATTGATCCCGGCCCGATTCCCACCTTGACCGCATCCGCGCCCGCGTCAACCAGCGCGCGTGCTGCTTCTGCCGTCGCAATATTGCCGCCCACCACTTCCAGACCGGGAAAATGCCGCTTGACCCATTTGACGCGCTCCAGCACCCCCTGCGAATGCCCATGCGCGGTGTCGACCACAATCACATCCACCCCGGCCTCGACGAGCATGACCACCCGTTCTTCCGTCCCCGCGCCTACGCCAACCGCCGCGCCGGCGCGCAAACGCCCGGCCTCATCCTTGTTGGCGTCCGGGTATTCGGTTGCTCTGGTAATGTCTTTTACCGTGATGAGACCACGCAGTTGAAATGCGTCATTCACGACCAAAACCCGCTCCAGCCGATACACGCGCAACAACTCCTTGGCGTCTTCAATGCTTGCGCCTTCCTGCACCGTAATCAAGCGATCGCGCGGCGTCATGATGGTTTTTATCGGGTCGTTGAGTCGGGTTTCAAAGCGCAAATCGCGGTTGGTCACAATGCCTGCCACCTCCGCATCCGAGGCAATGACGGGAAAACCGGAAATACGGTGCTGCCTGGAAAGCGCCATTACCTCGCCTACGCTCATATCAGGGGTAACGGTAATTGGATCTTTCAGGATGCCGGTTTCGTGGCGCTTGACTTTCGCCACTTCGGCAGCCTGCACCGTAGCGGACATGTTTTTGTGGATAATGCCGATTCCGCCTTCCTGCGCGAGCGCAATCGCCAGACGCCCTTCTGTTACCGTGTCCATCGCGGCGGAAACAAGCGGAATGCTTATGGAAATATTGCGCGTCAGACGAGTTACGAGACTTACATCTCTGGGTAAAATAGCGGAATGATTTGGAACGAGCAGAACGTCGTCGAAGGTAAGTGCTTTTTCAAGGAGTCGCATGGCCTTTGATCCAAGGTCACAAAGCGGTATTATATCCCAAGCTGCTTTCCTTCGCTTTCTGGCAGGTTTTTTTTGAGTGAGTTAACCATCATGCAGAAACAATCTCTGTTTGCTATCGCGCTTATTATCGGCATTGCCGCCGCTTTGCCTGTCAGCGCCCAGGTCTACAAATGGAAGGACGAGCAGGGGCGCACCATCATTTCCGACAAGCCCCGCCCCGGCGGCTCTGAGGAAGATTTGGTTGCTCCTGCGCGGGATTCATCCGTTCAAGCTACAACGCCCGGAAAATCCCTGGCTGAGCAAGAACTTGAATTTCGCCAGCGACAGCAGCAAAGGTGAGAGGCTGCCGCCAAGGCTGAAGCGGACGAACGAGCCGCCGCGCTGAGAGCGAAAACCTGCATGCGAGCGCAAAATCAACTGAAAGCGTTAGAGTCCGGCAGACGTTTTAGAGTATCGAACGAGAACGGAGTGGGAATTGTAATGGACGATGAAATGCGGCAAAAAGCTATTGAAGCTAGGCGGGCATATATACGGAAAGCGGAGTGTAGTAAGTGATAACGCAGCTTTCTTTACCCTAGGCTCACAAAAAGAGATATTATATCATAAGCATCTTTCCTTCGCTTTCCGGCAAGTTTTTTTGAGGGAGTTAACAATCATGCAGAAACAATCTCTGTTTGCTATCGCGCTTCTCGTCGGCGTTGCCGTCGCTATGCCTGTCAGCGCCCAGGTTTACAAATGGAAGGATGAACAGGGGCGCACCATCATTTCCGACAAACCCCGCCCCGGCGGCAGCAAGGAAGATCTGGTCGCTCCCGCCCCACAAAGGGACCTACTGCAGGAACAGCCCGGCCAATCCGTGACGCCTGAACAATCCCTGAATGACAAGGAACTTGATTTCCGCAAACGACAGCAGGATAGGCGAGACGCCGACGCCAAGGCTGAAGCAGACAAACAGGCCGCCGAAAAGAAAGCTAATGATTGCAAGCAAGCGCAAAATAGCCTGAGAGCGCTTGAGTCCGGCAGACGCATCAGCGTAGCGGATGAGAGCGGAGCGCCCATTCCCATGGACGACGAGGCGCGGCAAAAAGCCATTGAGGATGCGCGGGAATATGTCCGGACTCAGTGCAGCAGCTAAGCTGCCGCACGGCTTTGCCTGCCTGAACACGCTTGTAACAAGGAGTCCCCGGCCTTGGCCGGGGTGGCTTAATTGCGTCAGAAGGGCAAAGCCTCCATTTTGATCGTATCCCCTTCCCGGCGTATCTGCACCGGGCGATCCGCCAGAGCCGCCGGAATACCCTCCACCAGCGCAAGCGGCTGATGGGCAATGGCAACCACCTCGGCGGCAAAGCTGGTGGCAAAAATCCTCGCGTTCACATCGCCGCTCGCGCCGGCGTGAGCGCGACCGCGCATGGGGGCGAAACTGTAGATGTTGCCGTCCGCAATAATTTCCGCGCTGGGACTCACGAAAGCCGTCACCACCAAATCACTGTCACGGGCATAAACCACCTGTCCGGAGCGCAAGGGACGATCGAGAAACAACACCCCGCGCGCGACAGGCATAGGCGCTGCCTCTGCCGTGAGCGCATCCACGCCCGCATCGTCTGCCGCCACCGCATTTGCCAGGGCTTCTGCTTCATCCATGCCATATTTCCCCTCAGCCTCCTCCGTCTTCTCCTCTTGCGTACTTCCTGCCGGCGTGGCTGCGACAACATCTACCTTTATCGGATGCTTCGTCTCCAGCGAAAAGGCTATCAGGCCGGTAGCTTCCGCCTCCCGCGTCAATGCGGGAATAGCGCCGAGAATGCCGGCAACTTTGAGGCCGCAGCCCGCAAAACAATCTATCAGCGCCCGCCAGTCAATTTGCGTCAGGGCTGTTTCCTGCGCGGCAGGCGGAATTTCACTAACATCAAGAAGGCACGCCTTGCCGCCGAAAAAATCCCGCTCGCCATAGGCTTTTACTGCCGCTTCAAGAATCCTGGGCAGGGTAAGTGTATAGAGGCGTAGAACCAGTACGCTGACTGTGCTGCCCTTGCAGACAAAAGGGGAATTTTTCATACTGACCGCCAGAATAAAAATCGCGTGAGTTTACCGGAAGCAAGGCTTTTCAGTTCAGAGCGCAAAAACCGGCTTGACCCGCAGGGTCTGGGTTTTGTCCGTTAGATGCAGAAGGCGGTCAACATGCGGATGTTTCCTAGGAAATTGACGCGCCTCTTCGCTATGCTCCGCATAGATTTCCAGTCCCTTTTGCGCCGCCTCCGGCGTAATCGCGCCATAAGTTTGCGCCAGATGGTTATAAACAGCCACCGACCCAACACTCCCCGGTTTATTTTCAATAAGGGCAATTTCCCGGCCCTCGGAATCCAGTAAACGCAACGCGGACAAATGAGAAATGCCGGGCAGCTTTTTCAGGTTTTCGGCAAAGCCCATCAGATTCTCCGCGCGAGTTCGGCGGCTTTGCCCGTATAGTCCCAGGGTGTCAAGGCGATAAGCCGCGCCTTTGCGTCTTCAGGCAGATCCAAAGCGCGCACGAAATCCTGCAAATCCTCGTGGCCAATACGCTTGCCGCGCGTCATTTCTTTCAGCTTGTCGTAAGGATTGGGAATGCCATAGCGACGCATGACGGTTTGGATCGGCTCCGCCAGCAATTCCCAATTGGCTTCGAGATCAGCGCGCATGGCGACCTCGTCCGCTTCCAGCCTGCCGAGACCACGCAACAACGCTTCATATCCCAAAAGCGCATAGCCCAGGCCGACTCCCATATTACGCAGCACGGTAGAATCAGTGAGATCGCGCTGCCAGCGGGAAATTGGCAGCTTGTCCGCAAGATGGCGAAGCACAGCGCTGGACAGCCCAAGATTACCTTCGGAATTCTCAAAATCAATGGGATTGACCTTGTGCGGCATGGTCGAAGAGCCAACTTCGCCCGCCTTGACCTTCTGTCGGAAATATCCCAAAGAAATATATCCCCAAATATCCCGATCCAGGTCAATCAGGATGGAATTTACACGCGCAAAGGCGTCGAATAATTCGGAAAGCGCGTCATGCGGCTCAATCTGGATGGTATAAGGATTGAATTCCAGACCCAGATTTTCCACAAAACGCCGCGCAAAATTCTCCCAGTCGAAATCAGGGTAGGCCGCCAAATGGGCGTTGTAATTGCCGACCGCGCCATTGATCTTGCCGGTAAGGGAAACAGCCCTGATACGCTCGCTCGCTCGCTTCAGGCGATAGGCGACATTTGCCAGTTCTTTGCCCAGCGTGGATGGCGTCGCGGGCTGCCCGTGGGTGCGGCACATCAGCGGCATGTCCGCCAATCCATGCGCCAGTTCCTGTAAGCGCAGAATTATTTTTGCCAGAGTGGGAAGCATGATTTCTTCCCGCGCTGTTTGCAGCATCAACGCATGGGCGAGATTGTTGATGTCTTCCGAAGTGCAGGCAAAATGGATGAACTCGATAACACATGCCAGCTCTTCGTTGTCTTTTACCTGATCTTTGAGCCAGTTTTCGAGAGCCTTGACATCGTGATTGGTAGTCGCCTCGATTGCCTTGACCTCGGCAGCTTCTTTTTCGCCGAAATTTTCACAGAGCGCATCCAATATCTTTTGCGCCGCCTTGCTGAAGGCGGGAATTTCCGCAAAATGCGACTCTTTAGCCAGCGCCTTTAACCATTCGACTTCCACCTGCAAGCGATGTCGGATCAGGCCATATTCGGAAAAGCAGGCACGCAGAGCTTCTGCCTGTTGTGCATAGCGTCCGTCAAGTGGAGACAGGGCAGTGAGCAGAGAGGCGGCAAACGACATGGGTTTTCCCGGCAAATAATTAAAGCCGTTAATTTTACGCCAGAAGCCTCATAGTAGAAACGAGGAGGGCAAAAATTGATATGTCAGTTATTTTTCTCGTCTCATCCACCGCATGATGAAAAACCGATTGCCCCTCGGTTGGGTAAGCCGGGGGCAATCGGCAGGGCAATCGCATGAATGCCATTATTATAGGTTCTAGGGAGTACTCGTTTACGATCAATGGGTTACGAGGGGGGCTGTTCACAGGGGATTTATTTGTGTAGTTTTCTGTCTTTTTGGAGTGTTCCATGGAGACGGAAGGCAAGCTGCGTCTGGCGGACGTATTCGTATCGATCAGCGACCCGAGACAGGCGGGGAAGGTTGAGCACGATCTGGTCGAGTTACTGGTAGTGGCCGTCAATGCGGTGCTGGTTGGAGCTGACACCTTCGTTGAGATCGAGTTGTGGGCGAAAGAAAAACTCGACTGGCTGCGAGGCTACCTCAAGCTGAAAGCGGGTATTCCCTCGCACGACACCTTTGGGCGGCTGTTTGGGTTATAGTGCTTCTCGTAATTATTTTTACTCTTTCTCGCTTGCAGGATAGGATGTATGAAGGTTGATAGAGTAAGATTATTTAGGAAAAGCACTATAATTGATCCCATACAATTTGAGGCAGCCTTTCGGCGCTGGGTCGGATCGATCCTCCCGGCGCTGGGGGCCGATGCCGTGGTGGCCATTGACGGCAAGAGCAGTCGGCGCACAGGCAAGGTGGATGCCACGCCGCTGCGTCTGGTGAGTGCGTTTGCCGCAGGTGCCGGTTTGGTGTTCGGGCAGCGGGCGACGGCGGCGAAGTCCAATGAAAAGACGGCCATTCCTGAACTACTGGCTACCCTGGCGCTGGAAGGTTGCATCGTCACCCTCGATGCCATGGGTACCCAGACCAACATCGCCCAGGCGATCCGCAATCGTGGCGCGCATTATAGTGTTTTTCCTAAATAATCTTACTTTATCAACCTTCAGACATCCTATCCTGCAAGCGAGAAAGAGTAAAAATAATTACGAGAAGCACTATATGTCCTGGCACTCAAGGACAACCAGCCGAGCCTGGCCGATTCGCTGCGCGATTTCTTTACCCGGTTCAAGGTGGCGCCGGACAGGAGACCCCACGCGATGTCCGACACCGTGGAGAAGGATCATGGACGAATCGAGACGCGGCGTTGTTATGCCTTCGATCAACTGGCGTGTCTGCATAAACCGGAGCAGTGGCCCGATCTGAACTCCTTCGCGGTGATCGAGTCACAGCGCGAAATCAAGGGCAAAACGACGCTTGCGCAGCGCTACTATCTTTCGAGCCTCGCCCCCGATGCAGATCGCCTCTTGCGGGCGATCCGCGATCACTGGAGTATTGAACACGGGTCTCGCGTGTCTCCGCCATTTATGGCGGAGACAAGCGAGACAAAGCGTAACAGGGAGCCGAAGGCTCCCCA
>WRKX01000009.1 GCA_009777925.1 Betaproteobacteria bacterium | reverse complement strand
ATGTTTCCAGCAGCTTTTCCCAGATTCTCTTGTCTCGCCACCGGGAAAAACGGCGATGCGTGTTATTCCAATCGCCGTAATCCGGCGGTAAATCCCGTCACGGCGCGCCTGTGCGCAGAATCCAGAAAACAGCATTGATAAATTTGCGATTGTCGCGGGCATTCCTCCCCAGGTTCCTTTACGACCGAGCAGATGAGGCTCCAAAATCTGCCAGACTGTATCGGAAATGTCGTGCCGTCTGTGCGCCGGTTGCATAAATTTCTCCTATTTGCACAAAATCAAGATATTATACAACCTATTGACGACACGTTCTAATTTCTTGCTGGGTTCGTCCTCGCTGTCGTCGGCAAAATCATCATGATGCCACCGTGGCGCTTATTAGACGCCTCGGCTTGGGCGAGTCCATACAATTACGCTGGCTTACATGATCTGGCGCAAGTTATTTCATGTAGGGGCGCGATAAATCGCGCCCCTACATGACGCAAAGGCATGTAGATTGGAGTAAGCGCCAGCAAACTCCAACTCAGTCTGCTGACGGACAATAGAAACAGATCTGGATAGGCGCGGAAGTCTGCCCCATACAAATAACAAACATCCCTCCGTAGGGTCACGACCCCTATATCAAAATAAAACGGTGGTTGTACGTTTCCTTGTCAAGCGCCTCTTGCGCCATGGCGACCGGAAACTCAACGATACAAATGAACCAATGACGCCGATCCTGAGTCTTCAGTTGCGGTAGAAGGTAATCTTTTCCATGCTCTTGTGCGCCTAAGGGATAGCCGTCGTCGTATTCCAATTGCAAGCGCCTGGCAGGATTGTGCAACTCCTCGACAAGATGGGCAAGCACTTCTTTGGGGTCGTGCATGAGTTTGGGAAAATCAGGTTCAGGAACGCCCATGTCTACAGGCGGGCTGGTTGAGGTGTTACTGGATTTTCTAAGCATTTCCTGCTGCGAGCGCAACTGCTCCAGCTTTTTTTCATGATGCAGATAGCGGTTGGCAAAACCTTGTAAAAGGCTTTCAAAGGCAGCGCTCAGCATAGCGCGACGCACCGAGGCAGCCGACCGGCGCAAGCTCCTGAGCGTATGATCCACCAGTTGAATTTTCTCGTCCTGTCTGGTGCGCGGGCGCATGCCAAGCAGGGCGAAGACCCGTTTACGTTTCTTCAGAATGTGGCGCGGCAATTCATTCTTTGTGGCAATGGAACGCCCCAGACAGGCAGTCAGGTCTTCCTGGTTCGGAAAAAGCTCCTCGAAGGGGAATTTTTTATTGTCCAGCAAAAATGGACCGGGAATGCTTTCCAGGACTTCGGAAAAATAGATACGCGCGAACTGGATGGCAGGCCACAGGGTTTCCCGGAATGATTCCACCTTGGCGATTCGCCGGTCGGTCATTTCAATGGTACGGGCAAGCAGAAGTTCCTGTTCCTCATTCTTTGGGGAAGAATCTTTCTCTCCCATGCCGATTAACTGTGTCAGTTGGCCAAACAAGTTCATGGTTTCTCCGTATCTGTTCGTGTTGCAGAAAAACTGGATTTTGCCCTGCCTGTAATCCTGTCAGCGTGAAGCGCTCCGGTAAAAATAACTGCGCGAATTCGATGAATCATACTCTGTATTTATCCGGTTGACACATAACAATTGCGGCGTGAGCTACCCATACGACTGCGTTATACTTGCCTGAGTTTTTTCATAGGTGGTTTACGACATGGGAACATTGAATGAATTGCTGCGCCTGGCGCATGAGCGCACGAAAAGCGCGAATCTCCCCTATGCCGGGGCGTTGACGCCTGCGGAAGCCTGTCATGTCTGGCAGAACGCGCCGGGCGCAAAGCTGGTGGATGTTCGTACCCGCGCCGAGCTGGATTTCGTCGGACGCATTCCAGGCGCGGTGGAAATCGAATGGCTGCACTATCCGAGCAAAATGGAAAACCCATATTTCATGCGGCAGTTGTTTGCCGAGGTGGATAATGAATCGCTGATTCTTTTTATCTGCCGCAGCGGACATCGCTCTGATCTGGCAGCGATAGCAGCAACGGCACAGGGATTTACCGCTTGCTACAACGTGCTGGAGGGTTTTGAAGGAGACCTGGACGCAAATCTGCAACGCGGCAAAGTGGGCGGCTGGCGGCTGGCCGGTTTGCCATGGGTGAATGCTTCCGGCGGCGCTAACGTCATGTTCGGGTGGTGAGCGGCCAGGGCGTTATGAGCAATTTTTCTTTTGCGGCATACAACTCCTTGTCCGATGCCGAATGCCAGGAGCGCATCCGCGTTGCCCGGCAAAAACTGGGCAGGGAGGCGACATTGCTTTGCCATCACTATCAGCGCAACGATATTTATCAGCACGCTGATTTGACCGGCGATTCCCTGAAACTTGCCAGACTGGCTGCGGCAACGGATGCAAGGCGCATTGTTTTTTGCGGGGTGCACTTCATGGCGGAAGTGGCGGATATTCTTTCCCGCCCGGAACAACAGGTGATTTTGCCCGATCTTGCGGCGGGCTGTTCCATGGCGGATATGGCCAACCTTGCCAAAGTCGAGCGTTCCTGGCGCGAATTGGCGAGCGTTTGCCCGGTGGAAGAGACTTTTACGCCGATCACTTACATCAACTCCGCCGCCGACCTGAAGGCATTTTGCGGACGGCATGGCGGCATCGTCTGCACCTCCAGCAATGCCGCTGCTATTACGCGCTGGGCATTTGCGAAGCGCCCGAAAGTGCTTTTTTTCCCCGATCAGCATTTGGGACGCTGGACGGGCTACAACATGGGCATTCCGCTTGCCGAAATGCAGGTTTGGGATCCTGATCTACCCTTGGGCGGGCTTAGCGAAGCGGCGATCCGGCAGGCGAAAATTCTGCTCTGGAAAGGGCATTGCGCGGTGCATCAGATGTTCCAGAAGCGTCATATTGACGCTTTTCGCGCTCGCTGCCCGGAAGGGCGGGTCATTGTCCATCCTGAGTGCAATTTTGAGGTTTGTTCCGCCGCCGATGAAGTCGGCTCTACCGAATATATCGTCAAAACCATCAAGGAAGCGAAAACGCCCGGACATTGGCAGGTAGGCACGGAACTCAATCTGGTCGAGCGCCTGGCAAAAGAGCTTGCACCGGAGGGCAAAATCGTGGAATTCATGTCCGACATCGTTTGTATGTGCTCCACCATGCAGCGGATTGATCCGCAACATCTGGCCTGGACACTGGAAAATCTCGTTGCGGGGGAAGTGGTCAACCAGATTGTCGTTCCAGAGCGCGAGGCCGGGGAAGCGAAGCAGTCGCTGGAACGGATGTTGCAAATTTCCTGAAGCGACAAGAGAAATGGCAGAGTTCATCGCTGGCAATCGGGTGACTTTGCTGCATTCGGGCGCGGAATTTTTTCCGGCGCTCATTAGCGCCTTAAATGGGGCGAGGCGCGACATCCAGTTGGAAACCTATATCTTTGCAGATGATCGTATCGGTCAGACGGTTATAGAGGCGCTCGCGCGGGCAGCGAAGCGCGGGGTCATCGTGCGGGTCATAGTGGATGGTTTTGGGGCGCGCCACTTTTCGCATAGCTTTGGCAGGACGCTTGCCGCCGCCGGAGCGCACTATCTGATCTACCGCGAAGAAGTCGCTTTCTTCCAGGTCAGCCGCTATCGTCTGCGCCGCCTGCATCGCAAGCTCGCGGCCATTGACGGGAAAGTCGCCTTCATCGGCGGAATCAATATCATGGATGACGCCGAGTCCGACATTGGCCAATATGCCGATTACGCGGTGCGGGTAGAAGGGCCGGTTCTGCGTCCGATTCTTGAAACCTTGCGCCGGACATGGAGCGGCGTTGCGCGAGCGAGTTTCAAGCCGCATTTTCGCTACCCTGAAATTCCGCTGTCCTCCACAAAGGAGGCAGGCCAGCATCGGGTGGCCTTTCTGCCGCATGTCAGTTTCTATCGTCGCAACAGCATCGCTAAATCCTATCTTGAAGCAATCGGCGACGCGCGTAAAACGGTGTTGATGGCGATTGCCTACTTTTTCCCAGGATGGCGCTTTCGCCGCGCTTTGACTGCGGCTGCCAGACGCGGCGTTTGCGTGACCGTGCTGGTGCAGGGCAGGAGCGACCACTGGCTGTTTCATTATGCGTCCAGAGCGTTATATGACGATTTTATGCGCTCCGGGGTGCGTATCTTTGCCTACCGGAAAGGTTTTTTGCACGCGAAAGTCGCGGTGGTGGATCAGTCGTGGGCGACGGTCGGTTCCTCCAATATTGATCCTTTCAGTCTTTTTCTTGCCAAGGAAAGCAATCTTGCCATTCTGGATACGGATTTTGCGGCGCAACTGTCCGCAAGCCTTATGCGCGAGATAGAGGAGGGCGCGGTGGAATTGAAGCCGGGCAATCAATCCTGGTTTACACGGATTCTATGCTGGCTTTGCTATGGAATCGTCCGGTTTGTTGCCGATATGGCGGGATACGGACACTGGCATCGCATGCGGCAGTCCGGGCAGGAACCATTTACACGTGAATCGGTAGCTGAGGGACAAAATAACCGGAACGAATATTGAACCGGCAATTAAGGTTTGACTTTTCGAGGCACGCCCCATATGGGCCGAAATGGCAAATATGATGCAACCCTTAATTGCCGGGTGAATAGTATGGGGCGGCTGTTGTAATGTGCAAGGCAAGCTGCAAACCCGCCTAAGCTTAGGCTATCTGCTTGAGCGCAAAATCAGGCGCAAGATCAATCGGACGCGCAATGCCTGCCTGCCGGGGCTATACCATTTGAATGACAAGTTTTTTCCCGCAGGCTCCAGCGTAGCGCCTAAGGGTTTCGAGAGAGGGCGAATGCTTGCGGCTGCCCAGACTTGATTCGATGCGAGCAAGCACAGGCTGCGAAACACCCATACGGGCGGCCACATCGGCTTGGGTCAGACCGGCATCCTTGCGCGCGGCAAGCAGCGCGGCCAGCGCCGCGAATTCGTCTTCGAGCGCATCGTAGGCGGCGCGAAAAACTGGATCGGCCTCGCGTTTTTTCGCAGCATGGGATTTTGGGTCGAACGTCACCGGCTGATAGCCTTCTTCGGTTTCGATTTTTCTAGTCATTGAGTACCTCCTTCAAACGCCTGCGGGCGAGTTTCAATTCCTTTTGCGGGGTTTGCTGTGTCTTCTTGATGAAGCCGTGTAGGATAACGATGCGCCGCCCTATCAAGGAGCTCAAGGAGCAGAAGAACGCGCGTCCGATACCTTCCTCTCCCTTGGCGCGAATCTCAAACAGGCCATCGCCAAAGGGGCGCGTGTATGGTAAGCCAAGGTTCGGCCCGGACACTACCATCTGCTCCACGATTCGCACATAGCTGGCACTGATGCCTGTTGGCCATTCTTCGATGGTTGCCTGCACGGAGGCATTGTAGTATGCGATGGTGTAGGACATGAGCTAATTATAGCATAAATGATATTTTTGGCAAGGTGTGTTTCTCTGTCCAAAAATCGGTAACAGGCAGAAGTTTAGCTGTTGGGCGGTCAGGTTGACGGAGAATTATAGTGCTTTTCGTAGATAAAAGGACGCTAAGTGTCCAGATGATACTACTTTCGTCGCTGAATTAGCGTACTTTTATTTGCGGAAAGTACTATAGACGGCTGCTTCATTTCCGGCGTCTCTGTCGTGGCAAACTCTTTCCATAACCTCCAAGGCAAATCGGGCGTAGGCCGTCGCCGGCCCACCGCCCATTTCAATGCCTACTTCGATGGCTTCGAGGATTTCTTTTTCTGTTGCGCCCGCTTGCGCGGCCTGGGTGATGTGCCACTCCATGCACGATTCGCAATTGATGACTACCGAGATTCCAACAGCCACCAGTTCTTTGTGTTTCCTGGACAAAGCGCCATCGGAGTATGTGGCCTGCTCCATTTTGAGAAAGATGTCGTATACGGGCGACTTGAGTTCCTGAAGTTGCTTATGCGCCCGCTTTCTCTTTCTTCTCAGATCGTCAATCTTGTCCATTTTAAATTTCCTATAGGAACACAGCCGTCTATAGTGCTTCTCGTAATTATTTTTACCCTTTCTCGCTTGCTGGATAGGATGTCTGAAGGTTGATAGAGTAAGATTATTTAGGAAAAGCACTATAACGGTTCTGTGGACGGCAAACAGGATGCTTTGCGTCCTGTTTTTTGCGCTGATTACGCCCGTACATCAATCGTCTGTCCCAAATGGGACGGATTGTTGGCAGCGGATGGGTCAGGTATAGCTTCAAGAAGCTCTATGGCAGCCTGCTCCTGAATCCTGATGGCGTTCTTCAATACGGTAAGGCCCACTGCGTCTGAGGTTTGCGCGGCCAGACTGCCGCCGATATTGCTTATATCCATATTTTTCTCCTGCGCGTTAGGGTTATCCTGTTTATATCGGCAACTTTTGCCGAAACTTAAGCCTTGCTTAAAACAACCGGAAAGCCAGAATCGTCACCACAGTGGGTGGCGTAGCAGCCAGAAAAAGCCAGAGCGGACTTACCGAACTGCCCTGGAAATTGCCGCGCAGGATGGACATCCCCGCTGGATTCGGGGCGTTGGCAATCACGGTCAGTCCGCCGCCCGTCAACGCGCCCGCGACAAGCGCGTATTTGAAGTCCTCTGTTAACCCTTCCACCAGAGAGCCAAGGTAAGTAAGGGCGGCATTATCGGTAACAGCGGTCAGTGCAGTCGCGCCATAGTAAATGCCGGTCGCGTCCATTTTGCTCAGCAGGTTTTGCAGCCACCAGATTTGTTGCCCGCCCAGGGTAACAAGACCGGCAAGAAAGAAGGCAACCATCAACCCTTCCCGCAGAATCAGGCGCTCCTGATATTGTGGGTAGGTCGTCGCCAACCCCATGAACAACAGGAAAGCGCCGACGAATACCGGTGGATGATGGGAGAAAAACACGACAACAAAAAGCAGGAAAAGATGAATGATTACCATCATCAGGGGTACGTCGCTTTTGTTTTCTGGCGCAGGCAGGGAAATATGCCGAAGTTCTTTCCTGAACAGGAGGGTGACGACAAGCGCGTTGATGAAGACCGCTAACGCGACCCGCCAGCCGAAATGGGTGAGCATGTACCAGTTATCCCAGTTCCAGGTTTTCGCCACCATCAGCACCGGCGGAGCGGCAAAGCTGGTCATGGCTCCGCCGATGGAAACATTGACGAACAGAACTCCTATCGTGGCGTACATTAAGCGGGAAGAAATGCCCCTGCTATAGTAAAGCTCTTTCAACATAAATGCAGCCAGGGTTATGGCGGCAGGTTCGGTGATGAATGAGCCTAACAGCGGCACAATTGCCATGATGGTGAAATAGACCGCAACCGGGCGCGACAGGGGGATAATCCCGGACACAACCCGCACAATAGTGGCGGCAAACTGCATAACCGGTCTTGAGGCGGCAACCACCATGATGGCGAAAACGAACATCGGTTCTGTATAATCCCGCTGGTCAAGGTAGCGTGCTGCTTCTTCATGGCCGCTATGGAGCGCCATAAAGGCGATCAGCACAATTGCCCAAAAACCGAACACGGCTTCCACTTCGGAAAGTAAATGCCATAATCTGGCATGAGAAGGAAATACATGCGCCAAACGCTCGACAAAACTGGCGGAAAAAGTATGCAGAATGGCGATAGCGAAAATGACTGCGCTGACTATCTGTACCGTAGTTGGGTTCATAATTACCCTAAGCGGGAAAGAATGGGGCAGAATAATCGTTGAGCCTGAAATTGACAAGAAATTGCCGTATAAAAGCCATGCCTGAATTGCCTGAAGTTGAAGTGAGTCGCTTAGGATTGCTGCCCTTGGTAGGGCGGCTGCTGGTTTCGTTTACTGCGCGTCGCGCCGATTTACGCCAGCCGATCCCTGCCGGACTGGATATGCGTTTATGCGGGTCAGAGTTAGCGGAGATACGCAGGCGTGGCAAATATTTGCTTTTTCATTGGCCGGCGGCAAAAGGCTGGCTGATTCTGCACCTGGGCATGTCTGGGAGCTTGCGCCTGGCGCTTCCTCCTTTTCCGGAACCGGGGCGGCATGACCATGTGGATTTCGTATTTCCGGGGATGCTGCTGCGTTTCCGCGATCCACGTCGTTTTGGGCTTATCGCATGGCAGGCGGGCGATGATCCGTTAGCGCATCCGCTACTTGCAAAGCTGGGTATGGAGCCGTTATCGCCCGAATTTACGCCGGAATGGCTGATTCGCCTGGTCGCCGGACGGAAAACGCCGATCAAATCAATTATCATGGATGCGCGTTTTCTGGTGGGCGTGGGCAACATCTACGCGGCGGAGAGCCTTTATCAAGCCGGAATTTCCCCGTTCAGGGAAGCGGGGAAGATCGGAGAGGATAAGCTTGCCGCGCTGGCGGACGCTATTGTTGCTACCTTGCGGGAATCCATTGCGGCGGGCGGCAGCAGCTTGCGCGACTATGTGCATAGCGACGGCGGCGCGGGCAGTTTCCAGTTGCAATGCGCGGTATACGGGCGCGAAGGCTTACCTTGCCTGCGCTGCGGCACAGAGATTTGCCGCGCGCCGCTTGCCGGACGCGCCAGTTTTTATTGCCCTGACTGTCAGAGTTGAGCGTGGGACTCGCGCAATCTTCCACCATTTATGGCGAGGTAAATAAAGCTGGTATTTATCGTAAACCTAACTCTGGTTTGAAACACCACCCTTCAGGGCGGCGCGAAGGTTGGAACCCCGGCCTTCAGGCCGGGGTTTCGACCGTAGCAACAGGGGAGGGGATGCAAACCCCTTCCCTGTTTGTTTTGAACGACAGGCATGAATGCCTGTCGCTGATTTTTGCTCGGCACAGTGCACAACAAATGATGAAGGCAGGTTCTTATGGATTGCATGCAAACTTTTAAAGGGCTTGGCGAAATGTTGCCTGCCTTTTTGCTGGAGCTTGGCCGCAACAACTCTCGAGAATGGTTCAATGCGCATAGGGAAGAGTATCAACACTACGTTGCCGCGCCCCTTGCGTCGCTTGCGGAAATGCTCGCTCCTGACATTGCTTTGCTCGACAACTCGCTTATTAAGAGGCTGTCCCGTCCGCAACGTGATACCCGGTTTTCAAAGGACAAGTCTCCTTTTCGGACGCAAATGTGGTTCGCCTTTCGTAGAGACTTACCCAACTGGACGGAGTATCCGGCATTTTTCCTGGAGGTAACATCGGAGCATTGCCGGTGGGGAATGGGCTATTACTCTGCTCGCCCCGCGACGATGGCAACATTGCGTGACATAGCGGAAGAAAATCAGGAACGCTTCCTGACAGCGATGGCTGCCGCCACGGATCGCGGTTTCTCGCTTTACGGCGATCCGTACAAAAGGCATCCTCCTGTTCCGGCCGGTATTCCTGAAGAAATTGTTGCGCTATTTGGTCGCCGTAATGTGTATCTGTCCAGAATAATGGACTACGATCCGCTGTTGATGAGTAGCGAATTTGCTTCTGTAGTCAGCGCCGACTATGCTGCATTGGGCGCAATGTATCATCTTTTCCGCATGGCTGCCGGGCAACTGAAGCCTGCGTCTTTCTCGCTTATCTCGCCATAAATGGCGATGATTGCGCCTGATGCGTTTTCATCTGTCAGATTGGGCGGTTGGCATGTTAAATTAGCAGTCTGTTCTTCCGGAGGATTTTTCATGTCCCTCGCACAACGTTTCGCGGCGTATAGCCAGTGGCGGCACAAGGTCATCGCGGTAGTGGAGCGTTTCCGGAAGTGGCTGGTCGAGCAGGATTTGAGCGACGCGCAGACGGAATTAAGGCTATCGCGTCTAAAAGACCGTATCCGGGAAGACAAGCTGAATGTCGCCTTCGTAGCGGAATTTTCCCGTGGCAAATCCGAGCTGATAAACAGCATTTTCTTTGCTGATTACGGCGACCGGATTCTTCCCTCTTCGGCAGGGCGCACGACGATGTGCCCTACAGAATTGATGTTTATCCCGGCGGAAGCGCCTGCAATACGCCTGTTGCCGATTGAGACGCGCGCCGACAATATCAGCGTGAGCGAATACAAGCGGCAGCGCAACAGGTGGCATGAAGTGGCGCTGGATACCAGTTCGGCGGAAAAGATGCAGCAGGCGCTCCGGCAGGTGAGTGAAGTTGTCCGGGCGACGCCGGATGAAGCGAGCGAGCTTGGCTTCATCAACAAGGATGGCGAAAAGGAAACTGGTCTTGAAATCGTTCTCGGCGAAGACGGCAAGATGGAAATTCCGCGCTGGCGGCATGCCATCATCAATTTCCCCCATCCCTTGCTGGAACAGGGTCTGGTGATTCTGGACACGCCGGGCTTGAACGCCATCGGTTCAGAACCGGAATTAACTCTGTCCCTTCTTCCCAACGCGCACGCGGTTTTGTTCATTCTGGCGGCTGATACAGGGGTGACCCAATCCGATCTGATTGTCTGGCGTGAGCATATCGGCGGCGGGCATAAGGGGCGGCGCGGGCGCATGGTGGTGTTGAACAAGATTGATGGTCTTTGGGACGAACTGCGAAGCGAAGCGGAAATTGAAGCGGAGATTGCGCGCCAGTCGCGTTCCTGCGCGGAAATTCTCGAATTGAACAAGGCGCAGATTTTCCCGGTTTCGGCGCAAAAGGGACTGGTCGCCAAGGTTAATCAGGATTATCGCTTGCTCCTGAAAAGCCGCTTGCCGCAGCTTGAGAATGCGCTTTCCTTTGAGTTGATTCCATCCAAGCATGAAATCGTCCGCGAGGATGCGGAGGTTGAATTTGGCGAAGTGTATACCCAGGTTCGTAACGTGCTGGAAGGCCGTTTGCAGGGATTGGCCGAACAATTGACGGAATTGGGCGACCTGCGTGGTAAAAACAAGGGCGTGGTTGAGTACATGATGGGCAAAATCAAGGCCGAGAAGGAAGAATTTGAATCCGGCCTGCAACATTACCACGCGGTGCGTAGCGTCTTTTCCACCCTGACCAACCGGCTTTTGAAGGATTTGAGCGTGGATTCCCTGCGCGCCCTTATCGGCAGGCGAAAAGAAAAAATGCTGGCGGCGCACTTTTCCCGTCAGATTTCCGGGGTCATGGAGAGCTTTTTTATTGATGTCGAAGAGCGGCTGAAAAAGGCGGACAAGGGAGTTGTTGAAATCCAGGAAATGATGCGCGCGGTCTATAAGCGGTTGACGGTGGAACAGGGACTTCGCTTTTCCGCGCCGGTCGCTTTTTCGGTCAACGCCTATGCGCATGAGTTAAAGCGTCTGCATGGCTGGTGCAATGAACACCTGAATTCGGCGGTTCAGTTGTTGACCAGCGAGAAGAAAAACATTGTCCAGCGTTTCTTCTCGGAAGTCGCCGCGCAAACCCAGAGGATTTTTGAACGCGCCAACTGGGATGCGGAAAACTGGTTGAAGATCATCATGGCGCCGATGGAAACGCAGGTGCGCGAGCATCAACTTTACTTGAAGCGGCGGCTGGAAAGTATCCGGCGCATCCATCAGGCCAGCGAAACCCTGGAAGAGCGGATTGAGGAATTGGAAGGACTGCGGCAGGACCTCGAACAGCAAATCACGGAAGTGGATCATATCCACGAAACCCTGCAAGTACTGCTTAAACTGGAAAACCTGCTGGTGGAGGAACATGGCAAAGAGACAGCGGAAAAGGCGGCGAAAATGGTAAGGGAAGCGAGGAAGGCAGGAGTGGTAAAAGCGGCGGTAAAGACCGAGGTGAATGAGCCGGCCAGGAATCCCGCCAAAGCCGCAGGCAATCCGGCTAAAAATACGCTCTCTCTCGCCTGAGCCGTTGTTCATGCTGGATACTGTTCGTGAAGAGGCCGCTTCCCGCAAGGAAGTTCCGGTTATTGCGCGGATATATGGGCAACCGCTTGCCGAATTTCCGCTTGATCTTTACATTCCGCCGGACGCGCTGGAGATCATGCTGGAGGCGTTTGAGGGGCCGTTGGATTTTCTGCTGTACCTGATTCGCCGCGCCAACATTGATATTCTCGATATTCCGATGGTTCCCTTAACCAGGCAATATCTGGAATATGTCGAAGCCATGCGGGCGGCGAATCTGGAATTGGCTGCCGAGTATCTGGTCATGGCGGCAACCCTGATTGAAATCAAGTCAAGGATGCTCCTGCCGCGTCCCAGGGCGGAAGGCGACGAGGATGCGGGAGACCCCCGCGCGGAACTGGCGCGGCGCTTGCTGGAATATGAGCAGATTCGCCGCGCGGCAGGGAAAATTGACGCGCATGAACAGGCGGGAAGGGATTTTCTCTGGGTAGAATCCTGGGTAGAAAAGACGCTGGTCAAGCGTTACCCGGAAGTGCGGCTGAACGATCTGGAAAACGCCTGGCGCAACATTTTGCGGCAGGCCAGTCTGACCAGACATCACGCTATCCGCCGGGAAGAACTCTCGGTACGCGAACACATGGGAATCATCCTGCGCGTCCTGAAAGAGAAGGGCGGTTATGTGCCGTTCGCAAGCCTTTTTACGCCGGAAATGGGAGTGTCTGTATTGATTGTGCATTTTATTGCCCTTTTGGAATTGATGCGGGAACAACTGATTGACATCATACAAACGGAACCATTTGCGCCAATTTATCTTAGGCAGGTTTCAGAAATGGAAACTTCAGAGATGGAAATTTCAGATATGGAAAGAGCGAAAAATGGAAGCGTTTGAGGCGATCCGGCCTGAACCCTTCAAGGCGATTCTGGAGGCGGCGCTTCTGACGGCGCGGGAGGCGCTTTCTCTGGACGACCTGAAAAAAATGTTTGATGGACGGCTGGATAATGGAGTTTTGCGTAACTGTCTGGAGACGATTCGCGCTGATTGGGCAGAAAAAGGCAGCCCCATTGAACTTGTGTGTCTTGCTTCCGGTTGGCGTTTTCGCGCCCGGGCGGAATTCATGCCGTATCTGGAACGCATATATCCTGAAAAGCCGCCAAAATATTCCCGCGTGACTCTGGAAACACTGGCTATCATTGCCTATCGCCAGCCAGTGACGCGCGGCGACATTGAGGAAATACGCGGCGTGGCGGTAAACAGCAGCGCCATTCGCGCCCTTGAAGAGCGCGGCTGGATTGATGTGGTGGGACACAGGGAAACGCCGGGGCGTCCTGCACTTTACGCAACCACCCGGCAGTTTTTGGATGATCTGGGGCTACGCGCCGTGAGCGAGCTGCCAGCGCTGGAAACGATAAACCCGGACTGGTTTAACCCATCCCTTTTAGAACCGGCGTCCGCCGGGGTGGAGGCACACGATGAGCTGCAAGAGCAAACCGTTGGGACAGAATAAGCGAAGCGCCAAAAACGCCGTGGGACGCGCTGGTACTGCGCGTCCTGTTGCGCCAGCGGAACCGGGCGGTGGCAAAAAACCGCCCTTTCGCAATCCAGGCCGGGGAAAGGATATGCCGGCGAGGGAAGAAGGACGCAAGGGCAGACGCGCTTCTGACAGGCCGGGTCAACCATCGCGTGTAGACCACCAAAAGCGGCAAAACAGCGCGGAGCGCCCCAAAACGGAGGGCGAGCGGCTGCACAAGGCGCTTGCCAGGGCGGGGCTTGGCTCAAGGCGGGAAATGGAAGCCTGGATTGCCGACGGCAAGGTAGAGATAAATGGCAAGATGGCGGAAATCGGCATGAGCGTTTTTCCCGGCGATAGGGTCAAGGTTGGCGGACGGCTGGTAACGCTGCGTTTTTCCGATAAGCCTGCGCGTGTTTTGCTCTACCACAAGCCGGAAGGCGAAATAGTATCCAGACGTGATCCGGGAGGGCGGCAGAGCGTCTTTGACGCTTTGCCGCGCTTGCGCGGCGAACGCTGGGTGGCAGTAGGGCGGCTGGACATCAATACCTCAGGTCTTTTGCTGTTTACGAATTCCGGCGAATTGGCCAATCGGCTGATGCACCCTTCCGCAAACCTGTTGCGTGAATACGCAGCCCGCGTATTGGGCGAACTGACTGAGGAAGCGAAAACGCGGCTGCGAAATGGCGTCATGCTGGAAGACGGGGAAGCGGCCTTTGCAAGTCTGGAAGAAGCGGGCGGCGAAGGCGCGAACCGTTGGTATCGGGTAAGTCTCCACGAAGGGCGCAACCGCGAAGTGCGCCGCCTGTTTGAAGCGGTCGGCTGCAAGGTGAGCCGGTTAATCAGGGTTCGTTACGGTCCTTTCCTGCTGCCTTCGCGCTTGAAACGTGGGCGTTGCCTGGAACTGAGCGAAGCAGAGGTCAGAAGTCTGGAAAAGAGTTTGGTTTGAGTGTAGCGACTCGCTGTAAGCGACTGAGAGGACAGCAACGCGCCTGCGCTGGAATGACAATTAAATTGGCGTATGCGCAAGGCGCTCACCCCAGGCGCGTTATCGAATTAGCTTACCTGAAAATGCCTGTTCTGCTGCTGGTCGGCAAAGGCTGGCCGGGGCGCCACTGGCTTGCGATAGTGTCTCCTTCCTCAATTTGTTCGGGCGTCATGTCTTCGGCGGCAAGGTTACGGCTCCTTATGAATTCCGCGTCTCTATCTGCCGCTGCAAGGTTGAGAAGAGCATAGGCCAGCACAGTATCCTGCGGCACGCCTCGTCCCTCGTTATACATGTTCCCCAGGTTAAACTGGGCAGACCTGTCTTCCTGCTCCGCCGCCTTGCGATACCAACTGGCGGACTGCTGGTAATCCTGCGGCACGCCATCTCCATTTTCATACATGATTCCCAGGTTGTACTGGGCGGAGGCGTGTCCCTGTTCTGCCGCCCTGCGATACCAACTGATTGCCTGCTGGGAATTCCGGGATACGCCTTGTCCATTTTCGTACATGACCCCCAGGTTGAACTGCGCTATCACATCTCCTTGTTCTGCCGCTTTTTGAAACCAGGCGGCAGCCTGACGAAGGTCCTGCGGCACATCTTGTCCGTTGTAATATTTGAACCCAAGATAAAACTGGGCTTCTGCGTCCCCTGCCTCTGCCTTTTGCGTCAATTTGGGCAGAGACAAGTTATTTTGATCCGGTTCTGTCGTACAGGCCACGAGTTGAATGCCAAACAACAAAACAAGAAATACGGAAGCAGGGAGGCGGGTCATGATGATTCCTTGTTAATCGAAAATCATGCCGCCATTATAGCAATCATCGTGTTTTTCTTCTCAAATAACCGCGCAGGGCGGCAAACGGACGCATGGTTTTTTTCAGGGGCGAATGAGCAAGGGAATTGCCGGAAAATCACCCAGCTTACCTGGAACCGCCTGTTTTACTGCTGGTCGGTAAAGGCTGGCCTGGTCGCCATCGGACCGAGATAGCCCTGCCTTCCTCAATTTGCGCGCCTGTCATCTGCTTGGCAATCAGGTTGCGATTATTCGCAGCGTCCTTGCTTCCTCCTGCTATCGCAAGGCTGTAAAGCGCGTAGGCCAGTACGATGTCCTTCGGCATGCCATGACCACTATGATATAGTGTCCCCAAGCTATTCTGACCATAAGCATTTCCCTGCTCCGCAGCCTTGCGATACCAATTGGCCGCTTCTTCATAATCCTGTGAAACACCTCGCCCATTGGCATACATGTATCCCAGGTTGCCTTGGGCATTCGCGTTCCCCTGTTCTGCCGCCTTGTGATACCAATTGACCGCTTCTTTGTAATCCTGTGAAACACCCCGCCCATTGTCATACATGAGACCTAAATCGTATTGAGCATCCGCATTTCCCTGTTCTGCCACCTTGCGATACCAATTGAAAGCCTCTCGAAAAGACTGTGACACATGCCACCCCCAATAATACATGTCCCCCAATTTGTACTGAGCATCCGCATTCCCCTGCTCCGCAGCCTTGCGATACCAATTGATAAACGCCTGTTCATCATACGACACACCTTGTCCCTTTGCATACATGTTCCCCAAGTTGTACTGTGCCGTCGCATTTCCTTGTTTCGCCGCTTTGCGATACCAATTGACTGCCTGTGGAAAACTCTTTGGCACACCTTGCCCTTCGTAGTACCTGCGCCCAAGATGAAACTGGGCTTCCGCATCCCCCGCTTCTGCCATTTGCGTCAATTCAGGCAGGGGCAAGCTACCGTAATCCTGTTCCTGCGCGTGCGCTACAAACGGCATAACACCCAAAAGCAAGAGTAAGGAGAGCATGGAAATAAGGCGGGTCATGGTGATTCCTTGATAGGCCAGGATCATGCGGTTATTTCAGCGATTAGCGTGTTTTCCTTCCCAGACCGCCGAGCAGGGCGGCAACCGGGCGTATGGGTTTTTTCAGGGGCGGGTGGCCGGTAGGGCGAGCAAAGGCAGGGGCGTTTTCGGAAGGTATGCTCTCGTCCGCTGCCGCGAGCTTGGGGATGTAAGGCTTGGAGAAATCAAAGCCGTCCGCGGCGATCATGTTTTTATCGGGACGTTTTACACGCTCCGTATGCGCGGCTTTGTCAGCCCTTGCCGGGCGCTTGCCCCGATCCGGGCGCTTGCTCCGCTCCTGAAGCGCCGTCTCATACTCAGGCGTGAAGCCGGGAAGCATGACTTGCTCAATCCTGAATTTAATCAGCTTTTCGATTTCGGCAAGATATAAAAATTCCGGGGGAGAAACGAGGGAAATGGCTTGCCCGCTCCTTCCCGCGCGTCCGGTTCTGCCAATGCGATGCACATAGTCTTCCGGCACATGCGGCAATTCATAATTGATGACATAGGGCAGGTCTTCAATGTCCAGCCCACGCGCCGCAACATCCGTAGCGACCAGCACCCTTGTTTCTCCGCTCTTGAAGGAATCCAGAGCTTTCAAGCGTTCGCTCTGGGTTTTGTCGCCGTGGATGGCGTTCGCGCTGAACCTGGCGCGTTCCAACTCACGCGCCAGCCGCGCGCAATCCTGTCTGGTACGGGTAAAGACAATACATTGCCGGATTTCGTCGGTCTCCAAAAGATGAATGAGAAGCTGGCGTTTTTTACCTTCGGCAACCGGATATACGCGGTGCGTTACCGTTTCCGAAACCTGATTGCGCCGCGCAACCTCGATCAATACCGGCGCTTGCAGGATGGAATCGGCGAGACGCTTGATTTCTTCGGAAAAGGTGGCGGAAAAAAGGAGGCTCTGCCGCTTCTGGGGCAGCAGATTCATGATGCGCTTGATGTCCGGGATAAAACCCATGTCCAGCATCCGGTCGGCTTCGTCCAGCACCAGCGCCATAACCTCGTTGAAATGCACGCTTTTTTGCTCGACATGATCGAGAAGTCTTCCGGGTGTTGCCACCAGAATTTCCACGCCCTGCCTAAGTTCGGCGGTTTGCGGCTTGATGTCGACGCCGCCAAAGGCGCACATGGCGCGTAGCGGCGTATATTTGGCGTAAGTCCTGATTGACTCGAAAACCTGCAAAGCCAATTCCCTGGTTGGTGTCAGCACCAGCGCCCGGACAGGATGTCGCGCTGGCGAAGGGCTGGAATTGGCGAAAGGAAGGAGGCGTTGCAGAATGGGGAGGGTGAAAGCGGCGGTTTTGCCGGTTCCGGTCTGCGCGCCGCCCATGATGTCCTGTCCGGCAAGAACAAGCGGAATAGCCTGTACCTGAATCGGCGTCGGCGTCGTATAACCGGCGTCAGCGACGGCCTGCAACAATTCCGGCACAAGACCGAGCGCAGTGAAGACGGGTGGCGGGGTTTCGCCCGCCGGCGGGTTAGTATGGCTGTTCATGGGATATGAATTATACGCGCCATAAATAGAAAGATGATTGCAACAGGAACACGGCAGGGAGAACGACATGACTCAACGGAATTGCGACATAGATACGATGATGTGGGAGAATTGCGCCCTATGAAAGCAGAGCATTGTTCATTTAGTCTCTCCTGGTTCGCGCTTATGCTGTTGCTGCTGCCTGTGCTTGTCGGCTGTGACCAGTTGAGCGGCGCGTTGGGCGTGGAGACATCTTCCCGCAAAGAGGCGCGGCTGGAAGCCGAAGGCAAGGCGGTCGGCGGCGGGTGTCGCCAGTCCGGACGCGCCATTGAGGATTGCTATTCCATTTATACCTGGGTTCCGAAGGAAGCGGTATTTTCCGGCTGGCTGGATATGGACGCCTATATGCGGGAGAACAATCTGGATACCATCCCGCCATTGCTTCCCCCTGCGCCGCCCGATTCCGGCAAAAAGAAAAAGAAAGCGGCAGAGAGTACGGGAGACGCAGACAATACAAGTGAAAGCGCGGTAGAAGCGCCCGTCGGGCCTGTTCCTATCCCTCTGCCCTTATCGCCTTCCGGCGCGGCTGCCATCCCGCCAGTCAATGCCATCCCGGTTCCGAATACCCAGGGCGCGCCTCTGCCGACAGAGGTTCCCGACACTTCTTCTTAATTCTGAAAGATTGCCATGCGCCAGGCTGAAATCAATCGCAATACGCTGGAGACCCGGATTCGGGTTCGTCTTGATCTGGATGGTTCGGGAAAGGCTCATCTGGCGACCGGCGTTCCCTTTCTGGATCATATGCTGGATCAGATTGCCAGACATGGACAGTTCGATCTGGAGATCGAAGCTACAGGCGACCTGATGGTTGACGCGCACCATACCGTAGAGGATGTAGGTATTGCGTTGGGGCAGGCGATCACCCAGGCGGTCGGGGACAAAAAAGGGCTGAACCGTTACGGACACGCCTGTGTGCCGCTGGACGAGTCGCTATCGAGGGTGGTGGTTGATCTTTCCGGGCGTCCCGGGCTTTTCATGGCGGTGGAGTTTTTCCGCGCCTCGGTCGGGCAACTGGATACTGAGTTGATCGAGGAGTTTTTCCGCGCGTTGGCAAATCACGCGGGGCTTACTTTGCATATTGACAACCTCAAAGGGAAAAATACCCACCATCAGATAGAAAGCATTTTCAAGGCGTTTGCTCGCGCTCTTTCGCTGGCGGTTATGCCTGACCCGCGCGGCGTGGGCGTGATTCCCTCAACCAAGGGCACGCTTGCATGAGCATTGCCATTATTGACTATGGCATGGGAAATCTGCGCTCGGTCGCGCAAGCATTGAGCAAAGTTGCGGCAGGGCATGAAATCGTGGTGACTTCCTGTCCGGCGGAGGTGGCGCGGGCGGAACGGGTCGTTTTCCCCGGCCAGGGCGCTATGCCGGATTGCATGGCGGAACTTGCCCGCCGCGATTTGCGCGAGGCTGTATTGGCGGCGGCGGCGAGCAAACCTTTTCTTGGCATTTGCATTGGGTTGCAAATGCTGTTTTCGCACAGTGAAGAAGGCGATTCGCCGGGGCTTGACTGCTTTGCAGGACGAGTTGTGCGTTTCCCGCATACGATGCGCGCCCTTGACGGCGGGCGTCTGAAAGTGCCGCATATGGGCTGGAACCCGGTCAGGCAGGAAGCGTCCCATCCGCTCTGGGGGGGGATTGCCGATAACGCGCGTTTTTACTTCGTGCATAGCTACTACATTGCGCTGGAAGATGTATCCTTGTCGCTTGGCAGTTGTGAGTACGGCTTTCGCTTTACGGCAGCCGTGGCTAAGGATAATATTTTCGCCGTGCAGTTTCACCCGGAAAAAAGCGCGCGGGATGGTCTGATGTTGTTGTCCAATTTTGTGCGCTGGCATCCCTGATATAGTGACTCTCCCAGATAAAACGACTATCATGCGTTGCCAATCTTTCGCGCCGGCAATAACCCGATCGTCATTCCAGCGCAGGCGGGAATCCAGTATGGCGCTGGCAGCCACGACAGGTTTTCAGGGCAGGACAGGAGCTACATTCCCATGCGGAAACGCCGGGGCAACGGAAAGGCTTTACTGGATTCCCGCCTGCGCGGGAATGACGAATGGGCAGGCGCGGGAGAGCAAGGCACCTGATAGTCGCTTGCGGGAACTACTATATTTCCCCTTTCGCTTTTCATCACACAGTGAGACATCATGCTTATCATTCCCGCCATTGATTTGAAGAACGGGCAATGTGTCCGTTTGAAACAAGGTCTTATGGAACAGACCACCGTCTTTTTTGATCGTCCAGGAGAGGCGGCGCGGCGCTGGCTTGACGCGGGCGCGCGGCGTCTGCATCTGGTTGATCTGGATGGCGCGTTTGCGGGCGCGCCCAAAAACATAAGCGCAATCCGGGAAATTTTGCGTGAGGTGGGGGATACCATCCCCGTGCAGTTAGGCGGCGGCATCCGCGATCTGGATACCATTGAGCGCGGGCTGGATATCGGGCTTTCCTATGTCATCATAGGTACGGCGGCGGTAACAAACCCCGACTTTGCGCGCGATGCCTGTTCTGTTTTTCCCGGACATATTATCGTTGGCCTGGACGCAAAGGATGGCAGGGTGGCGGTTGATGGCTGGTCGAAACTGACCGGGCATGAAGTTGTGGATCTGGCGAAGAAGTATGAGGATTATGGCGTGGAGGCCATTGTCTATACCGACATCGGGCGGGATGGAATGTTGACCGGCTTGAACATTGAGGCAACGGTTCGCCTGGCGCGGTCGCTCTCCATTCCGGTTGTTGCGTCCGGCGGTCTTTCTTCCCTTGCCGATATTGAGGCGCTGTGCGCGGTGGAAGAGGAAGGAATAATCGCCACAATCGCAGGCCGCGCCATTTATGATGGCTCGCTGGATTTTTCTGCCGCGCAGGCGTTGGCGGATGAGAAAAAGCGCAGCCGCTGAACGGAGTTTGCCGTTTCGGACTAAAATTGCATTTTCCGCAGAGCCTTTTCCATGACCAAATATGTCTTTGTAACAGGCGGTGTCGTGTCCTCGCTGGGCAAGGGGATTGCCTCCGCCTCTCTGGGGGCGATTCTTGAATCCAGAGGGATTCAGGTCACGCATTTGAAACTTGACCCTTATATCAACGTTGATCCGGGAACAATGTCGCCTTTTCAGCATGGCGAAGTTTTTGTAACCGAAGATGGCGCGGAGACCGATCTGGATTTGGGGCATTACGAGCGCTTTACCCGCGCTCGCATGTCCAGGCGCAACAATTTCACGACCGGCCAGGTTTATGACGCAGTGCTCAAAAAAGAGCGGCGGGGCGAGTATCTCGGCAAGACCGTGCAGGTGATTCCCCATATTACGGATGAGATCAAGGCCAAGATAAAAACAGGCGCGGCCAATTCCGATGTGGCTATCGTCGAGGTCGGCGGCACGGTGGGCGATATTGAATCCCTGCCTTTTCTCGAAGCCATCCGGCAGATGGGGATTGAAGAGGGGCGAAACAATGTCTGTTACATCCATCTTACCCTGCTGCCTTATATTTCCACGGCGGGTGAACTGAAGACCAAGCCAACCCAGCATTCGGTCAAGGAATTGCGCGAGATCGGCATTCAGCCTGACATTTTGCTTTGTCGCGCCGGGCGTTCCGTTCCTGAAGAAGAACGGCGCAAGATTGCGCTCTTTTGCAACGTCATGCCGGAAGCGGTGATTGAATGCCTGGATGCGGATTGCATCTACAGGATTCCAGGTATGCTGCATGGGCAGATGATGGATGAAATCGTGTGCCACAAATTGGACATTCTCGCTCGCGCCGCCGATCTCTCGCTCTGGGATAAACTGATTAACGCGCGGGAAAATCCGGAGCAGGAAGTGGATATTGCCTTCGTTGGCAAATATGTTGACCTTACCGAGTCTTACAAGTCGCTGATTGAAGCCATTTGCCACGCGGAAATGCACACCAGGAGCAAGGTCAATATCCGTTTCATTGATTCTGAAATGCTGGAGACAAATGGGGTTGATGTTCTTGCGAGCGTCAATGGCGTTTTGGTTCCGGGCGGCTTTGGCAAGCGCGGCACGGAAGGCAAGATTGCGGCGATTCGTTACGCGCGTGAGCGCGGCGTGCCTTTTCTTGGCATCTGTCTTGGGATGCAATTGGCGGTGGTGGAATTTGCGCGTAACGAGGCTGGAATGGCGGAGGCGCATTCCACGGAATTTGCGCCGGAGACGCCTTACCCTGTCATCGGTCTGATTAACGAATGGCTGGATGTTTCCGGCAGGGTTGAGGTACGTTCCGGCGATTCTGAACTGGGCGGCACGATGCGTCTTGGCGGGCAGCGTTGCCTGCTTCTGGACGGAAGTAGGGCGAATCGTATCTATGGCAGGCCGGAGATCATTGAGCGGCATCGCCATCGTTATGAAGTCAATAACACCTTGCTTGCCCGTCTGGAAGAAAAGGGACTGGTAGTTTCAGGCAGATCGCCCGGAACCGGACTGTGTGAGATTGTTGAGTTGCCGGAGGAGACGCATCCCTGGTTTATCGGTTGCCAGTTCCACCCGGAATTTACCTCCAACCCGCGCGAAGGGCATCCGCTCTTTATTTCCTATGTCAAGGCGGCGCTGGCGTATAAACGGAGGAGTCAGGCAGTAGAAAAGGAAATTACTCATGCAGCTCATGCCTGATACTCCGGTTGATAGCATCCTTGCCAGAGCGGCAGAGATTATTGATAGTGGAGGCGATTTCCAAATTGCTTATGACCTCTTACAGCCGCTACTTGCCGCGCAAGACCCGGCGGCACAATTCATCTACGCACACTTCGGCTTGCCCGGGGAAACGAGGGATGAATTAGAGGCGCGTAGCATCAATCTGTTGCAGAGCGCATCGGATGCAGGCTACCCCCCGGCAATGTACGAGCTTGCGGTTTGTCTTGATGCAGGTGGCTCTACAGTAGATTTGGTTGCCATAGACAAAATCCGGGCAGCGGCTCTTTTCAAGAAAGCGGCTGATGCAGGTTACCCAAAAGCAAAGAGAATCCACGGGTTAGACTTGTTTTATGGCTCAAACGGAATTTCACAAGATAAGGCTCTGGGAATAGCCTTGCTCGAACAGGCCGTAGCCGCAAATGTCTACCTTGCCGCCGAAGATCTGGGGTGGCTCAGGAGCCGCGAGTTTTGATTGTAAATATTAACCAAATCGCTAAAACAAATGAAATATTCTCCTGGTCAACTTTTATTAGTCAAAAACTCTATTCTATCAATATTGATATTCTACACGGCTTTCTATATATTAACAGCAGGCCATAATAATCATTTAATACAAAGTATCGATATGGAACTTAAAAAACCTATTATGCTATACTTTATCCAGGAAATGTATCTGCTTGCCTGGTTTGTATTTTTTTATGGTTTTATCGCTATCTTGTTTAATCTGTTTGCATACTATGAACACGTAACTTATAAAGGCATAAAGCTAATATTCAATTTAAATAAATTTGTTTTTGCCGGCGCACTGATTTTATTTCTCTATTCTGGACTGTAGCCCGGTAGGCTAATGATATGGACTCCTCCTGTCCCTATCGGCATTGTTGTGCCAGCCCGTAGGCTGGGATGGAATGAAATGGAATCCCGGCATAATTCCCTGCACCTAATCATCTATGTTCGCCAAGTCTCTTAATGTGCTCTTGCGAAAATTCGTCTGCGCAGCCTTCACGGTTCAACTGATCGCCGCTGTCGGCGCATACGCACAGACCACTGACGAATTATCCTCCTCTTCTGTTGTCCTCTGTGATACCTGTAATTCAAAGCGGGATGGTCTAATTGATCGGATTACGAAGGAGCGCGCCAAGGCCAACGCGCCGAACGCGCTTTCTCGCATTGAATCTCAAGCAGAGTTTGATAGCATAGCGCGAATCCATGATGCCGGAACGCTTGCGGCGATTCCGCACGCGATGTTTGTCATTGACAGAAGCAACAGGCAAGTGCATTACGTCAACACGACGCGCTTCGCGTTCCATGAGGACTTTCTGCGCGGGGAGCGGCTGGTGTTGAATCTCGATCACGCCACGCTGGAGAGTTTCTATCTGTCTGCGACGCGCCGCTTCATCCTCGGCACGGTGAGCTTTCACCCTGATCTGAACCGCTGGCTGTTTGAATACTGGGATGGCGATCAGGTCACTGCCGAACTGCTGCGCGAAACAGACGCGACGCTTGCCGCTACCTTCTTCAAGCCGCTGACCTTCAAGGCCAATTCCACGCAACAGGAGCGAACGGCAAAAGCCGCTCAAATGGCGATGATCACACAATCGCAGATCGTCGCCCAACGATCTTATCTGGCGCTCAATACCGGCAAGGCTCTGGGGCGGCTACGCATCCTCGCCAAGCTCGATGCTGAAGAGGAAGACGACATTGCGCCGACCGATATAGTTGTGTTAAATGAAGCTCCGCTTACCCTGCCGCCGGTGGCAGGCGTGATTATGGCGCAGCCTTCCACGGCGTTGTCGCATGTCAACCTGCTTGCCAGGGGTTGGGGAATACCAAACATTTACCTGCAAGATGCGCTGAATCAATTACGGACATTGAATGGTCAGTGGGTGCTGCTGCACGCCGACCGGAATTCCTATAGCCTGGAAAAAACCGGCCGCCCTGCTTCCATTCCCCTGCCTCCGACTGTGACGCTGCTGTCGCAGCCGGATTTGACTCGACACACACTGATACCCCTCGCGCAGTTGTCGGAAAAAGATACCGCTCGCTGCGGAGCCAAGGCGGCACGGCTAGGCACCCTTGAAAAAGCGCGGCAGCAGGGCAGGCTTGGTTCCATCGCGCCTATTCCCGATGGCTTTTGTATTCCCTACGCGCAATTTGTTGCGTTCATGGCGCAGCCGCAGGCACAAGCCCTTATCAAGCGTGCGCTCGCCACCAGACGATTCGATCAATCGAGCGCGGTTCGCCGTCAGGCTCTTGAGCGGCTTCGCGCCGAATTGGTCAAACTTCCGGTGCCAGGACAATTGGCTCAAGAATGGAGCGTACGCTGGCAAGACCAACTCGCAGGCAAGGGCGTGTTCGCGCGTAGCAGTTCCAATTCTGAAGATTTGTCGAATTTCAGCGGCGCTGGTTTGTATACGACGGTTCCAAACGTAACTGGGCAGGCCGCTCTGGAACTAGCCGTCAAAACCGTCTGGGCCTCCGTCTACAACGCGCAAGCCTTTGAAGCGCGGCGCGTTGCCCGGCTGCCGCACAATCAGGCGCAGATGGCGGTCTTTGTCCAGACGGCGATTGCGCCGCGCGCATCCGGGGTCATGATTACCCGCGACCCGTTCGATCAGTCGCGGCAACGTGTGGTTTATGTCGCCGCCAAGCGCGGCGTAGGAATACGTGTCGTGGAGGGTAAACGAATCGCCGAACAGTCGTTGTACGACACCTGGAGCAAGGCGGTTCAGCGTTTCTCGCGTTCCGGCGAGGTAACCGAGTTGCAACTCGACGAAAACGGTGGCCTCAAGGAAATTCCAACCGACCCCGCCAGGGATGTCCTCAGCGACGAGCAGGTACGCCTGCTTGCGGAAACCGCCGTGCTGGTAAAGGCCAGCCTGGGCGACCAAACCGAGCAGGATATTGAATGGGCATTTGATATCGAGGGCCGTATCGTCTTGCTACAGGCCAGACCTTACATTGACGCGCAAGCTCAACGCTAAATCACGCAAGACCGCCCGGCATGGCCGAGATGTACAGTCTCAGTATGTGATATAGCTTGCGGTATCTCACGCCACCGCATGTCCAAGCCCAGACCGCGTTGGCAGAGTCTCAGTTTGAAATATGCGTTGAGTCTACGGGAGAATGGTGGTGTTTTCGGCAAAATGTAGGGGCGCGATTTATCGCGCCCTGAACACTGCCGTCTGCAAGTATCCTGATGGTTGCATGTCAGCAGGTGCGGTATCGGGCGCGATAAATCGCGCCCCTACGAGCATTGCTATGCATTGCCTGAACTTGCTTTCAAACTGAGGCACTACTACCGCTTTCAGTCTCTTTTGTCCATGCAAATCCAAAATTAAAACGTGGATTTGCATGGATGAAAAGAATGCGCGGTGTCACGGAGGTGTCACAAAGTCTTCCTAGAATACACCGCGTTTTCAACAGGAGAGACAATTATGCAACCGAACAGCAAAATCATCGGTAAAAAATGGTTTATGGGGGCTGCCGCGCTGGTTATGGCGTGCTTCGTGTCCGCACAGGCGGCTGACATAACCGGAGCCGGGGCGAGTTTCCCCGCGCCGCTTTATGCCCGCTGGGCGGCGGATTATAACAAGGCTACCGGACACAGGATCAATTATCAGTCGGTCGGTTCCAGCGCGGGCATGAAGCAGATCGAAGCCAAAACGGTGGATTTCGGCGCTTCCGACGCGCCGCTTACCGACGCGGCCTTGCAGGAAAAGGGGCTGATCCAGTTTCCGACGGTAATCGGCGGCATCGTGCCCATCGTCAATATCAAAGGTGTTGCGCCGGGACAGTTGAAGCTGAACGGCCAACTTCTGGGTGATATTTATCTGGGCAAGATCGCCAACTGGAACGATCCCGCTATCGCGGCGCTCAATCCCGGCCTTACTCTTCCCGATACAGTTATTGCGGTTGTCCGCCGCGCGGATGGTTCGGGCACGAGCTTTGGCTTTACGAACTATCTTGCCAAGGTTAACCCTGAGTGGAAAGAGAAAGTCGGCGAAGGCACAGCCGTGAATTGGCCAACCGGCCTGGGCGGCAAAGGCAATGAAGGCGTGGCGGCGTTCGTAGGTCGTCTGGACGGCGCAATCGGCTATGTCGAATATGCTTACGCCAAGCGCAACAAGCTGGCGCACACGCAAATGGAGAATCAGGCGGGTAAATTCGTTCAGCCTTCGGAGGCAAGTTTCAAGGCGGCAGCGGCAGGCGCGGACTGGACGAAGAGCTTTAACCAGATTCTGACCGATCAGCCGGGTGAAGATTCCTGGCCGATTACCGCCGCGACTTTTATCATGATGCACAAACAACAGAATAAGCCAGGACAGGCAGCCGCCGCGCTTGATTTTTTCGAGTGGGCTTACAGGAACGGCGACGCGCAGGCCGGAAGTCTGGACTATGTGCCTATGCCGCAAAGTGTGAAAGATATTGTGATAAATCTTTGGCAGACGATAGTGGACACGTCCGGCAAGCCTGTCAGAAAATGAATATCTTTTTGAGCGGTTCTTTTCCGTCATGACCGACGTTTCACCCTCCATGCCTGCTTCCAGATCTGGCTCGCTGTCAAACGCTGCCAGCTCTGGATCAGGTTTGATTTCCGACGCGCTGGCCGACCGGCTGTTTTCATGGCTTGCGCGTGGCGCCGCGCTCCTGACTTTGGCTTTGTTGCTGGGCATCATCATTTCCCTGGTGATAGGCGCCTGGCCCGCAATCAGCCAGTTTGGAGCGGGTTTTTTGACGCGCAATGCCTGGGATCCCGTGCAGGAGGATTTTGGCGGGATGGTCATGATTTACGGCACGCTGATGACTTCCGCCATCGCGCTGATAATTGCGATTCCGGTCAGTTTCGGTATTGCGCTTTTCCTGACGGAACTATCGCCGGTCTGGTTGAAGCGCCCGTTGGGGACTGCCGTTGAATTGCTGGCGGCGGTGCCGTCCATCGTCTATGGCATGTGGGGGTTGATGGTGTTCGGGCCGGTGCTGGCAAAATATGTGCAGCAACCGATTCAGTCGCTTGTGGGAGACGCGCCGTTTTTGGGAGCGCTGGTTTCCGGGCCACCGGTGGGGATCGGGATTTTGCCAGCGGGAATCATTCTCTCCATCATGATTATTCCCTTCATTGCCTCAGTTATGCGCGACGTGTTTGAGGTGACGCCGCCGCTCCTGAAAGAATCCGCCTACGGCCTGGGGGCGACGACCTGGGAAGTGGTCTGGCGTGTTGTTTTACCTTACACCAGGACGGGCGTGCTGGGCGGCATCATGCTGGGGCTGGGGCGAGCATTGGGGGAAACCATGGCTGTTACCTTTGTGATCGGCAATATCAATCAGTTGAGTTCGGTTTCGCTCTTCGAGGCCGCCAACAGCATTACTTCCGCGCTTGCCAACGAATTTGCCGAGGCTGCGCCGGGTCTGCATCAGGCGTCACTGATTTACCTTGGGCTTGTTCTTTTCCTGATAACCTTTACGGTTCTGGTCTTTTCCCGCCTGCTCCTCATGCGCCTGCAAAAGGACGAGGGCAGACGGACATAAAACTTCCGCCATTTTTCCCCGCGCTAAATCCTGTCGCAAGCGGCAGGATTTAGCGCGGGAGCGAGGGGGTTTGTTGGGCGCGATAAATCTCGCCCCTGCATTTTGTCGGAAACACCACCATCTTCCCGTAGACTCGACACATATAGTGATTCACGCATATAAAGAGACAGTTGGGAAAATGATGCTCCCGGGAATTCCGGGAGCGCCACGCGCCAGCGCGGCCAGGCGGTAGAGCAGACTGGCTGATGATGCCAGGCTGCTGGTGCCTGGCGCTCCCCGGGGCGATGTTCCCGAAATTATGTGAATCACTATTCACCAGGCAATTAAGGGTTGCATCATATTTGCCATTTCGGCCCATATGGGGCGTGCCTCGAAAAGTCAAACCTTAATTGCCGGTTCAATATATTTCAGACTGGGGCACTACCGTTGCTTTTTGCTTTAACAGTTATGAGCCGTCCCAATGTATAATTAAACATTTTGTGCCACAAGGAGTGTGCCATGAAACGTACTTATCAACCTTCTGTTGTGCGCCGCAAAAGGACGCATGGCTTTCTGGTCAGAATGCGTACCAAGGGTGGGCGCAGGGTAATTGCCGCCCGTCGCGCCAAGGGCCGGCATCGTCTGGCTCCCTGATCCCATCGGTCGGTTGCGTCTGGCTTTCCCGACCCCGGAATGCGCTCTGCTTCCTGGTCTTTTCCTCGCTCATGCCGCTTGCTTCGGGCAGACGAGTATGCCGCCGTATTCAGTTTTCGGCAGGTTTTGCGCGGCAAATATTTTCTGCTTCACTATGGCGGAGAGAGAGCAGGGCAGGAAGGTACGGCGCGGCTTGGGCTGGTGGTCGGCAAAAAAATCATCCGCCGCGCGGTTGGGCGAAACGCGGTCAAGCGCATGGCGCGTGAGGCTTTCCGGCAAGCGCGCGTGTCATTACCACCCCGGGATTGGGTATTAAGGCTGACGGCAAAATTACCTAAACCGGATCGCGCCATGCGGCAGGAATTGGCAGCGGAAATTTCGCGCTTGTTGACCAGGGCGATCGGGCAAAGACCATGTTAGCGCGGCGTTTTCTTCTTGGCCTTCTGGGCGCTTATAGTGTCGCCATCAGTCCTCTTTTGGGGCGCAATTGCCGCTTTCATCCGAGTTGTTCCGAATATGCGCGGGACGCCGTGCGGAAATACGGCGCCTGGCAGGGCGTAATGCTTGCGCTTCGTCGTTTGAGCCGTTGCCATCCATGGAATCAGGGCGGCTATGACCCGGTTGTATGAGCGTTTTGTTCGCATGTTTTTCAGTTCGCTGAATTTGAGTTGAAGGTTGTTCATGGATACCCGTCGTTTAATGCTGCTCGGCGTTTTTTTGTTCTCCCTGTTCATGCTTTGGGATGCCTGGCAGAAAGCGCAACATGCGCCGGTTGCCGCTGATGCTGCGGTTTCTGCATCTGCCGACGGTGCGCCCGTCGCGGTGCGGCAAAGCAGGGATGGCGCGCCCATTCCTGAGGCGACGCGCAATTTACGGGGTGCGGGGCAACAGGCGGAAGTATTGGCGTCCGCTTTGCCCGAAGACGCTCCGGCGGAAAGCATTTTTGTGGAGACTGATCTTGTCCGCGCCGAAATTTCCACGCGCGGCGGTGATCTGGTCTGGCTTGGCCTGAAGAATTATCAGGCAAATGGTCAGGGTGAGGACAAGGAGCCGTTTACGCTTTTTTCCGACGTGCATTTATACCATGCGCAGAGCGGCCTGATTGGCGGCGAAGGCGCGGAATTGCCCAATCACAAGACGTTCCTGGTGGCGCTGCCCGGTCCGCGTGATCTGGCGGATGGGGCGGATACGCTGGAAATCCGCCTTGCCGCGCCTCTTATGGATGATGTTCGTGCAACCAAAGTTTATACCTTTCATCGCGGCTCCTACCTGATTGACGTAAGTTGGGAGATTGAAAACGGCAGGGACGCGCCGCTGACGCCGGACGCCTATTTTCAGTTGCAACGCGATGGTGAAAGCCCGGAAGGCAAATCTTTCTTTCTGGTCACTTTTACGGGGGCGGCAGTATATACCGATGCCGGTAAGTACCAGAAAGTGTCCTACGCTGACATTGTCAAAGGTGAGGCCAGGTTTGCAAGGCAGGCCGACGATGGCTGGCTGGCTATGGTGCAGCATTATTTTGTCACGGCCTGGGCGCCACAGGGCGATACATTGCGCGAGTTCTTCATGCGCAAGATCGGGCAGACAAAAGATGGGCATGATTTGTTTACCGCCGGGGTGATTCTGCCGGTTGACCGCATTGCGTCGGGACAAACAGGCAAAATCAGCGTTCCTCTATTTGCCGGACCGCAGGAACAATCCGCCCTTAAAGCGGTTGCGCCTGGCCTTGATCTGGTGGTGGATTACGGCTGGCTGCACATTATTGCCGCGCCGCTTTTTTGGGTGCTGGAATTTATCAACAAGTTGACGGGCAACTGGGGCTGGTCAATCGTCGTGCTTACCGTGCTTATCAAACTGATTTTCTATCCGCTCTCCGCTGCTTCCTATCGTTCCATGGCAAAAATGCGGGTATTGACGCCGCGCCTGATGCAGTTGAAGGAACGTTATGCCGATGACAAGGCAAAAATGAATCAGGAGATGATGAAGCTCTACCAGACGGAAAAGGTGAATCCTCTGGGCGGTTGTTTGCCCATTCTGGTGCAGATTCCGGTTTTCATTGCGCTTTACTGGGTATTGCTGGGCGCGGTGGAAATGCGCGGTGCGCCGTGGCTGCTATGGATACGCGATTTGTCCGTGGCAGATCCTTATTACGTTCTGCCGGTAGTCATGATGGCTTCGATGTTTGTGCAGATTCGCTTAAACCCGACCCCGCCTGATCCTATTCAGGCCAAAATGATGCTTATCATGCCGCTGGTGTTCGGCGTCATGTTCTTTTTCTTCCCGGCTGGTCTGGTGCTCTACTGGGTGGTTAACAACCTGCTCTCCATCGCGCAGCAGTGGCATATTAACCGGATGCTTGACCCGGTGCACAAAGCCAAACAGAAACAGGCGGCGAACGATCAAAACATCTGAGACGGATGAGATTTTGCGCCGTCTTTCGGTGCGGGAAAGGATAAGTCTGGCGATTGATATATCGCCAGACTTGTTGTTTACTTTGCCGAAAGTGCCAGAATCAGGTCGTTCATGCGTTTGATGAATCCTGCCGGGTCTTCGAGCTGCCCGCCTTCGGCAAGCCCGCGTAGGTTAGGGTGAGCTTGCGAACCCCAACACATCGCCATTCCATGATGATAAAATGTGCCTCATCTTCTTACGGTCAACCTGTCATGTTATTTGATTGTTTTCTTTCTCAAATGTTGGGGTTCGCGTTCCGCTCACCCCAACCTACACGCGTTCATTGCGTACCGCGCTTGCAAAGCATAATGTTTGGGATGAAAATGATCTGTAGAAGTTTCGACTTGATCTGACAGTACCCGTTTTGACGGTTATCGTTCGTCAGTTTTTCATGCTGAATGTTATGTTTTCCATTGTCTTCTTAGGAGTATTGAATGTTTTCATCGGTTAAGTCTTTATTGGCAATTGCAACCATAGCTTTAATTTCTGGGTGCGCCAGCCCAGTTCCAAAAATTGATATTTCGCCAAACACTCTCACCAATGTTAAGACAGTCGCTGTTATTCGTTCGCCAGAACCAAAAACTTACACCGTATATGACTTCTTCCATCTTGGCAGGGCATTTGGTTTTATCGGGGGAATGATAGCAATAGCTGATCAATACAAAAAGCAAGAGCTGCTTACTCAAGCTATCAAGGAAAAAAATGAAACTCCGACTTCTGATACCCTCGCTCAGAGTATTGCAACCCAATTGGCATACCAAGGGTTTGATGCCAAAGTGGAAGAAGGTTCTTGGGAAGAAATCGATAATGGATTTAAGATTGAATTTGAAAAAATTACCTCCAACGCAGATGCCATACTAGTAGTTGCGCCAACTACCATAGGCTTTATCTCTACGAGTGCTACCAGTGGCTATTTGCCAACCATTACGGCTGTACTGACACTTTTTGGTGAAGATCGAAAAGAACCTCTTTACCGTGGCTTTCATGCGACAGGCTGGCTGCCTAATGCTGGAGGATGGCGGTATTCTCCACCAAAGGTAACCTTTAGTGACTTTGGCACACTTATGTCTGATCCGGAGAAAGCGGCTACTGCATTAAGCGATGCTGCGTCTGGAATTGCGGTAACGGTTGCTGAAGATCTCAACCTAAAAGCCGCAGTTGACCACCAGGAAAACAATAAAGAATAAGCGATAGTTGTTATTCTATTTTTACCTCGAGACGACAAGAATACTCACCGCCATTCCCGCCTTCACGAGAATAACGGCCTTTAATTCTTGCCTTTTTGAAAGGAAAATGGAATTAGTTGTGGTGAGTAGGATACGAACCTCAACGCAGTAGTATCAAAGCTGGGATTCTACTTTGTTTCATCCCAGCTTACGCCTCCGGCATACGGCCTTGCCCGTAGGGGCGCGATTTATAGCGCCCTGAATTGCCGTCTGCAAGACTGATTATTCCGCTGTGTTATTGCATACCAGTTTTTCCTTGAGACACCCAGACTTGCCGGAATGCTCGTGCAGAGTACAGAAATCAGGAACACTCCTGATTCCTGTCCACTGTCCTCTGATTACTGCCCCGAAAGCGCCAGAATCAGGTCGTTCATGCGTTTTATGAATCCTGCCGGGTCTTCGAGCTGGCCGCCTTCGGCAAGGGCGGCCTGTTCAAAGAGCAGGGCTGCCCAGTCGTCGAAGCGGTTTTCTTCCTGTTTCAAGCGCTCCACTACCGGATGGCGTGGATTGATTTCCAGGATGGGCTTGATGTCCGGCGCGTCCTGTCCGGCGGCCTTCAGAATACGCGCCAGATTGCCGGACATATCGAAGTTTTCCGTCACCAGACAGGAGGGAGAATCGGTAAGGCGGTGCGTGACCCTTGCTTCCTTGATCCTTTCGCCCAGAGATTTTTTCACCTTTTCGAGCAGTTCCCTGAATTCATCGGCTGCCTTTTCAGCTTCCTGCTTTTCCGTCTCATCTTCCAGCTTGCCCAGGTCAAGACCGCCCTTGGCGACGGATTGCAGGGGCTTACCGTCGAATTCGGTCAGATGCCCGACTACCCATTCGTCTACCCGGTCGGAGAGAAGCAGCACCTCAATGCCTTTCTTGCGGAAAATTTCCAGATGCGGGCTGTTCTGCGCGGCCTTGAAGGTATCCGCCGTAATGTAGTAAATCTTTTCCTGTCCTTCTTTCATCCGGGCGATGTAGTCTTTCAGGCCGACTGTCTCATCCGGCGTATCGCTGTGGGTCGAGGCAAAACGCAAAAGACCGGCGATCTTTTCCCGATTGGCAAAATCTTCGCCGACCCCTTCTTTTAGAGCTTTGCCGAATTCGCCCCAGAACTGCGCGTATTTTTCCTTTTCGGTAGCGTCCTCATTTTCCGCCATGTTTTCCAGCATGGTTAACACCTTGCGGGCACAGCCGTTGCGGATGCTTTCGATATCTTTGCTTTCCTGCAGAATTTCGCGGGAAATGTTGAGCGGCAGATCGGCGGAATCCACCACTCCGCGCACAAAGCGCAGATAAAGCGGCATCAGCTTTTCCGCGTCATCCATGATGAACACGCGCCGCACATAGAGCTTGATGCCGTGCCGCCCCTTGCGATCCCAAAGATCAAACGGGGCGCGGGAAGGGATGTAGAGCAGTTGCGTGTATTCCTGCTTGCCTTCAACCCTGGCGTGCGTCCAGACGAGCGGGTCTTCAAAGTCGTGCGCGACATGTTTGTAAAATTCCCGATATTGTTCTTCGCTGATGTCGGCCTTGCTTCTCGTCCACAGGGCGCTTGCCTGATTGATCGTCTCGTCTTCGCCGCTCGCAATCATTTCCTTTTTTTCTTCATCCCATTTCTCGCCCGCCATTCTGATCGGCATGGAAATATGATCCGAATACTTGCGGATGATGGATTTCAAGCGCCAGTTGTCGAGAAAGCCGTCTTCGCCTTCGCGTAGATGCAAGGTAACTTCCGTGCCGCGTCTGGCCTTTTCCGTCATTTCCACGGAAAAATCGCCCTCGCCGCCTGATTCCCAGCGCACTGCCTGGTCGGCAGGCAGACCCGCGCGGCGGGAAATTACCGTTACCCGGTCGGCTACAATGAAGGAAGAATAAAAACCCACCCCGAACTGGCCGATCAAATGCGCGTCCTTTGCCTGGTCGCCCGTCAAGGCGCTGAAGAATTCGCGGGTTCCTGATTTGGCGATAGTGCCCAAATGCAGGATTGCCTCTTCGCGGGAAAGACCGATGCCGTTATCAGTTACGGTGACGGTACGCGCCGCCTTGTCAAAACTGACATGAATCTCAAGGTCGCCATCGCCTTCATACAGAACGGTATTGTTGAGCGCCTCAAAGCGCAGTTTGTCGCAGGCGTCGGAGGCGTTGGAAATAAGCTCTCGCAGAAAAATTTCCTTGTTGCTGTAGAGCGAGTGGATCATGAGGTTTAATAACTGCTTCACCTCGGTCTGGAAGCCCAGGGTTTCCTTGCTGGTCATACGGTGTTTCTCCCTTCAGGATAAAAGATGAAAAAGGAGATGGGGGTGGATGGGATTTTTTCAAGGCGCGCGCCTGCTCGTCCACTGACATGAACGGCACATGTTGGATAAGGTTTGGGCAGTCGCAAACCGGAAGCTAGGCAAGCGTGGAAACCTTGGAAAGCATTGCAGATATTGATTTCATCGTTGATAATCATCAGGGTAATGATGAAAATTTATTGGGGTGATTTGCTGGTATTTGCCCCTTGGCGCTTTGGGTCATGGACATATGCCGACATTCCTGAAAGCGAGCGAATGAAACAAGGATTAGATCATGGACGCAAAGGTTAACCTTCTGGACTGCTTACAGGAGCCGTCCGATGAGCAACTGGATATGCTTATGCGTGAGGCGCTGCTTGATGCGCGTGACAGGGCGGAAATTGCCAATGCCGCATTGATGGATACTTTGCAAAAGAAGATAGACGAGGTTTGCTTGCGTTACGAATTCGGTCTGGAGCAGGTCAATTGAACACAGATTGGCGTCCATCCCTGATTGTTATTGCCGGGCCGAATGGTTCCGGCAAAACATTTCTTACCAAAAAACTGTTGCAACATAAATGGATTGAAGGCTGTACCTACATTAACCCGGACAATATTGCCCGCGATCTCTATGGCGACTGGAATTCCCTTGATGCAGTGATCGCGGCGGCCAGATATGCTGAGAAAGAGCGTGAACGCTGTCTGCGTCTGTGCGAAAGTATGGCTTTCGAGAGCGTGTTATCAACACCGGAGAAGGTTGACTTCGTCAAGCGAGCCAGGGATGAAGGCTATTTTATCCGCCTCTTTTTTGTAGGCACAGACCGTCCTTCCATTAACAGCGCCCGTGTTACGCAGCGGGTGATGGAAGGCGGGCATGATGTGCCTATTCCAAAGATCATTTCCAGGTATCCCAAGTCCATAGCGAACTGCGCGGCAGTTGCCTCGTTCGCGGATCGTGCCTATGTTTACGATAATTCAGTGGACGGAGAGATACCGAAGCTGCTTTTCCGAACGGTTAATGGTGGGATTGCCAGGGTGTACGAGGATATTCACGACTGGGCGCAGATTATCGTAGGGACGCTACCGCGAGAGCGTGAGCGTGCGAACGAGGCCGAATAAGACCTGCCTTGCGCCTCGAACGCTTTACGGATTCCCCGATGCGCGACACGATTGGCAGGCCGCCTGGATTTCAATCCGGCTGTCCTTCAGATAAATCCCCAATTCGTTCAGCCTTCTGTGCATTGCGTTATATAGTTGGGCGTCGTCAATTTCCCTGGTTTGACCGCATTCCGAGCATACGAACAACAGCAGGGCGGTATGGTTTTTGTGTTTGCCGGTGCAGGGCAGATAAGCGTTCAGAAAGTTGACCCGGTGGATAAAACCGTTCTGCAGCAGGAATTCCAGGGTGCGGTACATGGTGGTCGGAGTTACGCGCCTGCCCTTGCCGCGCATACGCTCAATCAGGTCATAGGCCTTCACAGGCGCGTTTTCGGCGCAAATCACATCCAGAATATCGCGGCGCAGCCGGGTCAGACGCGCCCCCTCCTCTTGCGAGGGCTGCGCTGCCTTCTTGTCCGAAGGAGTGTGCGGAGTCATTTGTAAAGCTCTACCTTGTCCGGGCGCATGCTATAGCTGGAACTGCCCATGTCGCCGGAATCATTGCGCTCAAGCCGCAATTTGCCATAGACCCATACGGCGTCCATGGCTCTGACGCCTTTGGCGGGTTTGTTCATCCTGACATGCACTATCTGATTGGCGGGCGGCGGCGGAGTATGGACGCAAGCGCCGAAATAGGGTACAAGCAGGAATTCCTTAAGCGTTGCGCTGCCTTCCCAATCCAGCGGCACGACATAGCCGGGCAGCTTGACGGACTGGTCTTGCAATGCCGGATTGGCTGGCGCGTTCTTCCATTCTTCCGCGATGATTTTGAGCGCCCTGGCGGCTTCGGGGGAGTCGTCGGTGATTTTGTCCAGATTCAGTTTGGCGAAAAGTTTTTCGGGCTGCCACGAAGCCGGCACGAGTTCTTCCCATTTGATTTCCCGGTATTTGGGCGCGGGTTTTTTCTCGGCCGCGAGGGAGACTTCATGCCAGAAAAGGAGAAGAGGGATGATAAAGGCAAGAGTAATTCGGAAAACGTTACGCATCGTTCAGGCAGAAACAAGACCAAGGACAGAGAACGCGAACAACAAGCCCGCAATCAGCCCGATGGCCAGGGTTTGCGGGTTGCCATAACTTCGCGCGGCAGGGATGAGTTTTGTCACCGCGATAAAAACCATGATGCCCCCGGCGAACGAGAAAAACAAGCCCAGGCTTGCCGGAGAAAAGAGTGGTTTGATGAGGAGATACATCAGAACGATGCTCGTGGCCGGAAAGAGACCGGCAAAAAAAGCGTAAATTATGGATTTACGATAACCTATTGCTCCTGTTGCTTTAAGCGGCAGGGCGATGGAAAGCCCCAGCGGCAGGTGATGCGCCATTACCGCGCCGCACAAGATCATGCCGGTTGCGGGATTGGTCAGGGCGGCGCTGAAGACCGCCAGGCATTCCGGGAAATTATGCGCGGCAACCGCCAGCGCGGAAAACTCTCCGGCATGTTGCCGCTTCTGTCCGGCAGTGTGTTCTCCCGAATTTCTCCTGTGGCGCAATAGATATTCCAGCATTACGAGCGAGAGGACGCCCGCCAGAAAGCAGAGCGGGATTTGCCAGCCGGAAGTCATGCGCGTGAGGGGCGAGAGGCCAAGCCAGAGCATAATACCCGCCGCAAAGCCGAGGATGAGGCAGATTGCGCGTGTATGCGCCTTGGGTACGAGGAATGCTGCAAGCGCGCCTATGCAGGCGGAAAGGCCGCAGAAGAGAGTGAGCAGGGCAGGAAACAGCATGTCCACGCCCGGACGCAGGGCTTCTATTTTGTGGGCTTGCAACTGATAAGCGGCATTGCCTTCCTTGGTGCTGGAGCCTTCCAGCGAGAGGCTGCCGTAGACTGTCACCGGCGTCATGGCCTGAATGTCGACCGGCGTCTGCTTTGCGTGGACATGGATGATCTGGTTGGCAGGCGGCGGCGGCGTATGGATGCAGGCGCCGAAGTAGGGAACCAGCAGGAATTCACGCAACGCGCTCCTGTCTTCCCGTTCCAGAGGGACGACAAAGCCGCGCATCATGACCGGTTTCCCCTCTAGCGCGGGGTTTACACGCGTCTCATCCTGATAATGACTCTGTTCTGAAATTTGTTTCAGATAAGTATCTACATCATTGATTCGCTCTGCTTCCGGGATCAACGCTTCCCAGCCTGTTTCCTGATAGGACGGCGCGGCGTTTGCGGCGGCTAGAGACAGAAGACAGAGCAGGGCAAGAATTCTCGCGCTCTGCCAGAGGCGTATATGTTGCGGGTTTTTCATCGGGAGAGGGTCAATCCGTCCGCGAGGCTCAAGCGATAGGCGCGAAAGGCGGGAATCAGGCTGGCCATAAACCCGGCGACGCAAATGCCGCCCATGATGCCCCATTCTGTCGCGCTTGGCGGGGAAATCTGAAGAACAATGCCATATAAATCAGTCAGCGCGGGGGAGAGAAAACGCAGGAGCAGGAACAGGGCAAGAAGCGCGGCCAGGACGCCTGATATGACCAGCAAAAAGCCTTCGGCGGCCAGCAGGATCAGGATGTCCGCTGGTCTTGCGCCGACTGAGCGCAGGATGGTCAATTCCCGTCGGCGCTCGCCCAGCCCCGCGAGAATCGCGGCGATAAGTCCCGCCAGCCCGGTTGCCGTCACCAGCATGGAGACCAGGAGAAGCGCCTTTTCGCCGGTATCCACCATCTGCCAGATTTGATCCATTGCGACTCCGGGCATGACGGCGGTAAGCGCCTCGTCCGGGTAGTCATGGATGTCGCGTTGTACGGCAAAAACCCGGCTGCGTTTGTCAAGGCCGATCAGAAGCGCAGTGATGTTTTGCGGTTCCCGGACGAATTGTTGGGCCTGTTCGGGTGAAATGCGTAATCCCTTAAGGGGCGCGCCGCCCTGCCAGCCCAGATGGATAGCCTCCATTGCGGCAAGACTGATGTAGAGCGAGCGGTCGACCGGCGTCCCGGTTGGAGCGAGGACGCCGATTACGGTAAAAGGCATGTCGTCGTGCGCGATTGCCAACACATCGCCGCTGCCGTGGCTTAACGCGATTTTTTGCCCTGGTTCGTAGGCCAACATCCGTGCTGCCTGAGCGCCGACTACTACTTCAAACAGATCATCAAACGCCCTGCCTTTTGCGAAAGCGATGGCTTCCTGATTGCGAAATTTATAGTGGGTGAAAAAATCGTGATTGGTGGCGACAACCGGATAACCTCGATGGGAGTCGCCCAGGGAGACCGGGATAGTCCAGGCTACTTCCGGGTTTTGGGCGATAGCCTGCGCGTTTTTATAGCCCATGTTGTGAGTTGCGCCGCCCAGATGGAAAATCGCGTAAAGCATCAATTGGAGATTGCCGCCCCGCGCCCCGACGATGAGGTCGGTGCCGGAAACCGCCTGAACGAAACTCTCTCTGACCTGGGAGCGGATTCTTTCCAAACCCAACAACAGGGTGGCAGACAGAGCGATGGAGCAGACGACCAGCGCCAGGGTGCCGCGCCGGTTCCAGGCGCTTTTGGCCGCGAGGAGAAGGAGACAGAAAAAGCGGCTCATTGCGGGGCTGGCTCCTGTAAGCCGTGGGAATATCCGTTGGCCTGTTCCGGCGAATTGTCCGGTAAAGCGCGGTTGAGTTCTGGGAGTTCAATGCAGGTGTCGAAAGTCTCGCCCAGATTGCGGTCGTGGCTGACGAAAAGCAATGTTGAGTTGGACGCCCGGCATTCCTTGATAAGAAGACGCAGAAAGGCGCTACGCCGATCCGTATCCAGCGAGGAGGTCGGTTCGTCGGCGATGAGAAGCGGCGGGCAGCCGATCAGGGCGCGCGCCGCCGCTACCCGTTGTTGTTGCCCGACGGAGAGCTTGTCGGCGCGGCGTTGCCAGAGGTCGGGCGCGATGTCCAGCCGGGAGAGAAGTTGTCGCGCGGCCTCTTCGGGCGTGGCGGCCTGCTTTTGGGTTTGGGCGCTGCGTAGAGGCGAGAGACGGCAGGGGAGCAGGACGTTTTCCAGGATGGAAAGATATGGAATCAGGTTGAATTGCTGAAAAATGAAGCCGATATGTTCGCCGCGAAAGATGTCGCGTCTGGCGGCGGGCATATTGAAAATTGGCACATTATCAACCAGAATGCGCCCTGATTCCGGCGAGAGAATGCCCGCAATCAGGCTTAACAGCGTGCTTTTCCCGCTGCCGCTGGCCCCAGCGATGAACACATGTTCCCCGGCACGCGCGGCGAAGAAGGGAATATCCAGAACGAACCGTTTGCTGCCGGGCCAGCGAAAACGTGCGTTTTCCAGAAGAACGGCAGGGGATACCGAAGGGCTTACCATTGCAGGCGATTGGCGCGGGACGTAAGTTTAATAGCCTTTTGTCCACGCGGAGTTACAAGTTCAGCCTCTATGCGCTTCAGCGCGGGAAACGCCTGGAAAATCCTAACTTCGACTTGCTTTAACGCCGCCGGGTTTTGGCAGGTAAAGACAAATTCCGCATCCAAGTCTGCGTGCCCGTCTCCTGCCGCGTGAGCGTGGTTTTCCTGCCCGCGCTCATGTTCATTCGCCGTGTAAGCCAGTTCCTCGGCTATAACATCCGCTTTCAAAAGCACGCTTGTCTGACCGCATTTGGCATCCGGGGGAAAAATAAAGAGGGTATGGGCGTTGCGTAATGCTGTTGCCATGTTGCGTACTTCCTGCCGTTCCTTGTCATTTTTGGGGGCGCGCTCGAAGGCAATGAGATTGATGAGGGGCGTTTCAAAGCCGATTTCTACGTTTATTCCTTCGATGACCAGATTGAGCCTGGCGATGCCGTGGGTATGAGCGTCATGCCCGAAGGCAGACGCGCCTGCCAGAAAGAGCGCCAGAATAAGGCAGGAGGAGAGTTTTTTCATCGTGAATCGGCGTTGGCTGGGATGCACTGGAGGACAAAAAAACGATATAACGTATCATTTTATGGATGAGGTTAACCGCTGTCAAATATGTCCTGCGGACAGCAATTCCTGCGGATGGCAATTTGGGCTTGCGGCGAAGTCAAAAGGGGCAGGACAACCAAGCATCATCATTTTTTGGAAAGAGGCGCATTATAGTGCTTCCCGCGAATAAATTTACTGTTGTTATAGACCCGGCTACTAAGTATTGAATAATTTTACATCATCCCCAGATAAGTGAAATGGACAAAGAAGATGGTCGCAGGCT
>WRKX01000008.1 GCA_009777925.1 Betaproteobacteria bacterium | reverse complement strand
AAATCGAGATTGTGGGCATCAAGGCCACGCAAAAGACGACCTGTACGGGGGTGGAGATGTTCAGGAAGCTGCTTGACCAGGGTCAGGCTGGCGACAACATCGGCGCGCTTTTGCGCGGCACCAAGCGGGAGGAAGTCGAGCGCGGCCAGGTGTTGTGCAAGCCGGGCAGCATTACTCCGCACACTCATTTTCATGGGGAGATTTACGCGCTTTCCAAGGATGAGGGCGGGCGTCATACTCCGTTCTTCTCCAACTACCGGCCGCAGTTTTATTTCCGCACGACGGACGTGACCGGCGCGGTCAGTCTGCCGGAGGGTACGGAAATGGTAATGCCGGGCGACAACGTACAGATTACGGTGAAGCTGATTTGCCCGATTGCGATGGAAGAAGGCTTGCGTTTTGCCATCCGTGAAGGCGGGCGTACTGTCGGCGCCGGCGTCGTCGCAAAGGTTATTGAATAACGCCAGGCGTTTTTGGAGAGCGCTCCCTGGGGCGCTCTTTGTAGTCTCTGTTGCAGGGGTATAGCTCAACTGGCAGAGCGTCGGTCTCCAAAACCGAAGGTTGGGGGTTCGATTCCCTCTGCCCCTGCCATTTTTTTGATTTAACTGGTTCTTGCCGCGATGGCTGAAAAAATCAAGATAGCGTTTTCGCTTTTGCTGGCGGCAGCAGGTGTCGTTGGATTTTACCTGCTCTCCGGCCAGTCGACGGTGCTGCGAGTTCTGGCGGTCGGCGCCGGTATTATCGCGGGCGCTCTCCTGTTCGCGCGCTGGACGGAGCTGGGCGGAAAATTCCGGTTGTTCTGTCGGGAAGCATGGATTGAGCTGGGCAAGGTTGTCTGGCCGAGCCGCAAGGAAACCGTGCAGATGACCGGCGTAGTATTCGCTTTCGTGGTGGTGATGGCGCTGTTTCTCTTTCTTACGGATAAAACTCTGGAATGGGTAATGTACGATCTGATTCTGGGCTGGACAAGGTCATGAGCCAGATGGATAAAAGATGGTACGTCGTGCATGTGCACTCCGGGTTTGAAAAGAGCGTGATGCGATCCTTGAATGACCGAATCATGCGTAACCATATGGAGCCGGAATTTGGGCAGATTCTGGTGCCGGTGGAAGAAGTCGTGGAAATGAAAAGCGGACAGCGTTCGATCAGCGAGCGCAAGTTTTTTCCCGGCTATGTCTTCGTGGAAATGAACTTGAACGACGAAACCTGGCATCTGGTGAAGAGCACTTCCAAGGTCACGGGTTTTGTCGGCGGCAGCGGCAACAAGCCGCAACCCCTTACTGATGACGAAGTGAAGAAGGTTATTCGTCAGATGCAGGATGGGGTTGAGAGGCCGCGTCCCAAGGTGTTGTTTGAAATCGGGCAAATGGTACGGATCAAGGAAGGACCGTTTACTGACTTCCAGGGTAGCGTTGAGGATGTCAACTACGAAAAAAACCGTCTTTCTGTTTCGGTAAGCATTTTCGGGCGCGCTACTCCGGTGGAACTGGAATTCTCCCAGGTGGAGAAGGGATAGGACGAAAGGGTTTTTAAAGGGCATGACCGGAAGCCCGGCAGTCTGATTCCGGCAAGAGGAGCGCGGGTAGTCCAGGACGACAGCGCGTTATGACTCACTTTAGCAAAGGACATACAACATGGCCAAGAAAATAATTGGCTACATCAAGCTGCAAGTGCCGGCAGGCAAGGCGAATCCTTCACCTCCGATCGGCCCGGCGCTCGGGCAGCGCGGCCTCAACATCATGGAATTCTGCAAGGCGTTCAATGCCCAGACTCAGGGCATGGAGCCGGGTCTGCCCATTCCGGTAGTCATTACCGCGTTCGCGGACAAGTCTTTCACTTTCATCATGAAGACGCCGCCCGCGACAATTCTCATCAAAAAGGCCGCCAAGGTTGACAAGGGGTCTCCCAAGCCGCATACCGACAAGGTGGGCAAGGTTAGCCGCGACCAGGTGGAAGAAATTGCCAGAGCCAAGCTGCCGGATCTGACTGCCGCTGATATGGAGGCGGCAATGCGTACCATCGCAGGTTCCGCGCGCAGTATGGGCATTACCGTGGAGGGTGTATAAATGGCCAGGCTCAACAAACGACAAAAGGCAATGGCAGGCAAGATTGAGGCGCAAAAGCTCTATGCGGTTGGGGATGCTCTTGCTCTTGCCAGGGAAACCGCTACCGCGAAATTCGATGAATCCATTGACGTAGCCATAAACCTGGGTATTGACGCGCGAAAATCCGATCAATTGGTGCGCGGCTCGGTTGTATTGCCCGCCGGAACGGGCAAGACCGTGCGCGTTGCCGTGTTTGCCCAGGGCGAAAAAGCCGAAGCGGCTAAGGAAGCAGGCGCAGATGTGGTTGGCTTTGACGATCTCGCCGCCGATGTGAAGGGCGGCAAACTTGACTTTGACGTGGTAATTGCCACGCCGGACGCGATGCGGGTTGTTGGTCAGCTCGGCCAGATCCTCGGCCCGCGCGGCTTGATGCCCAATCCCAAGGTTGGCACCGTGACGCCCGATGTGGCGATGGCGGTAAAAAACGCCAAGGCAGGCCAGGTGCAGTACCGCACCGACAAGGGCGGCATTGTGCATGCCACTCTGGGACGCGCCTCTTTTCCGGTGGAAAAACTGGAGGAAAACCTGCGCGCCTTGATTGACGCGCTAAACAAGGCCAAGCCTGCTACTTCCAAAGGACAATATCTCAGGAAAATTGCCGTGGCCAGCACCATGGGGCCGGGCGTGCGCGTTGATCAGACGAGTCTTGTCGGCGCATAACTTATTTACGAACTTTGGGACGCATCCCGGCGGATTCACGCCGGGATGCGGATCGTCAAAGACCGCCAGGCGTGTCGCAAGACACTTAAATGGAGATTCCATTTTGGGAACTTCCGGCCTGCGTAGACGGTGTGCCCGGAACAGATTTTGCCGCGTTCCTGAAACGTGGATAGTCATTAGTTCAGGTCGCCGTAGGTGTGGCGGAATTTTCGCCATATTTTTACCACGCGAAAGGAGGAAAGACCTGTGGGTCTCAATCTAGCAGACAAAAAAGCCGTTGTGGCGGGAGTTTCGGCAGAGCTTGTCAACGCCCAAAGCGTCGTGCTGGCCGAATATCGCGGCATTGAGGTGGGGGATCTCACCGTGCTGCGGCGAAAGGCGCGCGAGGCGGGGGTTTACCTGCATGTGCTGAAAAATACCCTGGTGCGCCGGGCTGTGGCTGAAACCCAGTTCGCGGAACTGGCGAATCAGATGACGGGGCCTCTGATCTACGGAATTTCCGTTGATCCGGTGGCGGCAGCGAAGGTATTGCACGACTTTGCCAGGACGAACGACAAACTTGTTATTCGGAGCGGCTCTTACGCGGGCAAATTGCTGAACAAGGCGGAAGTGCAAGCCCTGGCTTCGATTCCGGGCCGCGAAGAGTTGCTTGCCATACTGCTGGGCGTCATGCAGGCGCCGGTTTCCGGCTTTGCCAGAGCAGTGGCGGCGCTCGCCAAACAACGTGAAACGGCAGCGGCCTGATGGCCATGCTTTTGAAAAACCTGAACTTTGTGATTTTGAATTAGGAGAATACACATGGCTATTTCCAAAGAAGAGATTCTTGAAGCCGTAGGCCAGATGACGGTCATGGAACTGAATGACCTTGTAAAGGCATTTGAAGAAAAATTTGGCGTTTCCGCTGCGGCGATGGCGGTGGCCGCGCCTGCCGGCGCTGCCGCTGCCGTTGTGGAAGAGCAGACGGAATTCACCGTGATTCTGGGCGCTGCCGGCGAGAAGAAGGTAGAAGTCATCAAGGTCGTGCGCGCCGCAACCGGGTTGGGCCTGAAGGAAGCAAAAGATTTGGTGGATGGCGCGCCCAAGCCGGTCAAGGAAGGTCTGCCCAAGGCCGACGCCGAAGCGCTGAAAAAACAATTGGAAGACGCGGGCGCGAAGGTCGAATTGAAGTAATTCGCATGTTTTGCGGCAGGCAGATGTCCCGTTTGCGGGCGTCTGCCTTTTCCCGTTTTTTTATATATCTAAATCTCATGCTAGAGACGACAAACGCAAAGCCTTATTTTTTATCCGCTTCCGGGAGCGGAGGCTTTACGTTTGACGGTCAGTCGTCTTTTTTTCTGGAGAGATCATGAATTTGAACTCGAAACTTTCATCCCCTTCGCCTGCTTCTTCCTCATATTCTTATACCGAAAAAAAGCGAATCCGCAAGAGCTTTGCAAGGCGGGAAGATGTCCTGAAAGTGCCTTCTCTGCTGGAGACGCAACTGGCTTCCTTCGCGGATTTTCTGCAAGCTGAGGTAAATCCGGGAGAGCGGGAAAACCAGGGGTTGCAGGCCGCTTTTACCTCTATTTTTCCAATCCGTTCCCATTCCGGCAATGCGCGTCTGGAGTTTGTCTCCTATACGCTGGCCGATCCTGCCTTTGACGTGAAGGAATGCCACCAGCGCGGCCTGACTTACGCTTCTTCCTTACGCGCTCGGGTGCGTCTGGTGATTCTTGACAGGGAAGCGGCCACAGAAACCATCAAGGAAGTGAAGGAGCACGAAGTCTACATGGGCGAGATTCCGCTCATGACCGAGAATGGTTCTTTCGTCATTAACGGCACCGAACGGGTTATCGTGTCGCAATTGCACCGTTCGCCGGGTGTCTACTTTGAGCATGATCGAGGCAAAACCCATTCTTCCGGCAAACTGCTTTTTTCGGCGCGGGTGATTCCGGGGCGCGGCTCCTGGCTGGATTTCGAGTTCGACCCGAAGGACCTCCTTTATTTTCGGGTCGACCGCCGTCGCAAGATGCCTGTGACCATGCTGTTGATGGCATTGGGCATGACCCCGGAAGAGATATTGCAGGAATTTTTCGACTTCGACCTTTTTCACATCGGCAGTAAAAACATCGAATTTTCAGTACGCCCTGAGCGTCTGCGGGGCGAGATGGCGCGTTTTGACATCAATGCGCCGGAAGGAAGGCAGATTGTTGCCAGGGGAAAACGTATTACCGCCCGCCATATCCGGGAAATGGAGAGCGTGAAGCTGGATCGTCTGGTTGTGCCGGAAGATTTCGTGCTGGGGCATGTGCTCTATGAGACGGTCATCAGCAATGACGGCGAAGTGCTTGCGGAGGCGAACGATGAAATTACCGAAACTGTGCTGGCCAGGCTGAAGAATGCGGAGATCAGCGAGTTGCGCGTGCTCTATACCAACGACCTGGATCGTGGCACGTTCATTTCCCAGACGCTGCGAAGCCATGATGTTATGGATCGTCAGCAGGCGCGGGTGGCGATTTACCGGATGATGCGTCCGGGCGAGCCGCCGACCCCGGAAGCGGTGGAAATCCTTTTCCAGGGACTCTTCTACTCGGATGAGCGTTACGACCTGACCAATGTTGGGCGGATGAAGTTCAATCGCCGCCTGGCGCGCGAACAAACCATCGAATATAAGGTTATGGTTAATAGCCTGCAATCCCGCGCCGAAGCTGTCCTGAAAAAGCTGACGGACGAATTTTGCAGGCATGACACATTGCTACGGCACAGGCAATTGCTTCTGGGACAAAAAGCGGAAAAAGGTCCTAACAGGCTTGCCAGGGGAGCGGCTATCAGGGAAGAGTATCTGAATGGCCTGAAAAACCCGGAGGAAATGTTTGAAATAAAGGCGCAGGACAAGAGTATCGAAGAGCAATTGCAAGGCTTGCGCAAGGAGTACGAACAACCGTCCGAATCCCTGAAAGCATTGATGTTCCCCAGGATTCAATATCTGGTATCGCAGCTTGCTTATGGTTCCCGCGCCATTGGCGAAAATATGGATGAGCGGACGGCTATGCTGCTGGCGGAACGGTTTGCCAGGCATGGCGCGAAAACGGAAGTGCTGTTGCAGCATACCCTGTCGCCGCATGACATTGTGGAAACGATCAAGGCGCTGGTGGAGCTTCGGAACGGGCGCGGCGATATTGATGATATTGACCATCTTGGCAATCGTCGCGTTCGTTCGGTAGGCGAACTGGCGGGCAACCAGTTCCGTTCCGGCCTGGCGCGAGTTGAGCGTGCGGTGAAGGAGCGGCTTTCCCAGGCGGAAACGGAAAACCTGATGCCGCAGGACTTGATTAACGCCAAACCCATTTCAGCCGCGATCAAGGAGTTTTTCGGCTCCAGCCAGTTGTCGCAGTTTATGGATCAAACCAACCCGCTTTCCGAAATCACCCACAAGCGGCGGGTTTCGGCGCTGGGGCCGGGCGGCCTGACCCGCGAGCGCGCCGGTTTCGAGGTGCGCGACGTGCACCCCACCCACTACGGGCGCGTTTGCCCGATTGAAACGCCGGAAGGCCCGAATATCGGCCTCATCAACTCCCTTGCACTTTATGCGCGAGTTAATAGCTATGGGTTTATTGAAACGGCCTACCGCAAGGTGGTGGATGGCAGGGCGACGGAGCAGATCGAATTTCTCTCCGCCATTGAGGAAGGCGCTTACGTGATTGCCCAGGCGAACGCGACCCTGGACAGGAATGGCAAGCTGATTGATGAGCTCGTTATTTGCCGGGAGAAGGGCGAGGCTATTCTTTCCGAACCGGGGCGGGTGCAGTACATGGATGTGGCTCCCGGCCAGATTGTCTCGGTCGCCGCCTCCCTGATTCCCTTTCTGGAACATGACGACGCGAACCGCGCCCTGATGGGCGCGAACATGCAGCGGCAGGCCGTTCCCTGTCTGCGCCCGGAAAAGCCGTTGGTCGGAACCGGCATTGAGCGCACGGTGGCGACAGATTCAGGCACGATCATCACCGCCCACCGCAGCGGGGTGGTGGATTATGTCGACGCCCAGCGCGTTGTGGTGCGGGTAAGCGACGAGGAAGCTGAAGCTGGCAAGGTCGGGGTTGATATTTACAATCTCACCAAGTACACCCGCTCCAATCAGGATACCAACATCAATCAGCGGCCGGTGGTCAAGGTGGGCGACGTGATCGCCCCCGGCGATGTTGTGGCGGACGGCGCTTCTACCGATCAGGGCGAGCTGGCGCTGGGGCAGAATATGTTGATCGCCTTTATGCCCTGGAATGGCTACAACTACGAAGATTCGATCCTGATTTCCGAGCATGTGGTGGCGGAAGACCGCTATACCTCAATTCACATTGAGGAATTGCCTGTCATGGCGCGGGATACCAAACTGGGGCCGGAAGAAATTACTCGTGATATTGCTTCGCTGGGAGAATCGCAGCTTTCGCGTCTGGATGAATCCGGCATTGTTTATATCGGCGCGGAAGTGGAAGCAGGCGACGTGCTGGTCGGCAAGGTTACGCCCAAGGGTGAGACGACCCTGACCCCGGAAGAAAAGCTGTTGCGCGCCATTTTTGGCGAAAAGGCGTCCGATGTAAAAGACACGTCCTTGCGTGTTCCGGCGGGCATTTCCGGCACGGTGATTGACGTGCAGGTCTTTACCCGCGAGGGTATCGAGCGCGACAAGCGAGCGCAGTCCATTATTGATGAGCATCTGCGCGCCTACAAGCTCGATCTTGCCGATCAGATGCGGATTATTGAGGGTGATGCTTTTCTGCGGGTCAAACGCCTGTTGACCGGGCAAAAGGCCAATGGCGGCCCGCAACGGCTTGCCAAAGGTTCGATCGTGACTGAGGAATATCTGGGCGCTCTGGACAGTCCTTATCATATGTTTGAAGTCCGGGTTGCCGACGACGAAGCCGCGAAACAACTGGAGCAGATCAAGGACAGCCTTGACCAGAACCGCAAGGAATTTGAAGCTGCCTTTGACGCGAAGAAGAAGAAGCTGACGCAGGGTGACGAACTGCCGCCCGGAGTGCAGAAAATGGTCAAGGTCTATGTCGCCGTAAAGCGGCGGCTCCAGCCCGGCGACAAGATGGCGGGACGGCATGGCAACAAGGGCGTGGTTTCCCGTATCGTGCCGGTGGAGGACATGCCGCATATGGCTGACGGGCGCACTGTAGACATCGTTCTGAACCCGCTTGGCGTGCCGTCGCGGATGAATGTGGGACAAATTCTTGAGGTACACCTCGGCTGGGCGGCGAAAGGACTGGGCGAGCAAATCGGCGCGCTGCTGCGTCAAGGCCGGGAAGTCAACATCAGGGAAATTCGCGCGCTTCTTGAAAAAATCTACAACGACAAGGGCAAGAAAGAAAATCTGCAATCCCTGACGGACGAGGAAATATGCGCGCTGGCGGCAAATCTCCAGGATGGTGTGCCGTTTGCCACCCCGGTATTTGACGGAGCGAATGAGGAAGAAATCAAGAGTATGTTGCGACTTGCGGGGTTGCCGGAATCAGGCCAGGTACAGCTTTTCGACGGGCGTACCGGTGTGCCGTTTGAGCGCACGGTCACTGTGGGTTATATGCACTACCTGAAACTGCACCACCTGGTTGACGACAAGATGCACGCCCGCTCGACCGGCCCTTACTCACTTGTGACCCAGCAGCCGCTGGGCGGCAAGGCGCAGTTCGGCGGGCAGCGATTTGGCGAAATGGAAGTCTGGGCGCTTGAAGCCTATGGTGCGTCTTACGTGTTGCAGGAGATGTTGACCGTGAAATCCGACGATGTAAACGGGCGCACCAAGGTGTATGAAAACATTGCCAAGGGCGAGCACCGGATTGAAGCCGGGATGCCCGAATCGTTCAATGTGCTGGTGAAGGAAATCCGCTCGCTGGCCATTGACATTGACCTTGAACGTAATTGAAGGCAGGGAGTCAAATCATGCAAATGACCGTCATGAATCTGTTTCGGCAGACGCAGAAAGAAGAAGAGTTCGACGCGATCAGCATCGGACTGGCGTCGCCGGAAAAAATCCGCTCCTGGTCTTATGGCGAGGTGAGGAAACCGGAAACCATCAATTACCGTACCTTCAAGCCGGAGCGCGACGGCCTGTTCTGCTCGAAGATTTTCGGGCCGATCAAGGATTACGAATGCCTCTGCGGCAAATACAAACGCTTGAAGCATAACGGCGTGATTTGCGAGAAGTGCGGTGTGGAAGTCACCTTTGCCAAGGTGCGGCGCGAGCGGATGGGGCATATCGAGCTTGCCAGCCCGGTTGCCCACATCTGGTTTTTGAAATCGCTACCCAGCCGGCTTGGGGTGGTGCTTGACATGACTCTGCGCGACATTGAGCGGGTGCTGTATTTTGAGGCTTATGTCATAGTTAATCCGGGCATGGTTCCCGATTTGCGCCGGGGGCAACTGCTTACTGAAGAGCAATATCTGGAGATGCATGAAAAACACGTGGATGAATTTGTCGCCCTGATGGGCGCGGAAGGCATCCGTGATCTCCTGAAGGGGCTGGATCTCAGCACCGAGACAGAAAATCTGCGCGCCGAGATTGAGACGATTACTTCCGAGAGCAAGCACAAGAAAATCGCCAAGCGTCTGAAGGTGATGGAAGCCTTCCAGAAATCCGGGATCAAGCCGGAATGGATGGTACTTGAAGTGTTGCCGGTGTTGCCACCGGATTTGCGTCCGCTGGTGCCGCTGGATGGTGGACGGTTTGCGACCTCGGATTTGAATGATCTTTACCGGCGGGTCATCAACCGCAACAATCGGTTGAAGCGTTTGCAGGAATTGAAAGCGCCGGACATCATCGTGCGCAACGAAAAGCGGATGTTGCAGGAAGCAGTGGATTCGCTGCTGGACAATGGGCGGCGCGGCAAGGCCATGACCGGCGCGAACAAGCGCCCATTGAAATCGCTTGCCGACATGATTAAGGGCAAGAGCGGGCGTTTCAGGCAAAATCTTCTGGGCAAGCGGGTTGATTATTCCGGGCGCTCGGTAATTGTGGTGGGGCCGCAGTTGAAACTGCATCAATGCGGTTTGCCCAAGCTGATGGCGCTGGAGCTTTTCAAGCCCTTCATCTTTCACAAGCTGGTGCTGCGCGCAAACGCCATCAACATCAAGCAGGCCAAGAAGATGGTGGAAAACCAGGAAGCCGTTGTCTGGGATGTGCTGGAAGAGGTCATCCGCGAACATCCGGTCATGCTGAACCGCGCGCCGACCTTGCACCGTCTGGGTATTCAGGCGTTTGAGCCGGTTTTGATTGAGGGGAAGGCAATCCAGTTGCATCCTCTGGTCTGTTCGGCCTTTAACGCCGACTTTGACGGCGACCAGATGGCTGTGCATGTGCCGCTTTCAATAGAAGCGCAGGTGGAGGCGCGTACCTTGATGCTGGCGTCCAATAATGTGCTCTCACCGGCGAACGGCGTGCCGATCATTGTGCCTTCGCAGGACATTGTGCTGGGGCTTTATTACGCTACCCGCGAGCGGGTTAACGCCAGGGGCGAAGGCATGGCCTTTGCCGATCTGGGAGAACTTGAGCGGGCGCTGGCCACCGGGCAGGTGGAGTTGCACAGCCGGGTCACGGTGCGTTTGAAGCAATATGACGCGGGCGCGGGCGAAGGTGAGTGGATCGAAAGGAGAGAGCGTTTTGATACGACGGTGGGACGCGCCCTGCTTTCCAGGATTTTGCCGCGCGGGCTGGCCTTCAAAAATATTGACAAGCCTTTGAAGAAAAAGGAAATTTCCCGTCTGATTGACGAATCTTTCCGCCGTTGCGGTCTGCATGAAACGGTGATTCTTGCCGACAAGTTGATGCAAAACGGTTATGCGCTGGCGACCCGCGCCGGCATTTCCTTCTGTTCGGACGACATGAAAGTGCCGCCGCAGAAGCAGGAAATTATCGCGGCTGCCGAAGCGGAAGTGAAGGAAATCGAAAATCAATACACGAACGGTCTGGTGACTTACGGCGAGCGCTACAACAAGGTCGTTGACATCTGGGGGCGCACCGGCGACGAGGTTGCCAAGGCGATGATGGCGCAGCTTTCCAGAGAGAAGGTAGTTGATCGACATGGCAAGGAAGTCGAGCAGGATTCCTTCAATTCCATTTTCATGATGGCGGATTCGGGGGCGCGGGGTTCCGCCGCGCAGATTCGCCAGCTTGCCGGGATGCGCGGCCTGATGGCGAAGCCGGACGGTTCCATCATCGAGACGCCCATTACCACTAATTTCCGCGAGGGGTTGAACGTTCTCCAGTACTTCATTTCCACGCACGGGGCGCGGAAGGGTCTGGCCGACACTGCCCTGAAGACGGCGAATTCCGGTTATTTAACCCGTCGTCTTGTGGATGTGACGCAAGACCTGGTTATCACGGGCGAAGATTGCGGCACGAAGAATGGTTATTCCGTGCGCGCGCTTGTGGAGGGCGGCGAAGTGGTTGAGCCGCTGCGCGAGCGGATTTTGGGGCGTGTCGTGGCAGATGACCTGGTTGACCCGGAAACGCAGGAAACCGTGATTTTCGCGGGCGCGATGCTTGATGAAGACAAGGTTGACCTGATTGATAAATTGGGCATTGATGAAGTCAAAGTGCGTACTCCGCTCACCTGCGAGGTTCGTTATGGGTTGTGCGCCAGATGTTATGGCCGTGATCTGGGACGCGGCTACTTGGTCAACGTCGGCGAGGCGGTGGGGGTCATTGCGGCCCAGTCTATCGGCGAACCCGGAACCCAGCTTACCATGCGGACTTTCCACGTCGGCGGCGCGGCTTCCCGCGCGGCGGCGGTCTCCGAAATTGAATCGCGTTCGGCGGGTACGTTGCGTTTCTCTTCCAATGTGCGTTTTGTGACCAATGCCAGGAAAGAGAAGATAGTCATCTCCCGTTCCGGCGACCTGATTATTGCGGATGACGCCGGGCGCGAGCGCGAGCGACACAAAGTGCCTTACGGCGCGACCTTGCTTATCAGTGAAGGCAAGGTGGTGAAGGCAGGCGCGAAGCTGGCCGGGTGGGATCCGCATACCCGCCCGATCATTGCCGAATATGCCGGCACAGTGAAATTCGAGAACATTGAGGAAGGCGTAACTGTCGCCAAGCAGATTGATGAAATCACCGGACTTTCCACGCTGGTGGTTATTGATATCAAACGCAGCGGGAGCAAGTCTTCCAAGGGCAGGAGCGAGCGCCCGGTGGTGAAATTCCTTGATAAATCCGGGGAAGAGGTACGCATGGCGGGTTCAGGGCATCCTGTTGCCATCACTTTTCAGACGGGTTCCATCATTGCGGTGATGGAAGGGCAAGAGGTGGGTGAAGGCGAAGTATTGGCGCGGATTCCACTTGAGTCGGCCAAGACCCGTGACATTACCGGCGGCTTGCCGCGTGTGGCGGAACTCTTTGAAGCGCGCGCCCCCAAGGACGCCTCGGTGCTGGCGGAAGTAACCGGCACTGTCTCTTTCGGCAAGGATACCAAGGGCAAACAGCGTCTTGTTATTACGGATACGGATGGTGTTGCGCACGAGGAGCTGATTTCCAAGGAAAAACACGTTCTGGTGCATGACGGACAGGTGGTGCAGAAAGGCGAGACCATCGTCGAAGGCGAGCAGAATCCGCATGACATTTTGCGGCTGAAGGGCGTGGAGGAGCTTGCGCGTTACATTACTGACGAAGTGCAGGATGTTTACCGGCTGCAAGGGGTGAAGATCAATGACAAGCATATTGAAGTAATTGTGCGGCAGATGTTGCGGCGGGTAACCATTACTGATCCCGGCGATACTCGCTTTATCAAGAGCGAGCAGGTCGAACGCGCCGAGGCGCTGACGGAAAACGACCGGATGGAAGCCGAAGGCAAGCGCCCTGCGGTGTTTGAACCGATGCTGCTGGGGATTACCAAGGCGTCGCTTTCCACCGATTCCTTCATTTCGGCGGCTTCTTTCCAGGAGACGACGCGCGTTCTGACGGAAGCGGCGATCATGGGCAAGTGCGACGAGTTGCGCGGCTTGAAGGAAAATGTCATTGTTGGTCGCCTGATTCCTGCGGGTACGGGTTTGGCTTATCACCGCAGCCGCAAGGCGCAGGAACAGGGTGAGGACTTTGCGCCGGAGCGAAGACATGAGGCAGAAACCTTCCCGGCGCTGGAGGCGGAATCTGGCGCGGAAACGTCAGCCGATAACGCCTTGCCGGAACTGGCGCCATGATGAATTGCGGCCTTACGCAACAAAAACCCCTCGCAAGAGGGGTTTTTGTTGACATGAATTTTGGCGCCATCAATCCTTGAATGCAGGACGCATAAGTTTGGGCGATTGAGCCGGTGTTTATCGTAAAACTAACTTCGGTTTGAAATCCCGCCCTTCAGGGCGGCACGAAGGTTGGAACCCCGGCCTGAAGGCCGAGGTTTCGACCGTAGCAACAAGGGAGGGGATGCAAACCCCTTCCTTGTTCGTTTTGAGCGACAGGCATGAATGCCTGTTGCTAATTTCTTGCTGCTTTTGACAAAAGTAAAGGGTAGGAGGAAAGCAAGCATTTTGGGAATGTGAATATAGTGCTTCCCGCAAATAAAATGACTTTTATGTCGTGATTGGGAGAAGTGCGCAAAGCTCCTGAGAGTAGCTTTATTTAAGGAAAGCACTATACTTGTGGGAAGTTATGCTTGTCAGGACAATCGCATGAATGCCATTGTTGTAGACTCTCGGGAATACTCGTTTACGATCAATGGGTTACGAGGGGGGGCTGTTCACAGGGGATTGATTTGTGTAGTTTTCTGTCTTTTTGGAGTGTTCCATGGAGACGGGAGGCAAACTGCGTCTGGCAGATGTATTCGTATCGATCAGCGACCCGAGACAAGCAGGGAAGGTTAGGCACGATCTGGTCGAGTTACTGGTGGTGGCGGTCAATGCGGTATTGGTCGGAGCCGACACCTTCGTTGAGATCGAGTTGTGGGCGAAAGAAAAACTTGACTGGCTACGAGGCTACCTCAAGCTGAAAGCGGGTATTCCCTCGCACGACACCTTTGGACGGTTGTTTGGGTTAATTGATCCAACGCAATTTGAGGCCGCCTTTCGGCGCTGGGTCGGATCGATCCTGCCCGCGCTGGGGGCCGATGCCGTGGTAGCCATTGACGGCAAGAGCAGTCGGCGCACAGGCAAGGTGGATGCTACGCCGCTGCATCTGGTGAGCGCGTTTGCCGCAGGCGCTGGTTTGGTGCTCGGGCAGCGGGCAACGGCGGCGAAGTCCAATGAAAAGACGGCAATTCCTGAACTCCTGGCTACCCTGGCGCTGGAAGGCTGCATCGTCACGCTCGATGCCATGGGTACCCAGGCCAACATCGCCCAGGCCATCCGCAATCGTGGCGCGCATTATGTCCTGGCGCTCAAGGACAACCAGCCGAACCTGGCCGATTCGCTGCGCGATTTCTTTGCCCAGTTCAAGGCGGCGCCGGACAGGACACCCCACGCGATGTCCGAAACCGTGGAGAAGGATCATGGACGAATCGAGACGCGGCGTTGTTATGCATTCGATCAACTGGCGTGTCTGCATAAACCGGAGCAGTGGCCCGATCTGAAGTCCTTCGCGGTGATCGAGTTGCAACGCGAAATCAAGGGCAGGACGAAACTTAAGCATCGCTACTATCTTTCGAGCCTCGCCCCCGATGCAGATCGCCTCTTGCGGGCGATCCGCGATCACTGGAGTATTGAACACGGGTCTCGCGCTTGTCTCCGCCATTTATGGCGGAGACAAGCGAGACAAAGCGTAATATGGAGCCGAAGGCTCCCCAGTAACATATCGAGGAATCCCCTGCCTTCAGGCAGGGGTGACTCAAAACCGACTGCACTGGTGCATGGATGTTGTCTTCGCCGACGATCAGATGCGTGCTCGCACCGGCCATGCCGCTCACAACCTCGCCGTGCTCAGGCACATCACCCTGAACCTCATCCGCCTTGACCCTATACCACGAAAGGGCGGCATCAAGGCCGCCGCCTCATCGCCGCAACTTCCGATTCCTACCGCGCTCAATTGCTCAGCTTGACATGACTTTCATGCGATTGCCCTGCAAAATCTCATCAGCCAAAAGCAGAAATTCTCCGGAAGGATTAACATAGAAACGGATTGTTGAGAAAGCCATAGTGATGCGTCTGCTGCTGATAGAGGATGACCTGCCCATTGCCAAAGCCCTGGCGGAAGGGCTGACAAATGCCGGTATTTCCGTCGACCATCTTGACCGCGCTGAAACGGCGGAATCCGCCCTCAGTCTGACCGCCTACGACCTTCTGATCGTCGACCTTGAACTGCCGGGTATGAGCGGTCTGGAATTGATCCGGCGGCTACGGCACCTGCAAATCGCGTTGCCGGTGCTTATCCTGACCGCGCGCGACGCCCTTGAGGACAGGGTACAGGGACTCGATACCGGCGCGGACGATTACCTGGTCAAGCCGTTCCTTCTACCCGAACTTCTTGCCCGCATTCGCGCCCTCGTCCGGCGCAGTCAGGCAGCCGCCAGTTCCGAGTTGGTCTCCGGCTCATTGCGTCTCCATCTGGATTTGCGCACCGCCACCCTCGATAACGCGCCGCTTGAGCTGACAGGTCGGGAATGGGATGTCTTGCAGCATCTCATGCTCATCGCTCCCAAAGTACTGTCCAAGCAAAAACTGGCGGAAAGCCTGGGCAATTGGGACAATGAACTTTCGCCCAACGCCGTCGAGATTTACATTTCAAGGCTGCGTAACAAATTAGTCGGCGCCGGCGTTACGATTCGCACCGTTCGCGGCGTCGGATACCGTCTGGAACCGAACTGACATGCGCCTGTTGGGCATCGCGCCCCTTTCCCAGTATTCACTACGCGGACGCCTGTTCGTCTTTTTGCTCGTGCCGTTCCTGATTCTGCTGAGCGTTACCATCTATACAGATTATGAGGAAGGCTTGCAGGTCGTCAATGACGCTTACGATCACGCGCTCCATAACTCGGCGCTGGCCTTGTCGGCGCTGGTTAGCCGCGACGCCGTGAATCAGAGCCTCAAATTGCCGCCACAGGCCGAAACCATCCTGCGCATCGGCATTGAGGATCAGTTCTACTATGCGGTCACGGATGAAAACGGCAATCTCCTCGTGGGCGATAAGCGCCTGATTCCGCTGGCCAGGTCTGGCAATCCCGATGACGACAATCCTGCCTACCGCTCGGTTGTACTGAACCGTCAGGTTATACGCGCTGTCATTTATCGCCCTCAACCATCTCACGACATAAGCGCGCCGGATAACATCATCATCGTGATCGCGGAAAATACCCGCAAGCGCGAAGCCGCCGCTGCCAAGATCATCACGACAACGCTGATTACCGATCTCGTCTTCATCTTCGTTTCTCTGGTGGTCGTTCTGGTCGGGGCGCACTACGCGCATCGTCCATTGCGACGTATCAGCCGACAAATTGCCGCCCGCGCGTCCGATGATTTAAGTCCTATTGATGAAAGCTCCGAGCCATTAGAGATTCATGCGCTGATCCACGCAATGAACCGCCTGATGTCCAACCTGCGCGACGCAAGCATCGCGCAGCAGCATTTCCTCTCTACCGCAGCGCATCAATTGCGCTCCCCGTTGGCTGCCCTCCAGACGCAGATGGACCTTGCCGCCGAGGCGCTTCAGGGTGAAGCTTTGCAAAGACTGCGCGACATGCAGGCTTCAGCTAACCGTTTAGCCAGGCTCACGAAGCAAATGCTGGCTCTGGCGCGGGCCGCGCCTGACGCCAATCTGAATAGCAAATCGCAGCGGGTCGCGCTGAACGAACTCCTTGAGAACGCGGCTTCCGAGTTCATTGACCAGGCGGTGCTTGCCCGGATTGATCTCGGCTTTGAGATTGCGCCCGCCGAAGTATGGGGCATGACCTGGTTTTTGCATGAAATGCTGGCCAATCTGATTGACAATGCCGTGCGCTATACCGGCGCGGGCGGCACGATCACGGTTCGTTGCGGAATAGGAAAGAGCGGTAATCCTTACCTGGAAGTCGAAGACAACGGCCCCGGCATCCCGGAAACCTTACGCGCGAGCGCCTTAAACCGTTTTGTGCGCCTGAACGACATGTCCGAAGGTTCCGGGTTGGGGCTGGCAATAGTCAAGGAAGTTGCCCAGGCGCACCATGCGCATGTGGTGCTTCTCTCCGGCGCGGAAGGGCGGGGACTCTGCGCGCGCGTGGTTTTCCCTTCCCAGACCTGAATTCATATGCGCGCCCCTCCAGCCTCCCATCCGCCGCGCTGGCTGACAGGCGTAGAACCGGAAGCGCTGGTTCATCACTTTTTGCGCCATCCGCCTGAACACTTCACGGCATTCACCTGCAAGAGCGGTATGCCCGGCTTCTGGGCGACCTTCGATCTCCTCACCACGGCGAATGAGCGGATAAAAGCCAGCCTCCAGAAAATTCCCGGCAGTCGGCTTCTGCGCCGCTGCCTTATGTGGCGTACCTGCTTCATAGGGGCAACAACCAGCGAATTTTGCCTGTTGCCGCAAGAGTCTCCTGAAACCTTAGTTCTGGATATGCTTAAGACATGGGATAAACAATCCGCCCTGTTGATCGTCAAGGATATTCCCTCCGCCGCGCCTTTCCTTTCCGAATCAGCCCAATGTCTGGTCGAACAGATTGTCGCGGCGCTTGCAAGGCGCGAGTTTTTCATGGTCGAAGGACAGGCGCTGGCTTATTTGCCGATTGATTTTGCCGATGAGGATGAATATCTCGCGCGCCTGTCCGCCGGACGCCGCCGCGACATCCGGCGCAAGTTGCGTAGCCGCCGTGATCTGCAAATTGAGGTCATCGTCACCGGCGATAACCGCCTTGCGGAACCCGCTTTTTTGTCCGAACTTTACGAGCAATATCTGGAAGTCTACGCGCAAAGCGCGATTCACTTTGATCTGCTCACCCTGGATTTTTTTCAGGCTCTGCTGAACGATAAGTCGCTCAATGGTCGCCTGTTCCTGTATTACCGGGAAGATACGCTGATCGGGCATAACCTGTGTTTTATCCACGACGGGATGTTGATTGACAAATATGTGGGCTTTCGTTATCCCCTGGCGCGTGAATACAATCTTTATTTTGTGAGTTGGATGGAGAATCTGGCTTTCGCAAAGCGGGAGGGATTGCGTTACTACATCGCCGGGTGGACTGATCCGGCCATCAAGTCCTATCTTGGCGCGCGCTTCACAAAAACACGACATGCGGTATATGTGAAAAACCCTCTTTTGCGTTTACTCCTGCGCCCCTTGTCTGGATATTTTGCGCAGGATGAGGCGTGGGGCGAGGAGCCGCCCGCCATTGCCGGGACAGAACAATGAACGCGCTTGTCCTTGATCTGGATGATTCCGTGCGCGGCCTGCCGGATATTATGCGGCTAAAAATGGGCGACTGGCAGGAGGCTGTGCGCTTTGGCTGTTCATGGCGTATCTGGCATGAATTCAGGGCGCGTCTCGAAACCTTGCTGCCCGCCGCGCATGGCCCTGTGTTAATGGGCAGCGGCGACTTCCATCATATCAGTTGCCTGCTGATTGAGCGCCAGCGCCAGCATGACGGCCTGCATGTGCTGGTATGCGACAACCACCCGGACAACATGCGTTTTCCTTTCGGCATTCATTGCGGTTCATGGGTTGCCCATGCCGCTTGCCTGCCGCATGTCGCCCGGATTGATGTGGTCGGCGTCAGCTCATCTGATGTCGGCTGGCGACACGCCTGGGAAAACCGCCTGGGGCCGCTTTATCGCGGCCGGGTTCGCTACTGGACTATCGGCGTCAAGAGCGGCTGGACACGCGCCCTGGGCGCGGACGTAGCGCGTAATTTTGCCGACGCTGAAAGTCTTGTATCCGCGCTGGCGCGTGAATTGTCCGGCACAAGCGCCCCGCTCTATCTCTCGATTGACAAGGACGCGCTACACGAGAGCGTAGCGCGTACCAATTGGGATCAGGGGTTGCTGCTGTTGGACGATTTATTGAGCATTGTTAATACCGCCCGCCCGCGCCTTGTCGGGTGCGATATTACCGGGGAGGTTTCCGCGTATCGTTATCAGACCCGCTGGAAGCGCTTTTTAAGCGCGTTGGATAACCAGCCCGCTATTTCCCCGGACGACCTTGCCGCATGGCAACAACAACAGCTTGCGGTGAATCAGGCGCTGTTGCAGGCCATCGGATAAATCTGCCCGCTCCGCTGCTCGCGCTGTCAGAAAGACTGCCGCACTACTTGTTCCAACACATTTACAATCCGCGCAAAACCGGCATCATCCAGCCACAGGCTGTTGGTAATGGTAAGCGTTCGCGCCGCAAGGCTGCGGGCATTGGGGTAGCTTCCCTCAGGCACGCAGAAACGCAAATAATCATAATCAGGCAAGGCATGGATGAACATGCGCGTCACCCCCAATCCTGAACCCCATAACACATCGAGCGCCCGATCGCGCTTCTCCTGATCCGGCAGGCACAGCATGAGACAGGGCCAGACGCCCTCTTCATTCTCCGCATCACGGAAAACCCGCACACCCGGCAAACGATCGAGCACGGCAAGGCGGCGCTTTGCCTGAACCGTTGTTTGTTCATGGAACGCCCGGAGCCTCAAAAGCGCCCGCCGTCCGACCCCTTGCCGCCAATTGCTGACATGATGCAACGGAATTTCCGGAGAAAAAACATCTCCCACCGCGTCCGGCAGATTGCCCCTTTTCAACGCGCGACGTAACGGCACGCCATACGCCCAGGGTAAAAAGCACGGACGATAGAACAGCGCATATGCCGTCAGTTCGAGGCAGCGCCGGAATTCCTGCCAGACATCCCGCGCAACGAGCGCATCCTGCGCCCGCTCGATGGCCGAGGCCAGGGCCGGATCATGCGTCACCCATAGACCTCCTTCGTACAGACTCAAACCTTTTCCTGCGGCAAAACTGAAAAATCCGGCATCCCCCTCCAGCCCTATGCTTTGCCCGGCCCGACGCGCGCCAAAGGATTGCGCGGCGTCCTCGACGACAAACGCGCCACATTCTCGCGCAAGCCGCAGCACAGGAGCGACACGGGCTACACGCCCGGCAAGATGCGCAGGGACGATGGCCAACGTGTCTTCGTTACACAGGGCCGCGAGCGCCGCCATGTCGAAATCGAGACTGTCGGCAGCCAGATCGCACAGACGCAGCTTAAGCCCGCAACGCGCGACGGCCAGCGCCACCAGCGGACAGGTATAGGCCGGAACGATGACCGTTTTACGCCCGGAGGACAAACCATGTAGCGCGGTGAGAATCAGCACAAGACAGGCTGTGCCGGATGAAGCCAGTCCGACATGAGGCGCGCCTGTGTAGTCCTGCGCGGCGCGTGTAAAACCTCCGCCCGTGCCGAAGAGATCCTGCAATGAGAGTGGTAAACCCGCCGTGGGGGGCATTTCCCGCATCAATGCCTCTCTTTCGTCGTACCCCCCGGCGTGTAATTGGATTCGCCATACGCCAGACAAAATACGCCCGCCATAATCAATACCGCGCCAAGATATTGAACCCAGGAAAGGACTTCGCCAAAAAGGGGAACGGAAACCACCAATACTCCGACCACTTCCAGATGCGCTGCGGCAAATGCCGGGCCGACGGGAATGCGGCGTAACATAGTCATATAGGTCGCAAAGGCGCACAGGTATCCCAGAATTGAGCAATACACCCACGGCGTGGTAAACGCGCGGATAAACCACGCCCAGTCGAAGGCCAGCGGCGCGGCATGGATAGCTGTCAGCTTGAAGCACACCTGCGCGAAAGTATCGAAAACCAGCAAGGCCAAAAGACCGATGATGAAAAAAGTACGCGTACTCATGCGCCCATTCCCCCAAGACCAACCAGTGCCACACCCACCAATACCAGGCTGACTCCGATGATGCGCGGGCGGGTAAAACGTTCCTTAAACCATAGTCGCCCTCCTACCATCACCGTTACGACAGCGGCCATGCCTAGCAACACCCCTTCCGACAATGTGACCGTCGATAGGAATGCGAGCCAGGCGACGAATTCTACGATGTAGGCAGTTGCGCCAAGATAAATCCATGGGCGGCGCAACATGTGCCGCCAGTGTTCCCACCCTTTCGCTTCCCGGTTCTCAATGGCAGCCGCCTTGAACGCCAGTTGCCCGCAAGTATCGGTCGCAAGGGTTACCGCCCATAAAAAGACAATCAGCGTAGTCGTACTCATAATATTGAATCCATCAAAACTGCAAGACAGGTTTGTGAAAGCCTGCTGATGACATAATAGTAGACATTCTTATACTCAGCATTTGCAAAATTCCCGCGTCCCGCAATAGACGGGAGAATAGAGGCGCTTCAAGCATCATGTCGACTTTACACAAAGTATCCCCCGGCAGCGCCGGAGTCTTGTTGATCCACGGCCTTACGGGAACCCCGAACGAACTGCGCTTCGTGGCGCGCGGCCTGAAGGCGGCGGGCTTTGAGGCCGAATGCGTGCGTCTGGCCGGACACTGCGGCACCGAAGCGGATCTGCTCGCCACCGGCTGGAAGGACTGGTACGCCAGTGTCGAAGAAGCCGCCGAAGAGTTGCGTAAAAGAGTGAAATACCTCTTCGTGGGCGGGCTTTCCATGGGAGCTGTGCTGGCGATGCAATACGCCATCGAAAACCCCGACAAGGTCGACGGGCTCGGCCTTTACGGCACGACCTTCTTCTACGACGGCTGGAACATCCCCTGGATTTGGCGGAACCGGAACCTGATTTCCCTGCTTGTGCCCTTCGTTGCCCTGGGGCTTGGGCGTGGCAAGCGCTTCATGGAAACCTCTCCCTTCGGGCTCAAGAACGAACGGCTGCGGCAGGCTATTTCCGCCAGGATGCTGGCAGGCGATTCCGAAGCTGCCGGGCTGCCCGGCAATCCCTGGCCCTCGCTGGAACAGTTTTACCGCCTGTCCGCTTACGTGCAAAAGAACCTGCATCGCATACACGCCCCCGCCATTGCCGTCCACGCGCGGGAAGACGACGTTGCGAGCCTTCGCAATGTGCATCTCATCGAGCGCCGTTTGCGCGGGCCGGTCGAGACGCTCATCCTGGCCGACAGCTATCACATGGTAACAGTCGATCAGGAAAAGGCCGCTCTGGTCGAGCGTTCGGTGGATTTCTTCAGCCGCCTTGTCGCCCGCAAAAGCATAAGGGCAAAGCGCGAAACGCCCGATTCTAGCCTCTCCTGAATCGGCCTTGCCGCCCACTCCTCACCCCCGTTTGGCAAGCGTAATGAGTTGATCGAGCAGTGCCATCGACAGTTCGATTTCTTCCTCGCTGATGTGGAGCGAAGGCGCAAAGGTGATGACGTTCTTGTAGTAGCCGCCCACGTCCAGCACGAGCCCCATCCGCTTACCCTTGTGCTCCAGACCGCCCGCCAGACCGATGTCCACCATCCTGTCGAGCAGGCGCTTGTTGGGCGTGAAGCCGTCCGCTTCGCACATCTCGGCGCGTAGCGCGAGCCCCAGTCCATCCACATCCCCGATTTCGGGATGACGCTTTTGCAGGTCGAGAAGCCCCGCGAGAAAAAGTTCTCCCTTTCGCATGACCATCGACTCGTAATCCGTCTCGGCCAGCATCCGCATCGTCTCCAGCCCCAGCACCGTGCCCAGGGGGGTGGAAGCAAACGTCGAATGCGTCGATCCGGGCGGAAAAACCTGCGGATTGATAAGCTCTTCACGCGCCCACAAACCGGCCAGCGGATTCATCCCATTGGTGAGCGCCTTGCCGAAAATCAGCACGTCCGGGGTCACGCCGAAATGCTCGATCGACCAAAGCTTGCCGGTGCGATAAAAACCCATCTGGATTTCATCGACCACGAGCAGGATGCCGTACTGATCCAGAACGCGCTTCAACCCCTTGAAGAAATTGGGCGGCGGAATGACGTACCCCCCCGTGCCCTGGATCGGCTCCACGTAAAAGGCGGCAAACTCCGACTGCTCCGCCTTCGGGTCCCACACGCCGTTGTATTCGGACTCGAACAGACGCTCGAACTGCTGCACGCAGTACTCGCCATACTCTTCCTTGCTCATCCCCTTGGGACCACGGAAGTGATAAGGAAAAGGGATGAAATGCGCGCGGTCCCCGAAATGCCCATAGCGACGGCGATAACGGTAACTCGACGTAATGGCCGACGCGCCCAGCGTGCGGCCGTGGTATCCCCCCTCGAACGCAAACATCAGGCTCTTGCCTCCCTTGGCGTTACGCACGAGCTTCAACGAGTCGTCTACGGATTGCGAGCCGCCGACGTTGAAATGAATACGCCCATCGAGCCCCCATTTTTTCTTCGCGTCCTCTGCGATCATCTTCGCCAGCTCGATCTTGCTGGGATGCAGATATTGGCTCGCCACCTGCGGCAACGTGTCGATCTGCTGCTTCAAGACGGCATTCAGACGCGGATTGGCGTAGCCGAAACTGACGGCCGAATACCACATTTGCAGATCGAGAAAGGGCGTACCCTCGCCATCGTACAGATAGCTGCCCTCACAGCGGGTAAAAATCTTGGGATCGGAATAGTGGACGGTGTCACCGAACGAACAATACCGGGCCTCGTCGGCCAGCAAGGCTGCTTCACGCATAAGCGATACACTCCAGGGAAAATCAAAAAACGGTTTCAGGCTCGATCAACGCAGGAATCAGGCGTACAGCATCATCGAATCCGGAAATGGGAACATGGGGCAGGCGCTTGTCGAAGCAGTGCGTGATGAGACGACCCTTGGCAAACACCAGGTCTGCATTGCCCGCGACGCAGAAATCGGAACGCCCATCGCCGATCATCAACACCTTGTTGCCCACGGCCCGCGCGCGACGCGCGAAGGCACACTTGCACGTACCGGAGTCCGAGCAACACGCCTTGTCCGTGTGGGGAGAATCGAGCCTCCAGCGACGCTCGCCCACCTGCCTGAGACGATTGGCGTAAAACGGCAATGCGGGCAGATGATGCCGCCGCAGGAGATGTTCGATGGCGTAATCGAGTCCGTCACTGACGATGGACAACTCCCATCCGTGTGTACGGACGGCATCGACGAACGCCGCGAAAGCCTCATCCACGCCCATCGCGTCGATGGCCTCATCGAGTTCTTGTCTCGACGCATCGAGACAGGCGATCTGTTGCTGCATGCACACGCGGGAACCGATGCGGCCCGCGAGCCACTCGGCCTCAATCTCCCGCCATTGCGGTTTGCCAAACGCCTCCAGCAACGTATCGGTCACATCACTCGTCGAGATGGTTCCATCAAAATCGCACAATACCGACCAGGTAGCCAAATCATGTTCTCCACGGCATATCTATGTATCCTGATAGTCTAGGAGCCTAAGGCTGTCAAAAACCTGTCTATTTAGACACCACGCGCGTCAGAACGCTTGAGACTCAAATAAAAGCTGACGCCCTCCGCTTCGTTCACTACGCGGATCGTGCCCCCCATTTTCGCCATGTAGGTTTTCGCCACAAACAACCCCTGCCCGCGACGGCCTTCGTCGCCCTGACCCGTCGAACCGGAAAAGCCGTATTCAAAAATCTTGTCCAGCCATTCAGGCGCGATGGGGGGGCCGACGTTGTGGACTTTCATCGAAACGCTGCCTGGCTCTGCCTCGTCTTCCGGCCCAAGCGACAGGGTAATCGGCGTGCCCGACACGCGGTGGCGGTCCGCGTTCCTGAGCAGATGTCCAATGACATCTTCAAGCGCGTATTCGTCGGCGCGCGCCAACACGGGAATGCCGCGCGGGACGTAGCGCACGTCGACGACGCCGATGTGGAACGCATTACCGGCAATGTCGGCAAAAAAATCATCCAGATTGAGCGTCCCCAGCGCAACAGAAGAAGACTGGAACGCCTCGCTTGGCGTGGCGCTGCCGTAGAGCACACGTATGGCCTGCTGCATTCGGGCAAGGTAACGATAGTCGGGGTCTTCGGGGTTGCCATGCAGCGCGAGTAGCGATTGCAGCGGCGACATGATTTCATGCCCGACGGCATGCCATTGCTCTTTTTCCTGCGCGGCGCGGATGCGCTCCCGACCGGCGTCCTCCCGGACGCGGGCAAGCAACCAATCCAGCCGTTCGGCGAGAATACCGAGCTCGTCGCTACTCTCAAGGTCGGAAAAATCGAATGACATGAACTCCGATCCCTCGCGCCGGGGCGAGAACTGCCGGGCGCGGTGGGTAAGCCGCGCGATGCGGCGAATCATGCCGATTTCGATCACGAGCCAGACAAGCACAATCACCGCCATGATTGCGCCGACAAACCAGGCAAGGCGCGTCGCGGTCGCGCTCAGAATTTTGTTGACGACCCGCCCCGCGTCGCCATGTAGAACGATGCGGTAGTCGCCCAGCGGGGTCGTAACAAAGTCTTCAAGTTCAATGATGGTAGGCGACGCGGTTTCCTGCCTTTCATCGGGAGCCACAACAGGCAACCTTCGTATCAACCCTGTAAGCAAGGGAGAAACCTGCTCTTCCAATCCTTCTCTGCCCCGGATCAAAATTTCCTCGCCGTCGCCGCGCCGGATACGCAGGGACTCGCCCACCTGCAACAGTCCTCCAAGGTCGTTGAGCGAGAAAGGCGATACCGAAGCGTTTGACGCGCTATCAAACAGGGCGTCCTGGCGGCTTTTATCCTCGCCCGGTGGCAGAAGGTAAATTTCCACGTCAATGTTATTCAGATCGGGTGGTGGCCAGGGAGCGTGCCGATTGCGCAGCAAGTCGGCAATCAATTCCCCGACAGGCAGGCGCAACGAGAAAAAGGACTTGCGCTCGCAATCCTGTCCGCCGTCCTGCCTGCTCTCCTGCCTCTCGTCGATACAGCGTGATTGCTGCCAAAGCCATCCGCGAAAATCTTTCTCCGGGAAACGCCCGTCATAATCTCGCTCTTCCAGTTCCACATAGCCGGTAAAACGCCCGTTAACGCCTTCGACCGGCACGCCGCGCTTTGACGGTAGCGCCTCGAACGGCGCAATCCAACGGTAGCGCGTACCACGCAACCGGACGGACACAAGCATCCGATGCGCCCCGTCCAGATACCTGTCGCCGATTTCGTGGGCAACGAGCGTACCGCTTGCGAAAGTACCCGCCACGTAAATGAACCCGCCGATCCACGGGTTATTGCCGATACCCACGCACAAACTGCCGTGACGCGGATAGCGAACCAGACAATCAGCCATTTCCACCGCGTTCCACGCCTTGTTCCGATCATCAAAGTCAATGGCTGAGAACGGCAACAGTACCGGGTGGATAGCGCCTGTATCATTCACGCGCCGCTCCGGGTTCATCAGCGCAAGTTGCCCCGAAGGGTGGCGCAGCCGAGCTACGATATGTTCCTGGGTTTTAGCAAGCACGTTCTGATAGTTGCTCCAGGCACGTTGCTTTTCTCCTTGCAGCACCGCCAGCACCAGAACCATAACCACAAAAAAGAGCATCAAAAAGGCGCTGCGGAATAATATACGCAGGCGAAAAGAGGCAAGCCAGGAGAGAAAGCGTTTCAGCGCCATATCAGGGAATCCAGCGAAAGCCGCGCATCGGTACGTTTTCGATGCAATCGAAATGTTCGTCGAGTTCGCGGAAGGCTTCGCGCAGGGTACTTATGTGCTTGCGGATGTTCTCGCGGTTGCGCCCGCTCTTCACGACCGCAAACAGTTCATCATAGGAAACGACCTCACCCCGGCGCTCGAAGAGCGTGGCGAGAATGCGTTGCGCGGTCAGCGGCACGTTGACCCGTTTGCCGCGCCAGAAAGGCGCGCCCTGGCGCAGAGGATCAATGGAAAGCTCCTCGTCCGCAGGCTTGGAGACCGCGTTTTCCACGTTCTGGCGGCGATGTTTTGCGGCACGCAACATATCCAGAAAAGTTTCGATGAACTCCGGTTCCTCGAAGGTAGTTTTTTGCAGGTAATCCCAGGCATCGAGCGCCTTCATGATGCCCCGGTAGATCGCCGCCGGCATGGCGGAGACCACCAGCACGGGCGTTCCGCTTCCGACCTTGTTGATGGCGTTTATGATGGCGACCCCGGCATGGCGGTCGCGCCCAAGCTCGATATCCAGAATCACGAGATCATAGTCTTCACGCGTAATAGCCGCTTCAGCATCGTCACGGGTAAACCATTGCGTTACCTCGATGTCCGGCGCGGCGGACAGCACCCAGCCGCGTATCTGCCCGCTTGTGGGTTCGTCGTCCTCAATGATTGCCACTTTGTACATCACGCGCTCCGCATCCGACTGTTTGAAAACTCATATCGTACAACAGCGGCAAAGACAAAGCGGAGATGTGAACATTTCTTCACGCTCCTGTTATTCGGCAATGGCGCGGTCGCCGACACAACGGCATAGCTATATTCCAAATATATTCGCAATATCGGCGTCTTTAAGGACTCTTGCTGTAACGCTGCCTGCGTTTTTCATCATATTCCGCACTTTTTCATCAATTGACTTTTTGATAAACTCGCCGACATCAATGCCGCGCAGCTTGAAAAACAGCAGCGGATCGCTATCCAGACGCGCGCCCACGCCATACAACACAGCGGCAACATGCTTGCACATATCCGCCCAGTCGGGGCAACTGCATTTAAGGCGAATTTCCCTGGGCGAGGGGAATAACCCCTTTCGCTGCGTTAAAAAAATCTCACCGAATTCTTTGGGAAAATCCCCGCTCAGCAAATCCTCCACGCTGTCAATTTTATGGCCGATTGCGCCGGTTACCAACTCTTTGCTTGCATTATCCAGTTTATCAATCTGAATGGTTATATTATAAAGCTGACTACCGTATACTTTCCCTCTGATTACTCCCTGCTCAATCTTCAAGTCTAAAACAAACCCGTTTTTCACATAGGCGCTGCCTCTGCCGATACGGTTACTGTAATCGGCGTATGATTCGAGATTTTTGCACCACGCCATACCCCACCATGTTTTGGCTATTTTTTTCCCTTCGATGATAATCGGTGACAGTTCCTGGTCTTTTTTTCGCAGTTTCTCAAGCTGTTTTTTGGCCTTTTCCTTTTTTTCCGCCACCGAAACATAGTCGCCATAACCGTACCATCCCATATTGCTAAACCTCCAGCCTGAACAAATCAAGCAGTTCATCATTGCTCATCCCGGTTATCCAGTTTTCGCCGGAGGAAACTGAAATGACATCTTCAGCCAGTTTTTGCTTTTGGGTAATAATGGCGTCAATTTTTTCTTCAACCGTGCCGGTTGTAACGAATTTATAGACATTTACATTTCGTTGCTGCCCGATACGGAAAACGCGATCGGTAGCCTGGTTCTCGACAGCCGGGTTCCACCATCTGTCGAAATGAACAACATGATTGGCGCTGGTCAGGTTAAGTCCGACGCCGCCTGCTTTAAGCGACAGCACCATAAACGGCACATAACTCTCACCGTTAAATCGTTCTACCAACCTGCCACGTTCCTTCACACTGGTACTGCCGTGCAGGATAAGCCCTTCACGCTCGAATACTATTGCCAAAAAATCGGCAAGAGGCTTTGTCATCTCCCTGAATTGGGTGAAAACCAGTACACGCTCGCGTTTATCGCGTATTGTCTGGCAAATTTCCTCCAATACCGCAAATTTACCGCTGTGCTGCGGCAAAAATCCACCGCTACCTATGTATTGGTCAGGGTGGTTGCATATCTGCTTAAACTTCATGATCCCGGCCAGGACAAGCCCGCGACGGTTGATGGCCGACATTTCTTTATCTTCCATCGCGCGGGCGAGTTCGCCGACAAGCTGGTTATACAATAGAACCTGCTTTTTGCTGAGGGTTGTAAATTGCATGGTCTCGATTTTGTCCGGCAAATCATTAATAATGGATTTATCGGTTTTGAGCCGCCGCAGGATGAACGGGCTGACCGCCCGACGCAGTTTTTCATAGCCAAAGGTGTTCTCTTGCAATGATTTCGCAAAGTTTGCGAATTCTTTTGCCGAACCCAGCAGACCTTGATTCAGAAAATCAAAAATCGACCATAAGTCGCTTAACCTGTTTTCCACCGGAGTACCTGTCATGGCGATTTTGCCTTTTGCCGACAGGTTTTTTACCGCTTTAGTCTGCTTATTGCCGTGGTTTTTTATGGCCTGCGCCTCATCCAGAATCAGCAAATCCCACTCTGTATCCGCAAGGTTTTCCAGGCGGGAAACCATGCCGTATGTGGTGACAAACAAATCGGCATCATGGGTTGTAAACTCCGTTTCCCCGCTGTGCAGAATTTTTATTTTCAGATCGGGCGCGAATTTTTCCGCCTCTTTCTTCCAGTTCTGAATCAGAGAGGCTGGGATAATGAGCAATGTTTTCACCGAGTTGGGGCGCAGGGAATTCAGCAGCGCCAGCACCTGCACAGTTTTTCCCAATCCCATATCGTCGGCCAGAAGCGCGCCGAAGCGGGACCTCATCATGAAACTGAGCCAGTTCAGCCCCTCCGCCTGATAATGCCGCAAATCGGCCTTAAAGCTCGCGCCTGTGCTTTCCTGGCTGATTTTGGCCGGATTGAGCATCTGTTCCCGCAGAGCGTTCAGCCACTGTCCATTCGTGATTTCAATTTCAGTATCCTGCGTGCCCGCGCCCGCGTCCATAAGCCCCGATTGCATGCGGATTGCTTCCGCGAGGGAAATGTCCCTACCCTCCAGTTCATCAAAGGCGGACAACAGACTTTGCAGCTTATCCCGATCCAGCTCCACCCACTTCCCCTTAAGGAAAGCCAGGCCGGCTGTTTCAGCAAGCAATGCTTCAACCTCTTCTCTGCTGAATGGCTCATCACCGAGATAAATTTCCGGCGAGAACGCCATTAGCGCCTGCAAGCCGACGGCTGACGGCTCTTTTGCGCCAATCGAAACACTAAGACGGGTATTGTATTTTTTCTTCCAGAAGTTTGGAATGCGGCATAAGACGCCACATTCTTCGTACAGCGGCGTTTCTTTTAAAAATATATAGGCTTCCTCGGGAGTGAATTTAAGCGGAGAAAACAGTTCGCCACTCTCCAGCAGGTCAGAGATAAAGCTGCTTCTGTCTGCGGCACGGCTTACCGCCGAGAGCAGTCCCAGCAATTCCTCCTGCTTCCTGTGCCGCTCCAGCGCGTTTTTCAGGGGCACATGACGCACACTGTTATTTGAATCCATATCCGAGTAGGTCGCCAGAAACGCGAATGGACACTCCTCACTCCGGTGCTCGACCAGGTGAAAATGCACTTTTCCGGCAACCGTAATTTCGGAGTTTTTCGCCTGAAAATAGCCCTCAATATCCCCGGCAAAATCAGCAAATTCCGCATTAAAAACAGCGGTAAATTTATTATATATATTTCTGATCCAAAGCAGATTGACAAATTCACAGCCTGTAACAAACGGCACGCCGCGCAATAATTTGAAGAGAGTTTCGTCAGTTGGTGGTAAAGCGGCGCGGGTCAGATCAACGTCCGGGTTATGAGAAATGTCGTAAATTGCCTGTCTGGCAATCTCCAATATAAACAGGATTGACGTATCGTATAAGGCATCGTTTATGGTTTTGTTGCTGAATGCCAGGTCATACAGTGTTTGCCAGGGTTTATTCTTTATATTTTCATAGAATTTTGTATGAAAGAGCGGATCATCGTCTTTTTCTAATTGATTGCTGTCGACAGTAAAGCCGTCCGCAGTATATACGGCTATTGCTCTGCGAGATTGGTTAATTTGTTCTTTCATGATGCAGCATTGACTGGATCGTTCAGCATAGGAATTTTAACATATATGCGTTCTATCAAAATACCAGCGGGCAGTCAATATTTATCTGCGCCATGAGCATGTGAACATTTCTTCACGCTCGCGGAAAAAACGGTTTCCTTCATGAATAAAGTAGGGCGGCAACGGCATTGAATGCTCCATGCCGCCGGTTGCATGATGCGCTTCAAGGATGACAGGCAGCACGCATCCGCGACCGACCCACACGCACAACTCAAAAGGAGAGCATCATGGAACTGGATCACACCCCCCGGACGCCGACAAGCGAAGACGCGCCGCGTTCCCCTTCCCGCAAGGAAAAAACGACCGAGTTTCTCAAGCACGGTCTGCAAAGCGTCCAAAGCATACGCCTCCCGTGGCGGCGCTTAACTCTGCTGGGCGCGCTTGGCCTTGCCATTTACGGCATTGCTATGAATCCTCCTGTTGAATCTGTCGCAAGCGGCGAAGTAGGGCTGCGCGTCAATCAATGGACAGGCAGTTCCGCTCTTTTTCAGGAAGGGCAGGTTCTGGTCATTCCCATGATTCATGAACTTCGCTCATACTCGCTGCACGACCGTACCTATCAACAAGATGGCAAAGGCGGTCTTTCCTTTCAGTCGGCGGAAGGGTTGCCCCTGGACGCCGACCTTGCTGTTCGCTACACGCTTGATGTGGAGCGGCTGCCGGTCACGGCGCAGAATCTGCCAGACAACATAGATAGCGAAATCATGCAGCCCGTCATTCAGAGCTTGCTACAAAAGACGCTGGCGAGCTATACGGCGCGTGAAATCTTCTCGTCGCATCAAATCAAGGATGAAATCAGCAGGGAACTGCAAACGCGGCTGAATGAGGATGGCCTCAAAATCAAGGCTTTCACTCTGGAATTTCATTCTGGTTTGTTGCGTGACATGGTCTACAAACCCGACTACAGCGAGAAAAGTAGTTTTTCTTTTCAGTCGTCTGAAGGGCTACCCCTGGAGGTGGATCTTGCTGTCCACTACGCGCTCGATTTGGATCGTCTGCCAACCGTAGCGCGCAAGCTGCCGAATAACATAAATAAAGAAATCATGCAGCCTCTCATTCAACGCTTGCTGCAAGAGACATTCCTGCGCCACACGGCACACGAAATTTTCTTGTCGCAGCGTCAGGAAATTCAGGATGAAATCAAAAAGGAATTACATGCGCGGCTGAACGAAAACGGGCTCAAGATCAAGACTCTCACTCTGGAAACTCGTTCGGACTTGTTGCGCGAACGAATTTATCAGCCGGACAGCGACAGAGGAAGTGGTTTTTCCTTCCAGTCAGCCGAGGGTTTGACTTTGGACGCTGAACTGACCGTTCGCTATGTAGTTGACATTGACATGATTCCAACCAAGATTCGCGGCTTGTTGGGCAACATCGACAACGAACTCGTGCTGCCCATTATTCGGAGCGCACTGTACAAGGCGTTCTCACGCAAAACAGTACGCGAAATCTTCTCCTCCCACCGTCAGGAAATCCTGAACGATGTCACCAAAGAGCTGCGGGCGCAACTCTCCGAGGAAGGCATCAAGCTCAAATCCATCACTATGGGCAAAATCAACCTGCCGCCCGACTACGTCGCTGGCATGGAAAAAGTGCTGGCGGCGGAGGCCGAAAAAGTGCGCCGGGAAAAAGTCGCCGAAGCTGCGGCACAGGAGCAAATCATCGCCGCGCAGGCGCAGGCCGAGGCGATGAAACACATCCTGCCTTTCAAGGAAAAGCAGATCAAGCAACGCGAACTGGAAGCGGAAGCGGCCAGGCTGGAACGGGTCAAAATCGCTGAAGCCAATGCCGAAGCCCGCATCATTGAAGCCGCCGCTGAAGCAGATTCGCGCAAAAAACTTGCCGACGCCGAAGTGTATCGAATGGATCAGGTCGGCAAAATCAACATCGAACAAATGGCGCGGGAAGGTGAAATTATCATGAAAAGCCCGCTGCTCATCCAGAAAACGCTGGCGGAAAAACTCTCCGAAAAAGTACAGGTCATCGTTGTCCCGCCGGGTACGGACGGACGTTTTGTTGGCGAAAACCTGATCGGGCGCGTTCAGTAGATACCGTATTGAGACATCCCCGACCGAAAGGCCGGGGGTGGCTCATCACTGCAAAGGATTACATCATGTTTGAAATACTGTTAAGTCTGGCAATCGTCACCCAGGATCAAATTCCGCTACGCGGTTCGCCAGCAGAAAACTCCGCCCGTCATGCCGTGCTCTCACATGGCGACACGCTGGAAGTGCGCGGCCTAAAAGGGGATTACCTTCAGGTCTACGACCATCGCCGCGAACGCGCCGGATACATTCTCGCCACACAGGCGGTTCAACATGAACTAACCCCAAAGACAGCGCCCAAACTGCTGGCTGTGACCGAGTTCCTCAAGAACCAGCCCGGCAACGAAGCTCTGGGTATCGCCTACGGCGCGGCGTTCTTAAAGGCCGCGCCTGCTGAAATTATCGACGCTGAGGTATTTGACGCGCTTGGCACAATGGCAGATCGTCTGGCGTGGCGCGCTTCCCGCATCACGCAGAACGATGAAAAAGCGGCGCGGACGGTTTCGGCGCACATGGAGACTGTCGCCGGTTATGGCGTCTCGTTTTACAGCGTTGAGCGCAACGACAAAATGACCCTTTGCTACGATGGCGACGCCTGGCGGCACGTTCTGGATTTGCCCGCCAGCGCCACGCAAAAAGCGAAGGCGGCGCTCTCGCTCACCAGGCACGAATGCGTCAAAACAACCCTCCTGCCTTCCGAGCGCCTTGACACCGACCTGCGACGCGCAAAAATTCTTGACCGTGTTCTGGAAGACGGCACACGCCAGGGCGACCTGCCCGAACATCTGCGTAACCGCCTCAAAACCCGCGCCGCTGGCGTATGGGCGAGCATAGCGCATCGGCAGGCCATAAAACCGGATAGTGACGCCGCTTCCGTACTTGAAGCCGGGCAAAACGCCGAAACCCACCTTGCCGGAGTCAACAAGAATACGCTTACCGCTAATGATCGCCTTGCCTGGGATGTTGCCGCCATTCGCGTCGGCGCGTCGCGCTGGGCTATGCAGCCGCAGACCCTTGCCCAGCCCGGCAAAGGGCGTCCCGGCATTCAGATTGCGGCAGGCGAAAACCCCGGCCAGACCTGCATCAAGGTCATTCCGGCGAACCCCGGCAAGAACGCGCCGGACAATCCCGCGCGCTGCACTTACGGGCATGTCTGGACAGCCTCTCTTTCCGTCAGCCCGGATGGCAATCTCATGACGCTGGCCGTACAGCCGCTTGAGACCTGGCGCGAGTTATGGGTTTTTCGCCAGGAGGCGGATGGCTGGCAACTTGACATCGTGCCCCCTTCCACCGACAACCCTGAACTCGGTTACATCGAATTCGCCGGTTGGGTTCCCGGCAACAAGCAGATGCTCGTCGCCCGCGAAATCGTGGTCAATGGACAAAGCAGGACGAGCTTTGAACTCTGGAATCGCAACACACTGACTATCGAGCGTCGCGCCGACAAACCCGGCAACCTTACCGCGTTCTATCGCTGGCAGGATCCGGCATGGAAGGGCGGGACGGTCGCGGTACGCTAAATTTGAAATCCGGGAATGCCTCCGGGCAAACATCCCGAACCGGCCATCAGGCTGGATTTTCACGAGGAGATAATGACATGCAAACAACTATACAAACCACACGCCGCGCCACAGGGATTTTTTGGCGGTTTGTTTTGCTGACTGGTCTGTTGACCGTCTTCAGTCTGCCTACTCTGGCTCAGACGCGCTATGTGGATGACGAAGGTAAACTGCGGACATCGCCCGTGACTGCTACCGCGCTAGATCGCTTGGGTGTTCCCGGCGGCTCTACATCTACCCCTGGCCCCCGGCTTGCCAAGTATCATCAGGATCATTTCCACATCTATCTTCGTCCGCCCACGCTAGTAGAGATTGGCGGCAACTCGCCACCTTTGAACCTGCAAGCGGCTGTTCCGTCTGATGCAACGCAAGGCCTATTGGAGGAAACCGTCAATACCACGCTACCCGAGGAGATCGCCATGCTCGAAAGTCTGATCCTTGCTTATCAAAATCTCCCGACTGAGTTCGCCCAGCGTCCGGCTATTGTGCAGACGGTTGAGCAAAGAAGTGTAGGCAAGGAAGACTATGACTATTGGTTGAAGGGCTATTGTGATGTTGTTGAGCCCGAAGGCTTCGACCCTCAATCTGGCGTACCATTACAAACTGCTCTGAATGTTTTTCCCGGTGTGGTGATTCAGCTATATCAGGAATCTCGTCGTGGCCCCGGCATTACGCTTGATGATCTATCCGAAGCAAAGGTCAGTATCTTGGAAATGCCAAGACATGGGCAACTGCTGCCGACGTCTGCTACAGATGGTGCCCTTCTTGGTGGCCCAGGCTATGAATATAAACCCACCCTCGGTTATCTAGGAGAGGATTCGCTGACTGCTCTGGTGGAATACAAAGGTCAGCGCATCAAGGTTACGATGGAGTTGGTGGTGGTGGGAGAGATGCGCATCGATAACTACCATTTTTCAGATGGCAATTCAGGTGGTGGTCTCGCGCTCGACAGAAAAGCGAATGACTGCCTATTCAAATCGCGCATCCGCCGCATCAACATGGCACCCGGTGGGACCGGCCAATCGCTGAATGATTCAACCGGCGACTACCAATCTTGGCTCTACACCGCCCAATTATCCGCCTTGCTATCAAGTAGCACCACCGCCTTGACCGGCTTTTCCGACCTTCCCGGCTCCGCAATAGCCCAGACTACTGGCTATTACAGCAGCGGGCAGATTACGCTGGACAGTAATGCCGCCGGTTGGGGTTGGTACATTGATCCAACGCCGCTGGACAACACAGACGACTATTTGCCCACGGCTGATCCCAACATCTGGAACGCGAACCCCAACGGCAGCAAAGATGTTGGGGTTCGCTACGCTTCACCCCAACCTACCGCGCTACCAGATGCAGCACCGCTGCCCATGTATGAAACGCCGAGTGTGCAGGTGGCGACGGTACCGCAGGCTCAGACATCCAAATCCACCTCGGCATCAGCCATCAGACGCATGAACTATGGGGTCTGTCAACTCACCTTCGACTACGACTACGCTAGGTCTCAAGGGGAGGGTATAGCTCTGGGACTGTTATCTTACATGACGGATTTTCTTTCTGCTTCGATGCAAGAGAAGCTTTCCGCTGAGGGGGGGGGAGCATACTACCAGTCGGAATGGGAGTGGTTTTGGGAATGGGAGGAAAGCCTAAAGATTACAGTACTGCGTGCGCCGAGTAATGGCACAATCATAGTCATGGAAGATAGAGGTGATGCTACGTATTTACCAAACAAAGGCTATATTGGCAAGGATCGTGTGGATCTTCTGGTCGAAGGTAAGGATGATAGTGGACGCCCCATCGCTCTGACGCTTCGCTACTACATAAACGTGCTCAATAATAAGGATTATGCAAAAATCTTTAATCTTGATGGTGAAAATGAAGGAGCCTATGCGAAAGCGTTGCAAAAATACTGCGGCGTGAGTAAGAAATACTGGCGCATTTCCGAAGTGGACGGCGCAGGCGACCTTGCAACTCTCATCACCACCGCCGCCTCTGCCTTTGTCGGCTTCACCGACCTTCCCGGCTCCGCAATAGCCCAGACTACTGGCTATTACAGCAGCGGGCAGATTACGCTGGACAGCAACGCCGCCGGTTGGGGCTGGTACATTGATCCAACGCCGCTGGACAACACAGACGACTATTTGCCCACGGCTGACCCCAACATCTGGAAGGCGAACCCCAACGGCAGCAAAGATGTTGGGGTTCGCTACGCTTCACCCCAACCTACCGCGCTTACGAAAACCTCCAGGCGGCACTGTCGGCCTTGGGCTTCCAGACGTCTGGCGCACAAGGCTATCAGGATCGTTTCGGCCTGACCGTGAACCCGCGTACACCGGTTGAGATTGTAAAAACCAGTAACTTGTTGACCGCAGCTGCGCAGAAAATCCCCGATCTCAATTCTTTAGAAAGAGGTACTCTCATGTTCTTCCTAAGCGTAGACGCAGTAATGGAACCCGTTCAGATGGCGGAGGTTGCGCAGGCTACTCCCAAAGCTGCCACGGTTCGAGAACATACGTTGTGCGGCGTGGCAATGGGCTACATGAGCGGAAAGCAGTACTCCATTATCCCACTGCGTGATGCAATAGATACGCTGCCATTAAAGGATCGTCCGAAAAACCTCAATGGCGATGCTGAGAGGTCGGCTTTAACGGTCATCTTGAAGCAGCCGGAACATGGCACACTGGACGCGAGCGAGTATGGTGATTATACCTACCGTACTACTTTTAGCGGTGAAAATGCAGTCGAGGATCATTTCACGTTGCAAGTTGTCTATAAAGGAAAAACCTTCATCCTGAATTACCGGATTTATATTCCCTTTGCAGGTGATGCGAGTTGGAAATGGGAGCAGAATTGCTCGGAGCCGCCCTTCGTTGACTGGAAAATCTCTCTTTTCCCGCCCCAGACCACTGACGATCTGTCAACCCTCCTTTCCACCGCCGCCACTGCCTTTGTCGGTTTTGCCGACCTTCCCGGCTCCGCCGTCGCCCAAACCACCGGCTATTACAACAGCGGGCAGATTACGCTGGACAGCAACGCTGCCGGTTGGGGCTGGTACATTGATCCAACGCCGCTGGACAACACTGACGACTATTTGCCCACTGCTGACCCCAACATCTGGAAGGCGAAGCCGGGGAGCGAGGCGGAAGGCAGGATGGACATGATTGTTCCGCCGGATCAGGGTGGACAACCGATAGTACTCGCTCAGGCTACCTCTCAAGTGGAGGACGTGGACAATACGGTATGGACATTTCAGGATGTTCAGGATGCTAAAAACTTTAGACCCTCTGAATACGAAGGAGAGAACGCAGCTCAAGGCCGTATTGTTTTTCCCGTCGATTCAGTAATAGGTACGTTAGGGGCAAGTGGCTGGTTAAAAGAACAGGGCATCTCGCCTTACGATCCCAAGAATAATATTAGTGTCGTCATCGAAACTCCGCCGAAGCATGGCCGGCTTGAACGTATCAAATCCGGGGATTTTGCAGGGCATTTCCGCTATACGCCGAATGAAGACTTCGTTGGTAGTGATTTCGTGAGTTTCATTGTCACTATTGAAGGCAAGCGCATCAGGGTCAATATGGATCTCGTGGTTTGGGAAGGCTTGCCGCTCAACTTTCCGAGTGGCGACTCGGAAGAAGAAGAATGTGTGCTTTTTATGTACCCATGTGCACTCATTAAGGAGGGTGGTAATTTGTCCTTTATTCTCGGTGCGCCCGTCGGTTCGGTAAAAATGGGCGACCTTCCCCGACGACAATGAGCAAAGCGGAAAATCAATTACAATCGTCTGATAGCGAGCGTACATGAACACCCCATCCACTCTCCCTTTCCCTCTTTCCCCCGAAGAAGACAGCGAATGGCGGGACGTCCTGGCGCGTGCCCTAGCGCACAGCGGCTATCTGCGCCGCCTGTTCGCCGCGCGTCCCGAACTCCCGCAAAAGCTCCATGCGCTCTGGCGGCAACCGCTCTCCGCAGAACTGCTCCAGACCCATCTTGAACCCGCCGCTGAAGACGAAGCTACCCTGAAGCGGCAATTGCGCCACATGCGCCAGCAGGCGATGGCGCATATTGAACTGCGCGATCTGGCAGGACTTGCCGATCTTGCCGAAGTCATGGCAGGCATGACCCGGCTTGCCGAAATAACCATCAACGCCGCCCTGTCTTTTCATCATGCCGCCCTCGCGCATAAATACGGCGAGCCGCTGGACAAAAGCGGCGAACCCCAACGTCTGCTGATTATCGGTATGGGCAAGCTCGGCGGACGGGAACTGAATGTTTCTTCCGATGTTGATTTAATTTTTGTCTACCCGGAAGAAGGCGAAACCGCTGGTCCCGCAAAAATTGAAAATTACGAATTCTTCACCCGCCTGGGCAAGCTCCTGATCGCGGCGTTAGGCGAAATCAGCGCAGACGGACAGGTATTCCGGGTCGACATGCGTCTGCGTCCGAATGGCGATTCCGGCCCCCTTGTTGCCTCCATTGCGGCGCTGGAAAACTACTTCATTACGCAGGGAAGAGAATGGGAGCGTTACGCCTGGATCAAGGCGCGGGTCATCAACACCAGCATAAACGCGGAAGGCAGGCAAAACTTCTGGATCGAGCAACTGCAAAAAACCACGCAACCCTTTATCTTTCGCCGCTATCTCGATTATGGCGCGGTCAACGCCATGCGCGACCTGCACATGGAAATTCGCCGCGAAGTCGCGCGTAAGGACATGGCAGGCCACATCAAGATGGGGCCGGGCGGCATCCGGGAAATTGAATTTATCGCGCAGGTATTTCAATTGATTCGCGGCGGACGCGACACGCGCCTGCAAATCCGCCCAACCCTGGAAGTTCTGGGCGTACTGGCGGAACGCTGCATCCTGCCCGCCGCCACCGAAGCCGATCTTCATCTGGCTTACCGCTTTCTGCGTAAGCTCGAACACCGTCTGCAATATGTGGAAGACCAGCAAACGCACATCCTGCCCACCGATGAAGCGACACGCGCCCTTATTGCCGTGAGCATGGACTGTCGGGACTGGGAACATCTGGTTTCCGAACTCGAAGCGCACCGCCAACGGGTCAGCGCTCATTTCGAGGCGGTCTTTTCCGACCCGGAAGAAGGCGAGCATCCGCTTGCCTCCCTCTGGTTCGGAATGCTGGACGCAAAAGAAGAACAGGAAAAACTCGCCGCCCTTGGTTTTGTCGCGCCGAAAGAAGTAAGCGAACGACTCACGGCGCTACGCCAATCCTCCCGCTATCGGCAATTGCCCGCAGCCAACAAATTGCGTCTGGACGCGGTAGGCCCGCGTCTCCTCGAAACAGCGCGGCATGTCGCCAATCCTGATCTGGCGCTGGCGCGGGGGCTGGATTTTCTGGGCAACATTTCCCGCCGGGGCGCATACCTCGCGCTCCTGCAACAATACCCTCACGCGCTGGAAAAAGTAGCCCGGATACTGGGCGCTTCATCCTGGGCAGGTCATTATCTGAATCAGCATCCTCTGCTCCTCGACGAACTCCTGGACGCCCGTCTGCTTGACACCGCAACAGACTGGCAGGAATTTCGCAATAATCTCGCGCATACCCTGAAAGAGGCGAATAACGATACCGAACGGGAGATGGATCTGTTGCGGGAAACGCACCATGCCCAGGTATTTCGCCTGCTGGCGCAGGACTTAGCCGACCTGCACAGTATTGAGCGCATTTCCGATCACCTCACCCAGTTGGCGGACATCATGCTGGAGACGACCTTCTCCCTCTGCTGGCAGAAGCTCGCCAACCGGCATAGCGAGCATCCTGCCTTTGCCGTACTCGGCTACGGCAAACTGGGTGGGAAGGAATTGGGCTACGCTTCCGATCTTGATCTCGTCTATCTGCGCGATGAAAATGACGCCCACCCGGACGCCGAACAAAATTACACCCGGTTGGGACAACGGATCAATACCTGGCTTGCCAGCCGGACAAGCGCGGGGCAACTGTTTGAAACAGACCTGCGCCTGCGCCCGAATGGCGACGCCGGTCTGCTGGTTTGTACTCTGGAAGCGTTCCGCGATTACGCGCTGAATCATGCCTGGGTTTGGGAACATCAGGCATTGACCCGCGCCCGCTTCATTACCGGCGACATTGAGTTGGGGCGGCGCTTTGAGGTAACGCGCAAAGAAATTCTCTGCCAGCAGCGCGACCCGGCAAAGCTGAAAGAGGATGTTCTCGCCATGCGGGAAAAGATGCTGGCCAGTCACGCCGGCAGGGAACGCGACGACTTCGACTTCAAGCACGATCCGGGCGGCATAATTGATGTGGAATTCATCGTCCAATACCTGATTCTCGCTTACGCCAGCCAATACCCGCAATTGACGGCCAATCTGGGCAATATCGCCCTGTTGAGGATGAGCGCCAGCCTGAACCTGATTCCTGTGGAACTCTCGGAACGCGCGCGTAACGCCTATCGGGAATATCGCCGTCTGCAACACAGCAGACGCCTGAATGAAGATTCGCAAAGCAGGATTCCACACGCGAGAATCGCCACCCACGCCGAAGCGGTTTGTCAGCTATGGCAATTTCTGTTTCAGAACTCAAAGTTATGATGTACGAAACCGCGCGTCCCGAAAAAAATCCGCCGCTTCGCCCATTGCGTCGCCTACGTGAAAATGGCCAGGAGCAGGTGGAAATTCTCGACCAGACTCTCCTCCCCTACCGTAAACACTGGCTGCGCCTCAATTCCGCGGATGACGCGCTGTTTGCCATAAGCCAGATGCAGGCGCGGGGCGCGCCGTTGATCGGCATCGTCGCCGCCTATGGGCTGGCGCTCGGTCTTGGGACAGACGCCAGCGATCAGACGATTGCTGCCATAGCCGCGCGTCTTGCCGCCACGCGCCCGACTGCCGTCAATCTCTCCTGGGCATTAAGAAGAATGCGCGAACGCCTGCGTCCGTTGCCGCCTGGCAAACGCGCCGCTGCCGCCTGGGCGGAAGCCGACGCAATCGCTGAAGAAGACGCCCGGCAAAACCGGAAAATCGGCGAACATGGCCTGGCGCTGCTGCGCTCAATTGCCGCATCCAGAGCCGAGCGGAATCGCCCCCTGCAACTGATGACGCATTGCAACGCGGGCTGGCTTGCCACTGCCGGATACGGCACTGCGCTCGCGCCCATCTATGTAGGCAGGGAAGAAAACATGGAAGCGCATGTCTGGGTTTCGGAAACCCGCCCGCGCAATCAGGGGCTACTGACCGCCTGGGAATTGTTTGAAGCGGGCGTGCCGCATACCCTGATTACCGACAATGCCGCCGGTCTCCTGCTTCTGCAAGGGCAGGTAGACGCGGTAATCGTCGGCGCGGATCGCATTGCCGCCAATGGCGACGTTGCCAACAAGATCGGCACCAGTCTGAAAGCTATTGCGGCGCGGCATTGCGGGGCGCAGTTCTATGTTGCGGCTCCCGGCAGCACATTTGACTTTAGCGCCCGAAGCGGCGGGGACATTCCGCTCGAAATCCGCAATGACGATGAAATGCGCTTCGTCTTTGGGCAGGATCAAAACGGCAACTACGGAAAGCTGCGACAAGTCTCCGATGCCGCCGCAATCTACAATCCGGCTTTCGACATTACCCCGGCGGAACTCATCACTGCCTTCATCACCGAGCGCGGCATTTGCGCCCCCAATGCCGCCCTGCTGGCGGAACTCTTCCCCGAAAAGGTCCCCCATGCCTGATTTACGCGCCGAGATTATCAGGGTCGCCCAGGCCGCTGTTTCCTGCGGGCTAATGCCGGGAGTGAGCGGCAATGTAAGCTGCCGCGCCGACAAAGACGGAACGCCGGGTTTTTACATCACCCCAAGCGGCATGGCTTATGAAAGGCTGATGCCGGATGATATTCCCTGGGTCTCAATTGCCGGAGAGTGGGACGCAGAAGGGCCGCGTCCTTCGTCGGAATGGCGGTTACATCGTGACCTCTACGCCAGGCCCGATGCCGGCGCGGTATTGCATGCGCATTCGCCCTATGCCACCGCGCTGGCCTGCCTTAACCGCGCCATTCCGCCTTTTCATTACATGATTGCCCGTTTCGGCGGCGATACGATACGCTGCGCGCCCTATGCGCCTTTCGGCACGCAGGCGCTTTCCGAACACGCTATGACCGCCCTGCAAAATCGCAGCGCCTGCCTGCTCGCCAATCACGGCATGGTGGTATACGCGCCCAATCCGGCGGCGGCGCTCGCGCTTGGGCAGGAACTGGAAACACTATGTCAACATTACGCGCTGGCCTGCCAGATCGGCGAACCAGCGCTCCTTGGCGCGGAAGAGATGGCGGACGCCCTTCTTCGCTTTAAGGACTATGCCACTGGAAAAGGCTGATTTTTTGCTTGTCATTTTCGACTGCTCATCATGACTATTGCTATTGTTACCTCGCGTAAAAAACAGGAACTGGAATACATCTGGTTTACGCCTGAATTTGACGCGCCCTCTCCCGGCCTTCAGCCACACTCTCCCGCAAGCGGGAGAGAGAACGACAGCGCCGTCTGCAAGACCTCCCCTATCCCGTTTGCGGGAGAGGGGTCGGGGGAGAGGACTGACTGCGCTGCTTCCAGCCTGGAGAAAAATCGAAACCGCTCCGGTGTCGCGCCGCTGGTTTTTCTCCATGAGGGCCTGGGTTCGATTGCGCTCTGGCGGAGTTTTCCGCAAAAACTCTGTGAGCGCGTACAGCGGCGCGGCATTGCCTATTCCCGCTATGGTTATGGCAATTCAACGCCCCGTCCACTTGAAGAACCGCTGCCGCCCGATTATCTTGAGCATGAAGCCTCGGAGACCCTGCCCGCTTTCCTGAACGCGCTGCATATCGAGCGTCCCTGGCTGATCGGACACAGCGACGGCGGCACTATCGCCCTCTTGGCGGCGGCAGGAAAGGTTGTGCCACTCGCGGGAATTGTCGTAATCGCGCCGCATTATTTTGTCGAGGATATTTGCCTGGCCGGTATTGAGCGAGCGCGGAGCGCCTACGAAACAGATGGGCTACGTGTAAAACTGGCGCGTTATCACCAGGGTACTGATTCCGTTTTTTACGGCTGGCACAACGTCTGGACAGACCCCAATCGGCGGGATTGGAATATCGCGGCGGAACTGGAACAAATCGCCTGCCCGCTTCTGGCGATTCAGGGACGCGAGGATGAATACGCCACACTGGAACAGATCGAAGGAATAAAACGCCGCGCCCCGCATACTGAGTTGGTTGTCGTGGAAAACTGCGGTCACTTCCCGCATTTTATTCACGCCGATACGGTCATCGAGCGCATTGCCGCTTTTGTTGAAAAAGTAGAGGCATGATGTCAAGAACAGCCAGGCTTTACTGTTACCGGTAGCAACCCCTTAAACTAAGTATTTATCCGTAAATAGTGGTTTCCTGTCGCCAGCAGATCAGCGCCGCTGCCAGTGACAGCAAAGCCTCAAAGGAAGCTGCAGATTTCTCAGAACGTACCATGAGCTTGCGAAAGCGATTGAGCCAACTGTGACTTCGTTCGACGACCCAGCGTCGTGGCTTGGCTTGTGGCCCATGATTGCGCTCGGATTTTTCTTGTTTGCGGCTGTGCACATGCGCGATCAAACCCCGTTGGCTTATGGCCTGCTGTGCCGGTTGGCCTACATAGGCCGCATCCGCGCACAAATGCTGCTCCTCGTGTGTTGCCTTATCAGGTTGTGCCACCC
>WRKX01000007.1 GCA_009777925.1 Betaproteobacteria bacterium | reverse complement strand
GGCGATTGGAATAACACGCATCGCCGTTTTTCCCGGTGGCGAGACAAGGGAATCTGGGAAAAGCTGCTGGAAACATTGATAGACGAACCTGATTTTGAATGGCTGATGATTGACGCAAGTCACATAAAAGTTCACCCTCATGCGGCTGGGGCGCGTGGTGGCAACCAGGACATGGATTGCACAAAAGGGGGCTCAACTCAAAGATACATTTGGCCGTGGATGCGCATGGTATGCCGGTCAGAATGTTTGTCACAGCGGGTACCAGAGCGGATTGTACCCAGGCTTGCCATCTTGTTGAGGGGATAGACGCGGCAGTTGCGGATAAAGGCTATGATAGTGATGCGATTGTTGAGCATGTGCAGGCCAAAGGGATAGATGCCGTGATTCAGCCCAAGAAGAACCGGAAAGAGCAGTGAGAATACGACAAACATCTATTGACGACACGCTCTAGGAACAATACAGAAAATCAAAAAAATCCACGGTGCCCAAGCCATAAAATAGCCCATTCATTTTTCACCGGGCGGGAAAACAGCCGCAAAACTTCGGGTCTTTTGGTTCCACCTGATTGAGTTTGCCCGGCGAGCCGCAGAAATTGCGCTCCTTCCGTATATTTGCATCAATTTATCTAATTCATGGCGCTCTTGCTGTCCGCATTCGATCCCAGTCGCTTCCTTAAAAGCCTTTTGTCTTACTGCTTCCAAGCTACAAAATTCGTCGCCAAGAAAATTGTTAGTCATATTGTCGCCGACTTGCCCCAAGTTGTGCGCGATGACATATTTTGTCGATCCGCCCGCAGATTGGGTTGTGGTTTGTGGCAATGCACAAAGTTTGACAGCCAGTTGGGCAAGGGTAGGCGCGTCAACAGGCAAGGAAAGCAGCTCGCAAGCGGACAGGATTGCCTGCCGGATAACGTCCGCCGTTACTTCACGTCGGCCTGTGATGATGTAAAGCACGTCTGCGCCTAAAGCGGAAAAATTAAAGAGATAGTCAGCATCTGGACTGCGTTCACCATTTTCATAAAGCCGCTGCGTTTTCGAGGCAACTCCTAACTGGGACTGAGTTAGCCCCAGCCGCTCGCGCTCTTCCCTGATTCTGTTACACATAAGAACCATTTGTTCCTTTTTTAGTTGGCTCACGTACCAAATGGTACTATGATTGAATCGTCCTGATTCCAGATGAATCATCTCATGAAAACACGTCCCACACAATCCCGCACCGCGCCTGTCAAGGCTCCTAACGACATAAAAGCCACATACCGAATACCAGTGGGTTTGCCGGAAGAAATCCGCCGGCGTCTGGCCGCTGACGCTGCGCGCACAATGCGATCACTGTCAGGCATGGCAGCTTATATACTCGCCGAGCATTACGCGAGGCAACGGCCATGCGAATAACCTGCCCCCATTGTGGACATTCCGCCAGCATCCGTACATCGCGAGCAATCTCGCCGCTGCTAAAGGAAGGCTATGCACAATGCGTAAATCTTGACTGCGGGCATGTATTTAAATTGCATGTTGAGACTGTCGCAACCCTCATCCCCTCTTATAAGCCCAACCCCGCTGTGCACTTGCCCCAAACGAGGCGTGAGCGCAAAGCAGTAAACGGATAACTAAAATGAATCCCGCCCTGCACGCGGAGCTTCTGCCCCGCCTGATGTCCGATTTTTCTTTCAAAATTGCCGGGGAATTTTTGCGTCAGGGCAAATGCCCCGCGTGCGGCAAAAGAGAGCTTTATACCAATCGCGAAAAGCCCTGGGTTTTATAGTGCTTTTCCTAAATAATCTTACTCTATCAACCTTCAGACATCCTATCCTGCAAGCGAGAAAGGGTAAAAATAATTACGAGAAGCACTATAAAGTGCGGCAGGCTCAACAAATGCGGTAGTGAGTTTCACATAAAAGAACTCTACCCGGATTTGTTTGAAAGCTGGTCTACCCGCCATCCCCGCTCAAAAGAAAACCCCAATGCCGCCGCCGACGCCTATCTCAGGGACGGGCGCGGCTTCGATCTCGAAAAGATCAAAGGCTGGTATACACAGGAAAATTTCTGGGATTCCGACAAAAACATCGGCAGCGCGACAGTACGCTTTTCCCTGAGCAAAGATGTGTATTGGGAGCGGCTCATTGACGAGGCGCATCGCTTCGGCAGCCAAAAAGCCAATTTTCGGGGGAAGTACCGCGGCATGTGGTGGTTCACTCTGGGAGCGCCGGGCACTAGCCCGGCTGAAGCCTCGGATGCCGCGCCGGGAAGCAAAGCTCCCGGACAAGACCCGGAAATCTGGATCACCGAGGGAATTTTCGACGCCATCGCCCTCATGCACCACGGCATTAAAGCCGCCTCAACGCTATCTTGTAATAACTACCCGTCCCACGCGCTGGCCGCCCTGGCCGAGCAGTGCGCGGCGGCGAACAAGCCGCGCCCAAAATTGGTCTGGGCGTTCGATTCGGATACTGCTGGCAAAAGTTTTGCCAAAAAATTCACCCATCAATCGACGAAAGATGGATGGGAATCGTCGGTCGCCCTTTTGCCCATCGGCAAGGGCGGCAAAAGGATGGATTGGAACGACGCGCATCAATTAGGCAAACTGGAAAAGGAGCATCTGGAAGAATACCGCTATCTGGGCAGCCTTTTAATCTCGGAAACGCCGCTTAAAAAATCCCTGCTAATCGCGCAAAAAAAACATTTACGCTCTTTTTATTTTGACTTCGATAATCGAATCTATTGGGCAAAAATCAATCAGGATAAAGAGGAAAAAGAATTAAAGGAACGTTTGGATAAACACGCCGGGGATGGAGAAAACATTATCCCGGAAGCGATGCGCAAAAACGCCCTGGCCGCCGCGCTGGAAATCAATGAAATCTGCAATTGCCTCCCGGAACCACTCTATTACATCAAAAACGAAGCGACGGATGAAGCGTGGTATTACTTTCGCGTCGCTTTCCCGCATGATGGCGCGACGGTCAGGAATACCTTTACTTCCGGGCAATTGTCATCCGGGACGGAATTCAAACGTCGGCTTTTGCACATCGGCGCGGGGGCAATCTGGGCGGGGCACGGCTGGCAACTGGACGCGCTTCTGAAGGATTGGACATACCAAATAAAAACGGTGCAGACCATCGACTATATCGGCTATTCGAGCCAGCATAAAACTTACATATTTAATCAGGTTGCGGTTAAGGCCGGGAAAGTTTACGAACGCAATGAGGAAGATTATTTTGAAATCGGCAAACTATCTATAAAAAGTTTATCGCGTCTGGAAAAGATGGACATCAATACTGATTTCAAAAGCATGGATAAATACTGGTTTGATCGCTTTTATTTATGCTTTGGCGCGAAAGGTATCATCGCGCTGGCCTATTGGCTCGGCACATTGTTCGCCGAGCAAATCCGTGCCAGCTTTGAATCATATCCATTTTTGGAAATTGTTGGCGAACCCGGCGCGGGCAAAACCACGCTCATTGAAACCCTGTGGAAATTGTTGGGGCGCAACGGTTATGAAGGCTTCGACCCCATGAAGTCAAGTCACGTCGGCTTTTTGCGCTCGATGGCGCAGGTTTCCAACCTGCCGGTAGTGTTGATTGAATCAGACCGCGAAAAGGATGCCGACGGCAGCCGTGGCCGCGCCCCGGCCTTATTTCATTGGGATAGCCTGAAAAGCCTTTACAACGGCGGCTCCCTCCGTACCACCGGCATAAAAAGCGCGGGCAATGACACCTATGACCCACAATTTCGCGCCGCCCTTGTGATTAGTCAAAACGTGCCGGTCGCGGCGAGTCCCGCCATCATGGAGCGGATTATTCATCTCAATTTCGACAAGTCGCACCAATCCGAAGCAGGGCGGGAGGTGGCGCAAACCTTGAGCCGGATGGCGGCAACCGGCGTGTCTGCCTTTTTGCTCAAAGCAATCATGGCGGAAGACAAAATACTCGCCGTCCTGGAAGAACACGGGCGCGAATACGAGCGCGTTATCGCCGAAGGCGGAGCGAAAAACCTCCGTATCCAAAAGAACTACGGACAAGTCGTGGCGCTCATCTCGGCGTTGCGCCTGGTCACGCCCATCACCCAGAGCCAGCGAATAGAGGCTTCTGAACTGCTGGTCAAACTCGCTCGCGAGCGCGAGCTTGAATTCGCCCGCGAGCATCCGGTCGTGGAACGCTTCTGGGAGATTTTCGATTATCTGAATGGTATAGACGATCCTGCGGATGGCAATACTGCGAATGGCAATACTGCGGATGGCAATACTGCGGATGGCAATGCTACAAATAGCAATGATTTTGAGGGCGGTTTTTATAGGCCCAAACTCAACCATTCGCACCACAAAGACCAGATCGCGGTGAACCTCAACCAATTTATCGAAATAGCCTCGGAACGCCGCCAACAACCCCCCGACCTCTCCGACCTCAAGAAATATCTGAAAACTTCAAAGAGCCGGAAATTCGTCGCCGCGAATGTGGCAACCAACAGCGCGATCAACGCCCGCTACAACTCGCTGATCGACGCGCACCAAACCAGAAAACCCACCACCGTGCGTTGCTGGCTATTCAAAAAGGAGAAATCATGAGCCGTATCGAATTTGACTATCGCCCGCTGTCCGTCGAAAAGGCGCGGGAAACCCTGACCTACGCCATCGAAAGACATCGGGAGCTTGCCTACGATCTGGAACGCATGGTTGCCAGAGTCCAGATCAACCAGCGGTCGCTGGAATTGGTCTTTGAGGCGGTCGAAGCCGCCTGCAACGCGCTTGAACCAAAGGAGAATTGACATGATGTACCACGTCCGCAGCACGGCCTTGATCGAGAATGAAAAACTCAAGAGCGTTACATACACCGTCGGCTGGTTTTTACGTGGTATCTGGATGCCGGAAAGAGACTTCAAACGAGTCTCCGCCACCGAGGCCCATGCGAGTTCCCTAAATGGCAACCGCCTGACTGAACTATCCGCCGCCCTCAAGGATTGCGCCAACGCGCTGGCGGAACTGACCGGCTCCGATCACCCACACCGGCAAATCGTCCGGCGGGCGTGCCGGGTGTTGGAGGAGGAATCATGACCTACACCCGTGAATCAGTCATTGAAAACTACCGGCTGAATGGAAACATCCCCGGCGTTTGCGCTGATACCGGATGCCCGCCGTACATCGCTTATATTTGGCTGAAAAAGGATTTTTTCCGATGATTGAAGCGTTAAATCAGCGCGGCGGGCGCGCGCCCTGGCTCCGGCGGCTTCGATGGCCGCATTGACACGCAATGCGCTATCGCCGCTGTCCATTCCGAATTCGATCTCCCCGCATTTCGGGCAATGCCAGCCCAAAACACGCTCCACAAAGACCTGCTCTCCGTCACATCGCGCGTATCGAGTTCGAGTATCGTTCCATCATCGCACTGGAAGCAAAAACGGGAATTTCTGGCGTTCATTTCATTCAATCCCATGAATCAGCCCGGCGCGTGCTCCGCCACCCATGCCTTCATCACGTCGTTGACGCGGGTTTGCCAGCCGCGCCCGGTGGATTTCAGGGCAGCCAGAACGTCAGGGTCGAAGCGGATGGCGGTTTGCACTTTCGTGGGCTTTTGGCCGGGGCCGCGCACACCGGCCTTGCGGTTCATGGCTATCAGAGCGGCGTACAGATCGGGCGGCAGCACTTCTCTGGCGGGGCGGGCGCGCCGAAAGTCCTCTTCCGTCCATTCCGGGTTATCCGGGTCTGCATCGATCCCTGCTTGTATTGCCGCTTCTTCCTCTTGGGACGGTAGGCGGACGAGCCGCCCTGATTTGGTTTTAATGGTTTGCATAGCGTCTAACCTCTCTTGGAAGAGCCTTTCGCAGGCTGATAACTCTGATTTTTTCATTGCGCTGGCAAAAAACAAGCACATAAGTTTGGTCGCCGATAAAGCCAGTGGCCTTGAAACGTTGCTCTCCGTAAGACACATGGTCATCATTTTGAATAGAGGCTGTTTCCCACTCGAACGATTCAGCGCACAGCAGCGATATGCCATGCTTTTTCTGGTTCACGGCATTCTTGCCAGGGTCGAATTCGATTTCCATAAACAAATTGTAGAACCAATTAGCAAGATTTGCAAGCAAGAAATTCTTGACCCCGCTCCGATTCGGGCTATAATCTACCTATCCCCGCAAACAACGGGGATCGGGTGTAGCAACCTGGGTGGAGCTGCGATAGGCCGCTACGTATCAAGTAATGCGGCTTTTTTATCGTCTGTGCGTCCAGTCAATGGCAGCCGGACGGGGAGGCCGCAAGGCCTGCCGGTGCTCCATCGGTTTGCTACCCCCGTCACGGTCTGCCATCCCCGTAGCAAGGGTAGGCGGTTCAAAACCTGACTGGAGCATTATCATGGAACATACAGTTACCTCTGACGCGCCCGCGTCTAAAACTCACCTCGCCCAACTGCGCGAAATCGGCGCTCATCTTGACGATTGCCGCTGGGTTGCCGAATCTCTCTTTCTATCTGCGTCAAGCTCCTGGGTCTATGCGGGAGCCGAAGCAAACAGCCGCGCGGAAGGCGGCGCCAAAATCCTCGCGCGGCTCCTGCGCGACGCTTCCGACCGCGCGTTCGACCTCGCGGAAGCCTATGAAAGTAACATGTCGGGGGGAAAAGTCATGAGCACGACCCCACACACGGCATGGAGTATTACCATACCAGGCAAATTCTCAATCTCTATGCCGACGCTCGCGCCGGACGGCGACCATGAAGGGGAAGCAATGGAAAAGCAACCGGAAAATACCGACCGCGTAATATGGCGACCGGAGCTATGCGACTTGACCGGGGTGACGCGCACAACGCTCAATCGCTGGCTGAAGAATGGCAAACTCCCGACGCCAGACATCTACATGTCACGAAAAAGGTACGGCTGGCGGCTATCTACCCTGCAATCACACGGCGTCAATCTGCTCTAGGCATGTATCCAACCAATCTGCCCACGCCTGCAGCATCTCCCGGCGGGTGGGCAGATACTCCGCCCGGTTATACACGGCGCGAATTTTGTTATCCGGCACATGCGCCAATTGCTGCTCGATGGCGTCCGGCGAATATCCCCGCTCGTTTGCCCAGGTCGAGGCCACCGTCCGCCAGCCATGCCCGGTCATCCGCCCCTTGTAGCCGATCCGGGAGATTAGATAGAGGATCGCGTTCTCCGACATCGGGCGGTCTTCCCGGTGTTCTGCCGGGAAAACATACTTGCCGCCGCTCCTTTGCCGCATTTTGTTCAAGATTGCCAACGCCTGCCAGGAAAGCGGCACAACGTGACCGCGCCGCCGCTTCATCTTTCCCGCCGGGATAATCCACTCATCACCATCCAACTCATCCCAGTGCATCATCCTCAATTCGTTTGTCCGCACCCACGTGAGCGCAAGCATCCGGCAAGCCAGCACGCTATTAAGGTCTTTTTCCATTGCGAGGCGGGCAAGAAAGTCCGGCACTTCGCGCAAGGATAGGGCCGCGAAATTCTCCACCGGCGTTTTGCCGAAAGCCTTTTCCGGGCGAATGGAGGCTGCCGGGTTACTGGCGGCATACTCATGCTCGACCGCCCACTCAAAGACTTGCCCGGCCCACATCCGCGCCTTCCGCACATAGACATGCTTGCCCGCTGCGTCCATCTTTGTGAGACAGGTAAGCAAGTCATTTCGGGTGATGTTGCTGATGGGCATGTTACCTAGCGCCGGGAGTAGGTGCATAGCGATGGCGCGCGTGGCATTCGCCTTGTAGCTGTCCGAAATATCTTTACGCCCTTGCCAGTAGGTATCACAGGCTTCGGCAAAGGTGACAGCGTTTCGTTTGCTGTGCCGCGCTGCCATAGGGCCTTTTCCGTCGCGTAGTACCGCCTTCAAGTCACTGAGTTTTTCTCGCGCGGTGGCCAGAGATATTTCCGGGTACGAGCCGAGCGCCATTGTTTGCGGTTTGCCGTAGAGGCGATAGGCGGCGCGCCAGAATTTTCCGCCGGTGGGGGAAACGTACAGAAACAAGCCACCGCCATCAAAGACTTTATATGCCTTTGCCTGCGGTTTCAGGCTCTTGATCTGCTGGTCTTTCAGCTTATTTGTAGGCATTTTGTGCTTGCCTGACTGAGATGCCAACAATTATACCTACACGAATCATGCGCTGAATCATTTTTTATCGCATCCAATCGCGCCCAAATGATTCAAAAAGCAACACATAAACCCACTATTCCCAAGGCTTTAAAGCAACCAACCGAGCCCAAACGATTCCTAACGCGCCAATATCTTGGCGGAGACGGAGGGATTCGAACCCTCGATGCGAGTTTTGCCCGCATGCTCCCTTAGCAGGGGAGTGCCTTCGACCTCTCGGCCACGTCTCCTAGGGGCGTGTATCGTAAAGAGTCTACGCGCTTTGGTCAAACTAAGCTGCTACGCCTTGTCCAGACCAAAGGCGCGGTGCAGGACGCGGATGGCCAGTTCAAGGTATTTTTCGTCCAATACTACCGAAATCTTGATCTCGGAGGTAGAAATCATCTGAATGTTGATGCCTTCCTCAGCCAATACCCGGAACATTTGGCTGGCGACACCGGGATGAGAACGCATTCCGACTCCGACGGCGGAAACCTTGCAGACCCGGTTGTCACCCATTATTTCTCGCCCGCCGATATGTTGCAGCACGCCCTCCAGCACGGCTTTGGCCTTTTCAAATTCGCTACGGTTGACGGTAAAGGAAAAGTCAGTGGCGCCATCATACCCGATGTTCTGGATAATCATATCCACATCAATATTGGCGTCCGCAATGGGGCCGAGAATCTGGTAGGCAATGCCGGGACGATCCGGCACGCCCAGGACGGTCAGTTTAGCTTCATCGCGGTTGAACGCAATACCGGAGATGATGGGGTTTTCCATAGGTTTGTCTCCCTCGACAGTAATCAACGTGCCTTCGCCTTCTTCTGCAAAACTGGAAAGCACGCGCAGTTTGACCTTGTATTTGCCGGCGAACTCGACCGAGCGGATTTGCAGCACCTTGGAACCCAGGCTCGCCATTTCCAGCATTTCTTCAAAGGTAATGGTATCCAGCTTTCTCGCTTCCGACACGATGCGTGGGTCAGTGGTATAAACGCCGTCGACATCGGTGTAAATCTGGCATTCGTCGGCTTTTAAGGCTGCCGCGATGGCAACGCCGGTCGTATCCGATCCGCCGCGTCCCAGGGTTGTAATGTTGCCTGCCGCATCGACGCCCTGGAACCCGGCAACGACTACGATTCGGCCTGCTTCCAGGTCGCGGCGGATTGCCGAGTCGCCAATTTCCAGAATGCGCGCCTTGCCGAAAGAGCTATCGGTAAGAATTGGCACCTGAGCGCCGGTGTAGCTCCTGGCCGCGACGCCGATGTCTCGCAAGGCCATGCAGAGCAGGCCGATGGAAACCTGTTCGCCTGTGGAAATCATGACATCCAGTTCGCGCGGGTCGGGGCTGGCCTGGAGTTCCTTTGCCAGCGCAATTAGCCGGTTGGTTTCGCCGCTCATCGCGGAAACCACAACGATAACCTGATTCCCCTCTGCATGGAAACGGGCTACCCGTCGCGCCACATTTTTGATGCGCTCCGGGCTACCCATAGAAGTGCCGCCGTATTTTTGAACGATCAATGCCATAGCCGTAATCAGCCTGCCGGAAGAAAAACCAGCGAATTCTAGCGCATGAATAACAAAGACGGGCGTCTTTTTTACTGTGATGCTTTATCGTAAAACTAACTTTGGTTTGAAACCCCGCCCTTCAGGCTGAGGTTTCGACCATAGCAACAAGGGAGGGGATGCAAACCCCTTCCTTGTTCGTTTTGAGCGACAGGCATGAATGCCTGTCGCTAATTTCTTGTTTTTGGAGAAGGGCTTGCCGAATCAGGCAAGGCCGCGTTTTTTCGCTGCAAGCCGATCATGGCGCGACGAAAAATATCTTCTCGCCATGCCGCGCACAGGGCATGGTGGTCGGAAAGTATTACGGCTGTTCCTTCGATCTTGTCGAACTTGAGCGCGTTGGCAGGCAGGATGTCTTTGTGTTTTTCGATAAACAGGCGACCATAATGCGCGTGTCTTTCATCATAGTTGCCTACCGAAGTATGGATGAGCGGAATATCGCAGCATACGCCAAGTTTTTTCCCCGCTTGCCAGGCAGAGAAGCTGAAATCGAGATCGTAGAGATGAAACCCGTCGAAGGTGGTTTCGTCAAAGCCTATTTCTTCCACCGCCTCCCGCCGCGCCATGATGCACAGGCCGTCAATGCCCTGAATGTTGTCTACTACCGGCCAGGGATCGGTATTCCATGCGTTCAGGTGGAGTTTATTGTTATAGATGTGCGCAACTGCGCCGGATGACCAGGGAAAGCCGGCATGCCACCAGTTTTCCGCGATGACGCGGCGCGTGCCTACAAAGCCCAGAATGTCGAAATCTTGCAGACGCTGGCTGATTTTTTGGGCGAAATCCGGGTCGAGAATCAAAATATCATCGTGGGGAAAAACCACAATATTTCCACGCGCGCGTTTTAAACTCCGATTGTAGCCTTCGGCCAGCGAGCGCGCGTCGTAGATGCCGATGATTTCGTGTGGAACCTCCGCGAGCAGGCGTTCAAAGTTGGCGCTGACCTGGGCGAAATTCCACGGCTTGATGCTGCAAACGATAACGGAAAAGAAAGATGTATTCATGATTGTCATCATCCATTGGGAAAAGCGGGCTGCGGCGTGGATTGGTCGTTGCGGGACAAATCTGTCATAACCCTGGCAAAACCCAGCGCGAAGCCTTTTGCGTCGGTAAGTCCCAGCGCCTGCATACGCTCGCGTAGAGCCGGGTCGGGAATTATCTGCTGGTTGGGCGCTGCTAGTTGGTGGGCAAGCTCGGTGTAATGCGGCGTATCGGTGGCGATCCATTCTTCCCTGCCAAGCGCTTTCAGGAGGGCGGCGGGACGTTGCGCCCAGGGCAGGATGGATGCGAGGACAAGGCACGGCCTGCCCATCCACAGACAGGTAGGCAGGGCAATACCGCCTGGATTTGTCGGCGGCAGCAGCCCCAGGTCAATGGACTGCCAGGCGAGGCAAAATTCTTCCGTTGTGCGGACATTGATGAAAACGAGCCGCGCAGGATCAACGCCTGCGCCGGAAAACTGTCTGTTGATGAAGGTTTTTGCCGCCTCGCCCAATTCTTCCAGATTGATGACGAGTGTTGCATCTGGATACTGGCGCAAAGTTGCGGCAAACAGTTGCCAACCATTGCGCCCAATTCCCTGCGCCGGTAGCAGGCAACCAAGAACCGGCGCTTCGCCCATCTTACACGCGGCCTCATCGGCAAATGGCAGTTCCGGCAGGTCATACACTTCGCCCATATCGGGGAGGCTCACGCTGGGCAGCATGTTTTCCACGGCGAGAAACGCGCCTGCCAGAGTTCGTACAGCGGGAGCAATGGGCGGCATGGGCGCTTCGCCCCACAGGAATTTGTGCGGCACGGGTGCAGACAGAAAAGCCGCCAGATGTTCCGAGGGCGCAAAGGCTTGCATGTCAATCAGGATGTCCGGGGCATGGGCGTTAAGTTTTTCGATAGCGCTATTGTCGTCATCCTGATGAATGTACAGGATAGTGTCGGCAAGCAGGGCGCACATCTGGATGCTGTCGTTCCTGGGTGTCTGCGTGTAGCAGGAAATGAGGAGGGTGAAAAAATGTTCTGCCGGCAGGTAGCGGCAAAGGGCGTAAAGCTGCTCAAGTTGCTGGCATGACGTGAAGTCGCCGACTATGAAGGCGATTCTCGTGAGATTATCATTTTTTCGCGCCGGAACGGCTTGATCGGATTGGATGAGACCAGCCAGTCGCGTTTGAATGTTTGCCAGAGTGTCAAGGAATGTTTCGCCGCTTGCGTCGCAACGCGCCAGACAACGCGCCGCCAGCAAATCATCGGGCAAGCCCGTCGAGAAATGCCGGGTATATTTCGCAAACTCGGACAAGTCGCCGCATTCGGCGAGGATTTGCAGCAAAACGTTCTGAATGGATGCTTGAGCATTGGAGGGCAGGCTGGCGGCGCTTTGCAGTAGCGAGACCGCTTCGGCGCTCTGCCTGGTCAAATGCAGGCTTTGCGCGAGCGCCGGGTAAGCCGCAAACATATCCGGCTCTTTATGGATAGCTTCCCGCAGATATTCCACTGCTTCTGACGGCCTGTTATTTTTCAGGAGAACTTCGCCCAGCGCCGCGATAAGATCGGCGCGTTCCGGGGCGATTTTGATTGCTTGCGCAATGAAATCGCGCGCCTCCAGAAGAAGCCCCTGCCGCGCGTAAATGAAAGCCAGGTACGCGCGCGGCAATGGATTATTCGGCTCCTCGACCATGGCTGTGGAAAGGTCTTCGATGGCAGACTCAAAATCGTCCTGCTGGAAAGCCTCAATGCCGTGAGCGAGCGATATTCCTGTTTTTTCCGCCGTTGCTGATTGGGTGTCTGATCTGCATGTGGCATACATGATACGGGCTGCTTCGATGTCTTGCCACCTGTCTTTTAATGTAATGTTTTTAAAAGCGTCAGATGGCTCTACTTTGAAAATATTGCCGTTTACGATGGTGTTGAATGGAGTGAGTTTTGCTTGTGCGAATCTGGTAATGGCGCAAATGGAATCAAAAAAGGATATGCCGGCTATTTCCTGGCGACACATTTTCAGGAAGCGCGTGGAGTTTCCACCTTCCGGGAATTGCTTTCCCCGGATATAGTCGGCATGGATCGTATCAATGAATTGTTTGAAAAATTCGATCGAGGAATTCTTGTTGCGCAAGCCGCCGCCAAAATTTTCCCAGTAACTTGTGTGCATGTCTTCAATGATATAAATGCCGCCAGGGTTGATTTTTTTGAACAGATTGAGAAAGGTTGAAATAACCTCGCCGCACAGGTGTGAGCCATCGTCAATGATGATGTCAAAGCCTTTGTCGGCAAACAGGCAGTTGACGAAAGCGTTGTCTGCGGCGCTGCCCAGGTGGAAATGAATATTGGCGCTGAAATTAAGTTCCAGGCATTTTGGGTTGATGTCCATGCCATGAATTTCCGAACCCGGCGGCAGGTATTTTTTCCATACTTCGAGCGAACCGCCGTTCTGAGTGCCTATTTCGAGCAAGCACAGCGGTTTTCCGGCGTCAAGGTGACGAGCGAAGATCTGATCGTAGACGAATGGATAGTGTACCCATTTATGGCAAGCAAATCCCTGATGGATTCTGTAAATTTCGTAGTAGCTTTGCTTTTTCCAGGGTTGGTCAATATTCATTGCTTACTCCTTTTATCGTAAAACTGACTCCGGTTTGAAACTCCGCCCTTCAGGGCGCGCGAAGGTTGGAACTCCGGCCTGAAGGCCGGGGTTTCGACCGTAGCAACAAGGGAGGGGATGCGAACCTCTTCCTTGTTTGTTTTGAACGACAGGCATGAATGCCTGTCACTAATTTCTTGCTTTCAGCGTAATGGGTTGGTATAAAACTCGCCGAACAACTCAAAAAACTCCCGGCGACGCGCTTCGCATTCCGGGTCTTGCAGCAGACATTGGCGATAAAATTCCCGCGCTTCGAGTGGATGCCCGGTTTGCATGGAAAGCAAGGCAGCAGCGTGTAAAATCAAAGGTTGGAAAAAATCGAAGGACAGACTTATTTTTGCGGCCAGCAACCCGGTTTCATATTGTTGCTGCAGGATGCAACGTTCGATGAGCGAGAAAGCATCATCCTCCGGCGTAATATCGGACGGCATTTTTCTTAGAACGATAGTGTGGCCGTTGCCGACCTTGCTGTCGGTTTCTTCCACAGCTTCCACGCAAAAGGTGGCCAGTTTTTGTTGGTTGATCCAGTTTACAAGCTGTAGCATGGATTGAAGGGAATACACACAATAATGCATACGCCAATTACTGCCTGTTCCTGAATCTGTTAGACATGGAAATTTATCAACGGTTCGGTCTTCCGTATAGGCCAGGATCAATTCTTTCAGTTGGGTGAGCGGGCGAAAAATATCGTATTTTTGTTCCGCAGTTCTCTTTGGGAAGATGCAGAAAAATATGCCGCCTTCTTTCAGGACGCGCGCGGACTCCAGAAAGCCGGCAATTGGGTTGGGTTCGTGTTCTATGACATGGGAGCTGATGACAAAATCAAGACTTGCCGTTTCGACCGGAATGCGTCTGAAATCCCCGATCTTGTCAACCTGTGCCACATTTGTGGCATATTTTCCTTGTTCTCCGACATAGAGCTGGTAATCTTCCAGATCGCGCAAGTGCAGGAAATTAACGCCGTCGCTGGGCGCGACATTCAAACAGTTGGGCAGACAAAACGGATTATGTATGGAAGCGCCCAGTTCCAGGCCGTTCCCGACGCAATATTTGAAAGCTAAGGGTTGCGGGGCGAACATTTTTTATCCTATGTGTTTGGTAGCGCACCATTGCTGCCACATGCCGCGAAAGGTGGCCTCAAGGCTTCTGGCCATGCGCGGGCCGTCGAGCAGGGGGCTTTCGAGCATGCGTTCACGCAGGTTGGCGCGCAGTCTCTTCAGACGTTCGTGGTCGTTCGCAAGGGCGACGGCGATGTTCACGTAATCGTCGGCGCTTGTCACAACCAGTTCGGAGAGGCCGACGTTGTCGAGAATCGCCTTGCCCATGCGGGCGGATAGATGCTCACCGGGCCAGGTGACGAAGGGCACGCCCATCCAAATGGAGTCGTAGCCGGTCGTGCCGCCGTTGAAGGGAAAAGGGTCAAGCCCCAGGTCAACTTCGTTGTAGCTCTCATAATAGTGTTGTTTGGCGACATAGCCCCGGAATTCGAGTTGTTCCGGCTTGACGCCGTGTTGCTCGAATTTGCCGGAGAAATAGCCGATGGTTTCATTATCCTTGCCGCCGATGGCAACAAGAATCAGGCGGGCTTCTGGAAGCCGGACGAGGATGCGGCTCCAGAGCGCGACGGTCTCTTCGCTGGCTTTCCTGAAATGGTTGAAACAGGCAAAGGTGAAGGGAGCTTGCCGCCGTTCATAGGGAAGGCCGGGTTCAATGACGGCGGCGCTGATGTCGCTGCGTACCCCGTAGCAATCCGGCAGCGGCCAGGGCGTTTCCGAACACCACTCTCCTTTTTCCAGTATCGGATCGGGCGGGATGAGGATGTAGTCCAGCGCGGACATGCCGCTGGTGCCGGGAAAGCCGAGCCAGGTGACCTGAATGGGCGCGGGCTTCTTTGCGATGACTTCGGCGCGGGAGCCATCGGTATAGCCATTCAGGTCTATCAGAATGTCAATCTCATCCACATCGATGAGATCCGCCAGCGCGTCGTCGCCGATGTCGTTTACAACGCGCCATTGCTCGACCTGCGCCTTGATTGAATGGGAAATCCGATCTTCTTCAGAGAAATTATAGTAGATAAAGTTTGCCAGCCGGTTCCGGTCGAAGTGTTCCATAAATGGTTGCACAAAGGCTGAAACCGGGTGACTGCGCATATCGGAGGAGAGCCAGCCGATACGCAGTTTCCGTTCCGGGTCGCGGTCGCGCTCGGCGAAATCGTTGGCGCGGCGTTGCGCCTTCAACAGGTTGTCATCCATGGCACGCGCCACTTCGAGAATATCCGAAGCGCGGGCGGAAGAGGCGCTCAACATGGTCCACAGCATCTTTGTATAGATAGCGCGTTGTTTGGGAGCCTTGTCGCGGGCGCGTTGCAGGCAGTCCAGAGCCTCATCGTGGCGACCCTGGTCGTTGTACCAGGTGGATAAATTCATCAGCGCGTAGATGTTGTCGGGGTCTTTTGCAAGGATGGAATCCGCAGTTGCCTGGATTTTGTCGCTTTCCCCCATTCGGACGTAAACCATGAGCAGGGTTGTCCAGGCGCTCAGGTTATCCGGGTTGCGCTCGACTGCCATTTCCAGATTTTCGCGCGCCATGGGCGTCCAGTATTTGCTAACGAACATTACCCCCAGTTTTTCGAGAATCCAGTCTTCGGATACGCCCAATTCGTGCGCGCGCTCCATGGCGTCAATGGCGGCAATGGCTTCTCCGCACATGACCAATGTAACAGCGAGTTTGGCCTGGATAGAGGCGCTATCGGGTGCAGATTCTGCCGCCTGCCGGTAAAAACTTGCCGCTTCGCGGGTGTTGCCGCGCATCCATTCATAATCGCCTGCCAGCGCAAGAACGCCGGGCAAAGCAGGCGCGAGTTCAAACAGTTTTTTCAGGCAGGCGTCGAGCTTGTATCGTTCCTGTTTGTCCAGATAGAGATGCCCCAGAGAAAGCCAGGCGTCCGGGTAACGCGGCGCTTTGGCGGTAGCGTGCTGGAAGGCGATCAGAGCTTCGTCCGGTTCGCCCAGTTGCTGGCAGGCCATCCCCAGGAGGCAAAAATGGGCGGAGAGCGGGTCGGGCAGGCGGACGACCTCGCGCAGAATGTCTTTGGCGCGTTGCCAGTTGCCGAGCTTGACATAAGCGCCGGCAAGACTGCACAGGATGCCGGCGTCGCGGGGTTTCAGGCGGCGGGCGGCTTGCAGCAGTTTGACGCTTTCCCTGCCCAATCCGACCTGGCTGTAGAGTTCGCCCAGTTTTAGGAGGTATTTGGCTTTTTCCGGCTGGAGCTTGACGGCTTCTTCCAGAAACGATACGGCGGTGTCCGCCTGTCCGATTGCCAGCGCCACTTCGCCCAGACCGAACCACGCTTCATGAGCCTTGGGCGATTTTGTCACGACATTCTCAAAAACAGCGCCAGCTTCTTCGTACTGCTTTTTTGCCAGCGCTTTTTTGCCTTTATCAATCAGGCTGCCGGTGTTTGCCGCGATATTTTTTGCCATGTGGTGGTGAGTCGCGCTTTTGGTTCGGAAGGAGGAAGTCTAATCCATCCAATGCAGGAATGGGTTTTTGTCTGAGTTGAAGATGGGATTTTCTGCCGTTTTGGGCATCGGGATTGTTGCCATGCGCCTGGCACATAAAATGCTTTCTCCTGGACAGGATACTGCCTGGCGGGGATTACCGTCGGCTTGAGTTGAATTTTTTCCTCCCAAGGAGAATGTAATGCCGCAAATCATCAATACCAATATTTCCTCGCTCAACGCGCAGCGGAATCTGGATACTTCGCAGAACTCTCTTTTTACCGCGTTACAGCGTTTATCTTCCGGTCTTCGGGTCAACAGTTCCAAGGACGACGCCGCGGGCATGGCGGTAGCGGAGAAAATGAACTCCCAGGCGCGTGGCATGACGGTGGCGATTAGGAACGCCAATGACGGCATTTCGCTGGCGCAGACTGCGGAAGCCGGGATGAACGTCATTAGCGCGCATCTGCAACGGATGCGTGAATTGGCGGTACAGGCTGCTTCCGGCCAGTACGATTCGGACAACCGGGCGGCGCTGGATACTGAATATCAACAACTCGCCAGTGAGATTGACCGGGTAATCAGCGCCACCAATTTCAATGGACAAAGGCTTCTTGACGGTACTTTCTCCGACGGAGTGATTTTCCAGGTCGGGCCGACCACGACTTCCGAATCGCAGATTTTGGTCGAAATTTCGCAAATCAGCCTGTCGGTTCAGGATATACAAGGAACAAACGGCGACCATGCGCTTTCCGCGATGGACGCGCTCGATCTGGCGATTGACGCGGTCAACAATAACCGCGCTTCTCTGGGAGCTATCCAGAATCGCTTTGAAGGGGTGCTGACCCAACTGGCTTCCGCGCGTGAGGCGACTACAGCGGCGCGCAGCCGGATTATGGACGCTGACTATGCGGCGGAAACTGCTGCGCTTTCCCGCGCGCAGGTGTTACAACAGGCGGGAGTTGCCATGCTCGCGCAGGCCAATGCCTTGCCGCAGAACGTGCTCTCGCTCCTGCGATGAGTGGGCGCGAAACTCAATATAGGGATTCACATAATTTCGGAAACATCGTTCCCGGGAGCGCCGGGCACCAGCCCGGCATCCTCGGCTAGTCTGCTGCATCGTTTGGCCGCGCTGGTGCGCGGCGCTCCCAGAGTTCTCAGGCAAGGATATTTTCTGAAGCATCATTTTCCCGACTGCCTCTTTATTTAGACGAATCACTATAATTGCAACTTATCAACCGTTCCATCGGCGCGTTGGGTTTACCTTGCGGCAGTCGGCTTTTTGCGGCGCTTTTCTTCCGGTTTTGGTCGCCAGAGGATCAGGAGTTTGCCGATATGCTGTACCGGCGCGGCGTGCAGTGCGTCGCAGATGGCGGCAAGACAGGCTTCGCGGACCTGGCGATCATCGTCAAAGACGCGAATCTTGATGAGTTCATGCGCCACAAGGCAGGTCTCGATCTCTTTCATGACTGCTTCGGACAGGCCGTTTTTGGCGATGAAAACCACAGGTTTCAGAGGATGCGCTTCCGCGCGCAGGGCGCGACGTTGTTCGGCAGTGATAGTCAGCATGGGAGTTTCTTTCGGCGCTGTGGACAGCATTAGCCCACAATGTTGAGCAGCAGGTAAAAAATGCCCGTCGCCATGAGCGCCGAAGCAGGTACGGTAATGAGCCACGCGGCAATGATTCTTTTCAGCAGCGAGCGTTTGACGAGTTCGCGGCGATAAAACTTTTTCATGCCCTTGCGTTCCGGCTTGGAAAAGTTGGCGGGGTCCAGCTTTAGCCGGGCTTGCATTTTCAGTTCTTTCAGCATCATCCCTTTTTGTTCCAGCGGCGCTGATTTGAAGCTGGCGAGAAAGACATTGATCGCTACGAGGTCGTCTTCTGAGTGGTGGGCGCGAATTTCGTCTTCCATCCGGGCGTAGTTCGCTTTCAGGTATTCACGCAGAAAACCGACGCCGAACACTCCGCCCACGGCAATATGGGTGGAACTGACCGGCAGGCCAAGCTGGCTGGCGATGATGACGGTAAGAGCCGAGGCCATAGCAATGCAGTAGGCGCGCGTTTTGTCGAGTTCGGTGATTTCCGAGCCAACGGTGCGGATGAGTTTGGGGCCAAAGAGAGCGAGGCCAAGGGAGATGCCAAGCGCGCCAATTATCATTACCCAGAAAGGAATATCTACCTTGTCCGTGAGTTCTGTGTTGCCGACAAGCGCATGTGTAATTGCCGCGAGCGGGCCAACCGCATTGGCGACATCGTTGGAGCCGTGCGCAAAGCTAAGGAGCGCGGCGGAGAAGATGAGGGGAATGGTGAAAAACTGATTAACGCCTTCCTTGCTGTTTTCGTAGCGCGCCATGCGCTGCTTGAGAAATGGGCGCAGGAGCAGAAAAACTACCAGGCTAACGATGAATCCGGCGATGAGGGAGAATTCCACGCTGACCGGCCAGACTTTGTTCAGCCCTTTCAGCATCAGATAAGTAGTAAAGGTCCACGCCATAAGAGCGACCAGAAACGGCACGGTTTTTACGGCGGCGGTCAGCATATCCGTCTGGTAGGTGATGTAGCGCTTGATGAAATAGAGGAGTCCCGCAGCGACAATTCCGCCAAGTACGGGCGAGATGATCCAGCTTATGCCAATGCCGCTAATGGTATGCCAATTGACAGCTTCCCAGCCGGCGGCGGCAACGCCCGCGCCAAGTACCGCGCCTACAATGGAATGCGTCGTGGAAACCGGCGCGCCGACGGCAGTGGCGATGTTGAGCCATAAGGCGCTTGCCAGCAGCGCCGCCATCATCAGCCAGACAAAGACGCGAGTATCAGCAATGCCGACGGGGTTGATGATCCCGTCCTTGATTGTGGCAACCACCTCGCCGCCGGCGATTAACGCGCCCGCCGCTTCAAATATGGCGGCGATCATTAGCGCACCGCCCATTGTGATAGCGTGGGAACCTACCGAGGGGCCTATGTTGTTGGCAACGTCATTGGCGCCGATGTTTATGGCCATGTAGCCGCCGATTACCGCGGCAATGGCGAGGAGCAGACCGTTTTCGACATCCAGGCCGAGCGAATTGGTGTACAGCATGACGCCCAGAAGGAAGGTAAAGCAGATGCCCATGCGGAGCGATTCCAGCTTGCCTTTTCTGGTGGCTTTTTCCAAATTGTCAATGTGCTTGAATTTCATGCCTGCTTTCTTTCGGAGGGGCGCTCCGGCAAGGCACGCATTGTCACATAAATTTCATCAAAAGATTATGCTTCGGCGCAGGCTTGCCGTATCCGCTCGCTCAGGGCGCGCGCGTGTTGCATGGTACGCCCCAGGGCAATTGTGAGCAGCCGGGAGTCGCCCAGGAGAAGGGCGCGTTTTTTGGCGCGGGTCAGGGCGGTGTAAATGAGTTCACGAGTCAGGAGCGGCGTATCCTGTCCCGGCAGAACGAGGGCTACGCGGGTAAATTCCGAGCCTTGCGCCTTGTGCGCGGTAAGCGCGAAGGCGCTTTCAAACTCCGGCAGGCGGCTTATGTCCAGATAGCGCCAGCCGCCGTTTTCCGGGTCGGGAAAGCAGGCTTTCAGACGGGAAGCGTTATCAGACTGGGGCAGGAGAATGCCGGTATCCCCATTGTAAAGGCGGGTGTTCGGGTCGTTCCTAATAATCATTATTGCCTGGCCGGGATAGAGATTTTCCGCGTGATGACGAAAAATATTATGCCGAAACACATTATGGCGGGGCGCAAACAGGCGATTCAGATGCGCGTTGATGGCAAACGCGCCGCGCTCGCCCTCACGCAGAACGGCAAGGACGCGAAATTCGTTCAGGGCAGCGAACAAGGGCATAGGGGACGCGCCGGGACGCCATGCGGCAAACGCGCTCTGCCAGGCTGCAAAGCCGTCCGCCAATGTTTGCAGGGCTGGCGGCGACAAGGTGGTTCCCGTCTCCTTGAGCCAGTGGAGATCGTCGCCGGAAGTTGCAAAGGCCGCCTCTGCCGCTTCGTTGTCTCCGGCGGAAAGCGCGGCAATCAGCGAGTCTAAGGGAGAGTCCGGGGAAAAGCGGTAACTTTTTGCCAGTTGGAGCACTGCTTCCCGCAAGGCTTCCGCTTCCGTGAGCGCGGCAAATACATGCCCTGCCTCCACTGCGGGCAATTGCGCCTTGTCGCCAAGCAGAATCAGGCGGGCAGTAGCGGGAAGAGCCGCGCAGAGTTGCTGCGCGAGGATGAGGTCAAGCATCGAGGCTTCATCCACGACGAAGAGGTCGAACGGCAGAGGATGATCGGAGTGGTAACGGGGAGAAAGGCCGTCGGCAGAAATGCCGAGCAGCCGATGCAGGGTAAAGGTTTCTGTCGGCAGCAGCGCCCTGATTGCGGGAGGCAATGTTGCGGCAGCCTGGGCGAGCGATTCCTGCATACGCGCGGCCGCCTTGCCGGTGGGAGCGGCGAGCGCAATGCGAAGGCCAGGGGTTTCAGCAAGCAGACAGGCGAGCAGGCGGGCGATGCTGTGGGTTTTGCCTGTGCCCGGGCCGCCGGAGAGAATGACAAGCTGCCGGGAGAGCGCGAGCGTGACGGCTTGCCGCTGCGCCTCATGTTCGGCGTTGGGGAAAAGTTGCGCCAGCATGGCGCGCGCCGCGCTCTGCGAAGCAAGAGGCAGGGCGCGATTGCGGGCGGCGAGAGAGGCGGCCAGTTCCTTTTCGGCACTAAAATAGCGAGCTAAATAAAGTCTGCCGGATTGGTCAAGGATGAGCGGCTTGCCGCTATCGTCTTCTGTTGCCAAAAGGCCGGACAGAGAGAGCGCCAGCGTTTCCGCTGCCGTAAGTTCTATGCAGGTTTTGCCCTCCTGCTCTGCCAGCGCGAGCCGATAACCTGCCTGCCAGGCAGCGTCTTTGCCCCTGGCATTGGCCCATCTGCGGCATTGGGCGGCAAAGGCATGGGCGAACGCGCCGCCAGGCGAGCCTCTGTATGTATCAGGCAGGGACATGCGACTCTACGGACGGGAACGGGCAGGCGGCAGAATGACGCCTTCGATGCCCAGCGCGCGTATTTTTTTGTAAGCAGCCTCGGCTTCAGCCTGAGTTTTGAAAGGGCCTACCTGGACGCGGGTTTCCAGAGTGGAAGGAATGCCGTGCAGGGTGAGCTTGGCGTGGATTTCCTCGGCGCGTTGAAAATTGGTAAAAACGCCTGCCTGCACGACAAATCCGGGCGCAGGGCGCGGCGGCGCAGGCTGGGGACGGACAGGAGACACTTCCGGCGGCTGTACAGATTGCGCGGGTTGCGGCGGCGGCGATTCGGCAGGTGGCAGGGGCGCGGTAAATTCCGGCGCGACGACGCCGGGCGTCTGGGGCAGCGGGGATGAACTGACGGACTGGGTAGGCGGCATGGCAGCGGGGCGCGTCGTTGTCGCCGGACGATCTGGCGGGGCAGTCTGCGCAGCGGGCGGCGGGGCTGGCGCTTCGGCGACCGGAGGCGATGGCGGCTCAGGCGGCATTTCCGGCGCGAGTGTGCTTTCCTCGGGCAGTGGTTCCGGCAAGGCAGGTTCTTCTACTTGTTCCTTGGGTTCTTCAGTCGGGGGTGGGGTTACGGGCTGAACAATCTGGCGTTTGGGCGGCACAGGCACGACATCAGGGTAAGGCGGCGCTTCGTTTTCCTCTGGCGGCGTGCTGAAAGCGTCGAACAGGGTAAGCAGGCCGAGTAAGCCTAGTATCATAATGGCTGCTATGGTCAAACGGCGGACAATGACGTTCCGTTGTTCGGTTTCATGGTCGGCGCTGGCAGGCGAATTGGGCGAAGCTGCGCTCATTGCGGTTTCCCGTTTTTTATCAGAGACACGACCAGATCGGCTTCCGCGCGGGAAATGCCGCAGCGTTCGGAGATGGTTAGCGCGTCATGTCCCAGAATGGCCATCTGCATGGCTTCCTTGTAAAGCGGCGAGGCATTTTGCGCGACCTGGGTGTTTTGCAGGCTGTTGCGCAGCATTTCCATTTCATCGCGGAGCAGGGCAAAAGAGTCGCGCAGAATTGCCACCTCCTGCCGGAGTTCTTTCAATTCTCTGCTCATGCCGTCCATGAGAGTCTTGTGCATGATTTCTCCTTCATGAGCTCTGGACAAGGGGGAAGGACGCTCTGCGTGGCGAGGAGATAGAGGGGGAAGAGGATAGACGAGCGGCAATTCGTTGTTTTCTCCCACGGCGGCGCTTTTGGGGAATGCGGGCGCGGTGTTGGTCAGGGTAGGCTCATCGCGCGCCGTTTGCGCCGGTGCGGGCGGCGGCTGCGGTTTGACCCGGCTTAACCCCCGCATTTTCCAGACGAGCCAGAGCATGTATAGAACGATGCCCAGAATCAGGGTCAGCAGAATTTCCCGCCACGGGAGATGCACCGTCCAGTTCATTCAAAAGCGGCGTAAGTTACGGAAAAACAAGGCGATTTTACGCACTTTTCGGCGATACGTCGCGTTTGTTTCCCGTCTCGTCAATGGCGACATAGGTGAGTGTTGCTTCCGTTACCTTGACCATAACCGGGTTTTGCGGATGCCGTTCCGCGAAGACTTCCACCGCTACCGTCAGCGAGGTTTTTCCGACCGCGACGGTATGCGCGTAAAAGCTCACCACATCCCCGGAAGAAACCGGCTGCTTGAAATGGAAGGAATTGACCGCGACCGTGGCGACACGACCATGCGCCCGGCGCATGGCTTCGACGCCTCCGGCGATGTCTACATGCGCCATGATCCAGCCACCGAAGATGTCGCCGAACATGTTTTCGTCCTTCGGCATGGGAACCAGGCGCAAGGCAGGCTGGCCTTCAGGAAGGGAAACCGGGGTATCTATCATGGGATTCTCCTTTGGAAATGCTGGGAATAACCGGCATTTTACCGTGCATATCCTGCCTGAATCGTTATTCTGTTGCGCGGCTATGGCAAAGTTATTTGCAAAAGTTCCTTGCGAAGCGTTGGGCGAGTTCGTATATAATGCGCGGTTCGTCGGGGCGTGGCGCAGCCTGGTAGCGCACTTGCATGGGGTGCAAGGGGTCGCGAGTTCGAATCCCGCCGCCCCGACCAGAAAACCAAAACGGAGTTCCGCATATGTACGGAACTCCGTTTTTTACGTTCTGCGCGAGGCGGGGCATCGATCTATTGGAGCAGGCGAATCACTATGGGATAGCGATAATTGTTGCCGCTGCTGACAGAGATGGCGGCCACAATACAAAACACGATGTCAACGATGAAGACAATAAAGATCAGAAGAAAGCCAATCAGAACAAAGACAAGCAATCCTGAGACAAAGTAAGCCAGGAGCATGGTGATTTGGAAATTCAGGGCTTCTTTGGCCTGTGCGCTGACAAAAGCCTTTTCCGGCTTGTCTTTGTGAACCAGCCAGATTATCAGACTGCCGATGAAATAAGTGAAAATGCCAAGCAGGTGCGCCAGCATGGCAATGTTCCGGTCATCTGCCGTAGGAGCAGACGCAGTGGCAGTACTTTCAGGTTCGCTCATGAAAGTTCTCCAAGGGTTAAAAAATGCAAACTATTGTACCTGAATTTCATGTTACCGCATGGTTTTTCAGGCAAAGGATTCGACAAGGCAGGCGCGTCATCGGGCTGGTTTTGCGGGCATTTTTTCCAAAGCGGCAAGCAATCGTGCATGAATGCCGCCAAAACTGCCGTTGCTCATGATGAGAACGTGATCGCCTGTTTTCGCTGCCGCGACAATACAGACAAGCAGGTTGTCCAGATCGTCGCTGATTTTGACACGCGCGCCGAGCGGGAGGAGCGCGGCGGCGGCGTTCCAGTCCAAATTTGCCGCATGGCAAAACACCAGGTCGGCGGCTTCCAGACTGGCAGCGAGTTGCTCCTTCATTATGCCCAGCTTCATGGTATTGGAGCGCGGTTCCAGCACGGCGAGAATGCGGGCGTTACCGACTTTTCGGCGTAGTCCCGCGATGGTTGTGGCAATCGCGGTAGGGTGGTGGGCAAAATCGTCGTAAACAGTGACGCCCGCCGCTTCGCCGCAGACTTCCAGTCGCCGTTTCACATTCTGAAAACGGGCAAGGGCAGCCAGGCCGTCCTGAAGCGACACCCCGGCATGACGCGCCGCAAGCAGCGCCGCCGCCGCGTTTTTGCGGTTGTGTTCGCCGGCAAGCGGCCAGTTTGCGCGGGCTACAGTAGCTTTTCCATCATGCAGAATCAGGCTGCCGTCGGTATCATCGCCTGTCAGGTGAATACCTTTTGGGTCGTCGAAATATTCAACCGGAGTCCATAAGCCTTCTGCCAGCACACGCTCCAGAGATGCGTCATGGCGATTGGAGACAATCAGGCCGGAAGCGGGCAGGGTGCGGATTAAATGATGGAATTGTCGCTCGATGGCGGCAAGATCGCTGAAGATGTCCGCATGATCGAATTCGAGATTGTTGAGAATCAGGGTCTTGGGGCGATAGTGGATGAACTTGGAGCGTTTGTCGGAGAACGCGGTGTCGTATTCGTCCGCCTCGATCACGAAAAAAGGAGCTTTGCCAAGGCGGGCGGAAACAGCAAAATTAAGCGGCACGCCGCCGATCAAAAAGCCGGGGCAAAGACCGGCGTCTTCCAGAATCCAAGCAAGCATGGCGGCCGTTGTCGTTTTACCGTGCGTTCCGGCAACGCCCAGCACCCAGCGCCCTCGCAGGATGTGTTCGGCAAGCCATTGTGGCCCGGAGGTGTAGGGCAAATCCCGGTCAAGTATGGCTTCCAGAAGCGGGTTGCCGCGCGATATGGCATTGCCGATGACGAAAAGGTCAGGCTTCAGGCGGATCTGTTCCGGGTCATAGCCTTTGCTGAGTTCAATCCCTGCGGCAAGCAACTGGTCGCTCATGGGCGGATAGGTTTTTTCGTCGCAACCACTGACCCGATGCCCGGCTTCCCGCGCAAGTTGCGCCAAGCCGCCCATGAAAGTGCCGCAGATACCGAGAATATAGATGTGCATGATTGTTTGCCTATGTTTTTTACGCGAGGCGGATTTTACTCAAAAAAACTGATTTCCTCGCCGTACTACACAGATTTATACAGATGCAAAGTGTTTCTGGGCAGCATCCTTTGTACCAGCGCAGCGCGGTAGGCTGGGATGGAGTGAAACGGAATCCCAGCTTCAAGTATCATCAAAAGCCCAAAACGCTGGAAAACGCTGGGATTACGCTCTGCGTGCGCCGTGAGACCGGCAAGGAGTAGATGGTGAAAGTCCATTACGATGAAGGAGTAGCTAACCACACCGACCTCAAGCCGTGCGTATTCGTTCGTAAGGACGAGTGCGAAGCGTCGGCAGAGGTGTGCATAGGCCAGCCATTGAGCTGCGAAAGAATCTCACCCTGGGTAGCCGACGTTTGCGTAGCACGGAAGGCAACAGCGACAGGCGCGTTACAGCGAGTGTGTGTCGCTCCCGATGCGGTCATAGACCCTGGCATGTGCGTAAGCTCCTTGTACGGGAACCGGGAGATCCCAGTTTTGGCCGCTGTGAAAGGGCGGTCCGCATCGGGAAGGTGAGGAGCCGTAGCCGATGATGCACGAAACCGGGAAGTCAGACCCCGCCATAGTAGCTATGAAGTCGGCGAACGAAGCGGTTCAAACCGCTAAGGAGTTGATGGAGCCAGGGGCGGGGGCCAGGGGGAATGTGTTGCAGCAAAGCACGCACCAGACACAGAGCTGGGTAAGCGTGACACAGGCGCTGGAGCGCATACGGCAAATTGCATCAACGATTTTCCGTCACTCACCCAGGGTGGGAGCCGTATGCCTTAATTGGGCAAGTACGGTTCTGTGCGGGGGGCGCCCAGTAATAAGCGTCCCTACCGCGATTCACCGCCAACCTGCACCTCTTCAACCTACTCATCATTCCCGCTAAGGCGGGAATCCAGAATATAAAAGGAGTTTCCCATGTCTCGAATCTGGAATTTCAGCGCCGGTCCTGCCGCTTTGCCGGAAGTTGTATTGCAACAGGCGAAAGAAGAATTGCTCGACTGGCACGGCATTGGCGCGGGCATCATGGAGGTCAGTCATCGCGGTAAGCATTTTACCGAGGTGATTAAAGAGGCCGAGGCCGATGTGCGCGAGTTGCTCGTAATTCCCGCGCATTACCGGGTGTTGTTCCTGCAGGGCGGCGCAACCCTGCAATTTGCGGCCATTCCCCTAAATTTGCTGGCTGCGGACGCAAGCGCCGACTATCTAATAACCGGAGCCTGGTCGAAAAAAGCCTTTGCGGACGCGGGAAAACTCCCGCTTGCCGGCAAACTTTGCCTTGCGGCGAATATGGAAGATAAAAACGCGCCCGCTTCGGGCTTTACCCGCCTGCCAGAGCCGGAGGCTATCGCTCTGAACGAAAAGGCGGCCTATCTGCATCTGTGCGGCAATGAGACGATTCATGGCGTTGCAATTCATGACGACGCCTGGCTGGATGGAGCTCTGCCGTCCGTTGTGCCGGTCATTGCGGACATGAGTTCGAGCATCCTCTCCCGTCCTCTTGATGTCGCCCGCTATGGCCTTATTTATGCCGGGGCGCAGAAAAATATCGGCCCCTCCGGTCTTACGCTCGTTATCATCAGGGAAGACCTTTGCGCGCGCGCGGCAAACAATGTGCCTGCCCCGATCAGTTACAAGATGCAGGCGGAAAACGATTCCATGCTCAATACGCCAGCGACCTTTGCGGTTTATCTGGCCGGACTGGTCTTTCGGTGGCTGAAGGAGCAGGGCGGCCTGACCGGCATGGCGGCAATCAACCGTGTCAAGGCTATGAAACTCTACGCTGCCATTGACGCGAGCCAGGGGTTTTACCGGAATCATGTAGCAATCTCCTGCCGCTCGAACATGAATGTGCCTTTCAATCTCCTGACCCCGGAACTGGAGGCGGAATTCGTCCGCGAAGCGGAAGCGGCGGGATTCATGGGCCTGGAGGGACACAAGTCCGTCGGTGGCATCCGCGCTTCCATTTACAATGCCATGCCCGTGCAGGGCGTGGAAGCATTGCTGCTGTTTATGGCGGATTTTATGCGGCGACGCGGGTAGGGCGGAGCAGCCGCAGCTTGCGCGAGCCTTTGACCCCGTGCTTAGTACGGCAAAGCGTCGGTATTGGAATTTGGGGAAATCGCCATAGCCTGACATCTTCCCTTGTTAGGGAAGGCAAAGCGCAATATCATCAATTCCCTTTGGTTTTTTTGTGGCCGCTTTCATGTCTTCGTTCAATTTTTCGCGTCCGTTGCGGCGTTTTTTGCGCTGTTGTTTGCTGGCGCTATGCCTTGTTGCCTTCTCTGCCCATGCCGAAGAGAGGTTGTTTGATACTTCGGAGGAGGGCGCTTCAGACGTGCCGACGGATAGCCCGGAGGCCCTGTCTGCCAGGGATATGCCCGCTTCCGCTGAAGTGCCTATGGATGCGCAAACCAGTTACGAAATTCTGGTTGGCGAAATGGCGCTGACGCGCCAGGATTTGCCGCTGGCCGCGCTGGCTTACCGCGATCTGGCGCGGCGCATGCCCAAGGCGGACATCCTTGAACGCGCAATTCAGATTGCCCGCGCGCTGGGCGATTTTGAATGGGGACTGGAGTTGCTTGCTCTCTGGCAAGCGAATGGCGATCCTGATCCTGTCCGTTTTGCCCTGGCGCAAGCAGAGATTTTCATGGGCGCGGGGCGCATCCTGGAGATGGAAGAGCCGATTCTGTTTTTGCTGGAGAGTTATCCGTCGCAGCGGGAGAGTAATTTTTTACGGCTCATGCGCATACTGGATCGCAATACGGACAAGTCTCTGTTCCATACGCTTATTTCCCGTCTTGCCGCGCGTTATCCTGATCTTGCCACCGCGCAATTCGTCCTGGCGGCGGCAGCCGATCAGGCAGGGGAAAAAGCGGCGGCAGAAGAGGCTCTTTTACGCGCCTATGCGTTGAAACCGGATTGGGAGTTGCCGCTTCTCATGCGTTCCGACTGGTTGGCGCGAGACATTGCGAACAAACAGAAAGTCACCCAGGCAGAGGTTGACGCGCATCTGGAGCTAATGGAAAAGTTCCTGAAAAGGTTTCCGGACAACAGCGGCATCAGAATGCAGTTGGCGCGGCTGTTGATTCTTTCCGGTAAGGAGACCTCTGCGCGCCAGCATTTTGATCGTCTGCTCATGGATCATCCCGACAATCCGGCTGTGCTCTATTCCGCCGCGATGCTTGCCATGCAGGCTAACGATACGGAGTCCGCGCGTCAGTTGTTAAATCATATTCTTTCCCTGCCCGTAAGCGGCGACATGGCGCATTTTCTGCTCGCGCAGATAGAGGAAACGACGGGCAACAAGGAATTGGCGCGGCAGCATTACGAAAAGGTCTCTTACGGCTTCTCTTCTTATTTTGCCGCCAGAATCCGCCTTGCCAGGATGCTGATGCAGGATGATTTAGCGTCTGCCCGGCGCGTTGTCCTGGAGAGCGAGGCCAGAACAGAGGAAGAACAGATAGGACTAAAGCAGCTTGAAGCGCAGTTGTTATGCGAGAGCGGGCGGCATGTGGAATGCCACGCGGCGCTGATTGCCGCCCTGAAAGAATTTCCCGACCATCCGGGGTTTCTCTATGATGCCGCTCTGGCGGCGGAAAAGCTGAAACTTTGGGATGAGTCGGAAAAGCATCTGCGCCGCTTGATCAGCCTGCAACCGGAGAATGCCGAAGCATATAACGCGCTGGGTTATGCGTTTGCCGACCGCAATGTGCGCCTTTCCGAAGCGCGCACCCTTATTGAGAAGGCGCTTAAACTTTCGCCCGGCAGCCCGCATATTCTGGATAGTCTTGGCTGGGTGCTTTACCGGCAGGGAAAATTGCCTGAGGCGCTCACGGCGCTGGAAGAGGCTTATGCCCGGATGAAAGACCCAGAAATCGCCGCCCATCTTGGCGAAGTGCTCTGGCGACTGGGGCGGCGTGATGAAGCAGAGGAGATTTGGCAGAAAGAGAGCGAAAAATCGCCTGAGCACGCGGTATTGAAAGAAACACAGCAACGTCTCAAGCCATGATCTGGAGATTTTTTGGCACATTTTTATCGTTGGCGGTTTTACTTTCGGCCTGTAGCCTTTCCACGATGCCTGACAATACTCTTCCTGTCGCGCCGTTTGCTCTGTCTGCCACAGGCGGGGAGGTATTTACCCTGGACGCCCGTTTCAGTTTGACGCTTGCTAGTGAGAGAGGCGCGGACACTCCCGGACAATTTTTCGGGCGCTTGTTCTGGCGGCACGAAGCGGGGCGTGATGAATGGCTGCTTTCCGACCCGTTCGGACAGGGCATAGCACGCCTGGTAAGCCAGCCTGACGGAGGCTTTATGCTTGAGCAGGGCGGGAAGGAGGAGTTTATCGGGAACGAGGCGCTGGAGGATAAAGTCGGGTTTCTCCTGCCGCTTGCCGAATTGGCTGCCTGGGCGCGGGCGCGTACCGGCCCCGGCGCGATTGTTGAATATGATGCTTCAGGCCGCCTTAAACGCGCGCGCGAGTCCGGCTGGCTGTTGACTTATCGTTACGCAAACGATGCTGATCGTCTGCCTTCGCAACTGGAAGCCAGCCTTGAAGAGTTCCGGCTGAAACTTGCCATTGAGCGTTGGGACATTCCGTGATGTTAGAGACGCCTCTTTGGGGCAAGGCGCTTCCCGCGCCGGCAAAACTCAATCTTTTCCTGCATGTCATCGGTTGTCGCGCGGACGGTTATCATCTGTTGCAAACCCTGTTTCGCTTCATTGACTTTGCCGACAGTCTTGCCTTTTTGCCACGCGACGATGGAAAAATCATTCTGGAAACGCCTTTAGCCAATATCCCGGCGGAAAGAAATCTGGCGGTTCGCGCCGCGCGTTTGTTGCGGGAACAAACCGGCGTCCATGACGGAGTTTCCATCCGCCTGGAAAAACGCCTGCCGTCGGGCGGCGGACTGGGCGGCGGCAGTTCAGACGCCGCTACAACCTTGCTTGCCTTGAATCATCTCTGGCAAACCGGCCTTTCCAGCCCTGAATTACAGGCGTTGGGGCTTAATCTGGGCGCGGATGTGCCGGTGTTTATCCGCGGGCAAAACGCTTTTGCGGAAGGTGTGGGTGAAAGATTGACTCCGGTTGCCTTGCCGACAAGCTGGTATTTGTTGCTCTTTCCCCCGGTTGCAGCCGATACTGCCGCTGTTTTTCGCGCGCCAGGCCTGCGCCGGGATACGCCGGTAATGCGGCTTGCGGATTGGCAAGCGAGTATGGAACACAACGTGGGACACAACTTCGGGCGCAATGACCTTGAACCGGTCGCCACGGCTCTGTATCCTGTCATTGGCGAATATCTTTCCTGGCTTCGCGCCCATGCGGGGAGAGGCAGGATGAGCGGCTCAGGCGCTACCGTGTTTGCCGAATGTCCTGACGAGGCAGCCGCCCTCGCGCTGGCTGGCAAGTTGCCATCCGGCTGGAAATGGCGGATTGCCAGGGGCTTATCCCGGCATCCGCTTTTGATTTAGGAGTTTTTTATGAAACCCTCATTGATTGTATTCGATACGACCTTGCGCGACGGCGAACAAAGCCCCGGCGCTTCCATGAACAAAGAGGAAAAACTGCGTATTGCGCGGCAACTGGAAAAAATGCGGGTGGATGTCATTGAAGCGGGGTTTGCCGCCGCTTCGGATGGCGATTTTGAGGCCATTCGTCTGGTTTCCGAAAATATCCGGGAGTCTACGGTTTGCTCGCTGGCGCGCGCCAATGAGGCGGATATTACGCGGGCGGGGGAGGCAATTGCCCCTGCCGCCCGAAAACGCATTCATACCTTTATCGCCACCAGTCCAATTCACATGGAAAAGAAGCTGAATATGATGCCGGATGATGTGCTTGAACAGGCGGTCAAGGCGGTCGGCTGGGCGCGGCGATATACCGACGATGTGGAGTTTTCCGCCGAGGATGCGGGACGCTCCGAACTTGATTTTCTTTGCCGGATTTTTGAGGCGGTAATCAGCGCCGGCGCTACAACCATCAATGTCCCGGATACGGTCGGCTACAATATGCCGAGACAATTTTCCCACACCCTTGCCCAATTGATCGAGCGAATCCCCAATTCCGACAAGGTGATCTGGTCGGTACATTGTCATAATGACCTTGGTCTGGCCGTTGCCAATTCGCTGGCGGCAATCGAAGCCGGGGCGCGGCAGGTGGAATGCACCATCAACGGCCTGGGGGAACGGGCGGGCAATGCCGCTCTGGAAGAGATCGTCATGGCGGTGCGTACCCGTCCTGATATTTTTCCTGTGGAAATCGCTCTGGATACGACCCAGATCGTGCCTGCTTCCCGGCTTGTTTCGCAGATCACCGGCTATCCGGTACAGCCTAACAAGGCGATTGTCGGAGCCAACGCTTTCGCGCACGAAGCCGGTATTCATCAGGATGGAGTCTTGAAGCATCGGGAGACTTACGAAATCATGCGGGCGGAGGATGTGGGCTGGAAGGAAAACAAACTTGTGCTCGGCAAGCATTCGGGGCGCAATGCCTTCAAGAAGCGGTTATCCGAGCTTGGCGTGGTTCTGGAGAGTGAAGAGGCGTTGAACGCTGCATTTACCCGCTTCAAGGAACTTGCCGACAAAAAGCATGAAATTTTTGACGAAGACTTGCAGGCATTGGCGCGTCCTGAAGTCGCGCCCGAACAGGATTATTACAAACTCGGTTATTCGCTTGTTTCTTCCGAGACTGGGGAAATACCCCATGCTCGCGTTATTTTGGGTGTGGGCGGAGAAGAAAAGACGGGCGAGGCCGATGGCTCCGGTCCTGTCGACGCTGTTTTCAAGGCCATTGAAGAAATCGCGCAAAGCGGGGCCAAATTGCTTTTGTACTCGGTCAATGCCATCACAACCGGCACGGACGCGCAGGGCGAGGTTACTGTTCGTCTGGCGCGGGATGAGCACATCGTAAACGGACAGGGCGCGGATACCGATATTGTGATCGCTTCCGCCAAGGCTTACCTGAACGCCCTGAACAAACTGCAAACAAGCAGGGAAAGGCTGAATCCGCAGTTGTGATAATTCTCGGTCGTCATGCAGCCGCTGCTTCGAGCGTTTCCGTAATCCATTGGTTGAGGCTTTTCCCGGACGATACCGCTGCCGCAGTACACGCCGCATGCAGCGCGGGTGGAACACGAACATTGAACTTGCCGGAGAAAGCACGGAAAGGATTAACTCCATCTTCCCTGCACATATCGAGATAGACGTGCAAAGAGATTTCACCCTCGCGGCGCAATCCATCCACATCGGCGGCATAAAAATCCGCGCCGCCGTTCGCAAGCCCCACGAATTCGCCGCGAAACAGGTTGATTTCCGGGTCAAAGGAGATAGCGGCTTGTTGTCCATTTATGGTCATCAAATTGTTCATGGTTTTACCCCGTGTTCTTCGAGCCATTTTTTGATTGAGGCAATCGCGCCTTTGTCGGTCATGGGCGATGGGTGCGGGCGATGGAAAACGCGCCGCTCGCCAAAAAGCCGGACGCCGATACGTGATCCCTCGCGTTCGCTGATTTCTGCGCCAAGTTCAATGAACAGCGCTTCAATGTCTCGCCATGGAACGCTGCCTGGATTCGATCGGGAAAAAATCAGCGCGAGAGTTTTTGTGTACTTTCGTCGCATAGTTTAATGGTACTGAATAATAGTACCAATCGCAAGCGCGCCAGTCAGATTTTGGTGGAATGGGAGCAGGTCAGTCATTCTTGAGCGGCGTATAGCCGACATCCTCTATGAGTTGTTGCCCTTCGTTGCTCAAGAACCAGTCCAGCAGTTTTTGGGCGTTTTCGGAGAGCGGGCGGGCGGTCACGATGCAAAACTCGTCGGTGAAGGGATAAATGCCGTTACGGATGTTTTCCAGAGTCGGGGCAATGCCGTCAATCGCCAGGAGGCGAATACCGGGAATTTCAGTCATGACTGTGGCGTAATAGCGGAATGAATAGCCTATTGCGTGATCCATGTTGCGATATGCGGCAACGTCACGGACAAGCCCGCCCATGTCGCCATGAAATTCTTCTTTGAGCGGCTTTCGCATTGGCGTATCGCCCATGACGTTCCGTAGCATGGCGGTCTGGCTGCCTGAGCCTTCGTTGCGCTGAAAGGCCATTATTTTTCCGGGTTGCCCGCCCACTTCCTGCCAGTTATTTATCTTACCGCTGTAGATGGCGCGGATTTGCTCAACGCGCAAATTTGTCACAGGATTATCTTCATTGACCAGAAACACAAAGGCTTCCTTGGCAATGGGGGTCACTGTGAAGGTAAGCCCTTGTTCGGCAGCTTCTTTTACCTGTTCTGCGGAAGGCGCAAGAGCAAAGATCATGTCCGCATTGCCGTCAATTAGCGCCTTGTATACGGCGGGCGACCCATTACTGAACTTCACGGCAGCTTTACGGACATCTTCGTCGCCTTCGTTACCCCGTAGATAGATTGCTTTCGCAGCGGCGGCATAAATCGGGATCAGAGCCTCCGCGCCGTCCAGTTGCGGGTAGTCACGGTCAATCTGCAGCGACGGCGGTGTTTTGGGGGAAACCAGCCTGGGGTTGCCTCTGGGGCGAGCGCTGAAGAGATAATAATAATCCCATTGCTGCAATCCTTCCTGCAATCCCGGGTAATCAGGATCGGGGCGCAAAACGCTGTGATAGTGCACAAAGCCTTGTACCGTAGCGGTAGAGGCAAGAATCAGGATGAGCGCCAGCGCGCGCAACGCCTTTTTGTTTTCCAGTGTCGCAAAGCGCTTGCCTCGCCATGTTCCAATGGCAAAACATGCCATAAAAAACAGGTAAGCAATGGTGATTAAGACGGGGATAAGCCACAACTTGCCTGTGAACGCAAAGTAAAAGATGGGTATGAAAAAAGGCATGAAGACGATCACCAGCACTAAATTGCCTTTGGAAAGGTCTCCTCCGGTAATAAAAGCAATGAGCAGCCAGACTACGAGGGTAAACAGGATGGGCGCGATGAACGGCGCGTAGCGCGACAGGAAAGTCTCCGGCAGCGTGGCTTTTTTCCCGAATCTGTAAATGGCATATGGCAAGGCGAACAAAAGAAGGAGAGCTGGCAGAAACAAGGTAATCCTGCCGGAAGCCATTTCGGAAGCTATTTCCAGCAGAAGCAAACTGGAGTTCAACCATAGCGGCAGGATAATGAACGTTGCCAGAGATGTGAGAATCCAGTATTTCTTCAGGTTCAGCGGCTTATGTTCCGATGATGGCGAGGGGAGCGGGGAAGGGAAAGACGTTTCCATAATGCCTTACCTGATTATGATTTTCTGGACTGCGCGAGGCGGGACTCGAACCCGCACACCTTGCGGCGCTGGAACCTAAATCCAGTGCGTCTACCAATTCCGCCACCCGCGCAAAGGCCGACATTTTAACAAAACAAAATGAATCGCCATGCTTCGCTTGTCAAAAATGGCGCTTGCAGGCAGTATACTTCGCCCTTTTAACGCGGCGTGGCTTGCCGTGTTTTGGTCATACCGCATCCGAACCGTTTTGCTCTTTGGCGTCGTTCAACGAACGGCGTTTGTTCTAAGGATTTTTCATGGAAAACATCGTTTCAACCTCTAACCCTCTGGAACGCAGTCTGGAACTTTTCATTGACCGCGCCGAACTCACACGCGCGACCGATGAGCGCATCAGGCGCATGGGAAAGAACGCGAAAATTCCCGGCTTTCGTCCCGGCAAGGCGCCTCTGTCCATCTTGCGGCAGCAGTTTGGCGAAAGAGCGCGGCATGAGGCGCTCTCCGAAGCGTTGCAAAAAGACTTCCACAAGGCCGTGACGGCGCAGAACCTCAATGTCGTCGCTCTTCCCCATATCAAAGAGAAACCGGAAGCGAACAGAGAGAGCGAACTGGCATTTTCCGCCGTGTTTGAGGTTTATCCCGAATTTACGCTGGGGGATTTGGCGGGCGCGACAATCGAACGCCATACTTTGGAAATCGGAGAAGCCGAGGTTGACCAAACGATTGAAATTTTCCGCAAGCAACGGGTTCGTTATGCCGCTGCAGAGCGTCCGGCAGCCAGGGAAGACCGGGTAGTCGTCGATTTTCTCGGTAAAAAGGACGACAAGCCATTTCAGGGTGGCGAGGCGAATGATTATCCGTTCGTTCTGGGGCGGGGTATGATGCTGCCCGCGTTCGAAGAAGCGGTGGAAGGAATGAGCGCCGGTGAGGAAAAGGCTTTCGACATGACTTTCCCCGCCGACTATTTCGCCAGGGATCTGGCAGGGCAGGCAGTGCGTTTTGAGGTGAAGGTAAAAGAGGTGATGGCGCCTTCCCTGCCGGAGGTGGATGCGGATTTTGCGCGCGCGCTGGGCGTTCCGGACGGAGACCTGACCAAGATGCGCGCCGAGGTTGAAGGCAACCTGAAGCGCGAGGTGAAAAAGCGCCTTGAAGCCCGTGTGCAGACGCAGGTGATGGACGCGCTCCTCGCCGCCAATCCCATTTCTGTGCCCAGGGCGCTGGTCGAGCAGGAAACAGGAAGGATGATGCGGGCGGCAGAGCAGGATATGGAAGCGCGCGGCATGAAGGCCAGGGATTATCCGGTACAGCCCGCCTGGTTTATGGAACAGGCTAAACGCCGGGTGACGCTGGGTTTCATTTTTGCGAAAATCGTCCAGCAGGAAAACCTCCAGGCGAGCAAGGAGCAGGTTCGGACACTGATCGAAGAGGCTGCGGAAACCTACGAAAGCCCGCAGGAAGTAGTGAAGTGGTATTACTCTGACCCGAGCCGGCTTTCAGACGCGGAAACGCTGGCGGTAGAAAAAAACGTGGTGGCATGGGTGCTCTCCCGCGCCAATGTCACAGAACAGCCTATTGCCTTTGACGCGCTGATGAATCAGCCGACGAACTGATTTTGCATTTATAGTCATTCCTCTGGATAAAGAGACAGGCAGGACATGAAAATACAGGATAATGCCTGAAATGCCGCAAACGTACACCCTCTCCCACTTGTGGGAGAGGGTGGCGTGTAGCGCCGGGAGAGGGTGACAAGGCGTTCTCCCTGACGGTCTCTTTATTTGAATAACCCACTATATGAGAAGAACAGCATGACGCATAACGATTTTCCAGATCTGCTGAATCTGCCGGATTTATCGCCCAGGGGGTTGGGTCTGGTGCCGATGGTGGTGGAGCAGAGCGGGCGCGGTGAACGCGCCTATGACATTTATTCCCGCTTGCTGAAAGAGCGGGTAGTCTTTCTGGTCGGCCCGGTAACGGACGAAACCGCCAATCTGGTGGTGGCGCAACTGCTGTTTCTGGAAGCGGAAAACCCCGACAAGGATATTGCCCTCTACATTAATTCGCCGGGCGGCTCGGTGACGGCAGGGTTGTCCATTTACGACACCATGCAGTTCATCAAGCCGGATGTCTCAACGCTTTGCATGGGGCAGGCCGCTTCGATGGGTGCGTTTCTCCTTTGCGCGGGCGCAAAGGAGAAACGCTTTGCGCTACCCAATTCGCGGATGATGATCCATCAGCCGCTGGGAGGTTTTCGCGGCCAGGCTTCCGATATTGCCATTCACGCCAAGGAAATTCTTGCCATCCGCGAGAAGCTTAATCGCATCATGGCCGAGCATACCGGGCAGCCGATTGAGCGTATCGAAAAAGATACTGATCGGGATAATTTCCTGTCCGCTGCCGAAGCGGCGGAGTATGGCCTGATTGACCGGGTGCTCGCGCAGCGTTCAGAGGCGCAATAATCTCACCATCGCGTAGCTTTCAGCGGAGAAAAGAAATGACGGACAAAAAAGATGGCGGCAGGGAAAAAATGCTGTATTGCTCGTTTTGCAGCAAGAGCCAGCATGAGGTGAAAAAGCTTATTGCCGGCCCTTCCGTGTTCATCTGCGACGAATGTATTGCCCTGTGCAATGACGTTATGCACGATGAAGCAAAAACTGTCCTGAATACCGGAGCGGAGGAATTGCCGACCCCGCGCGAAATTGCCGCTCACCTTGACGATTATGTCATCGGCCAGCAGGAGGCCAAGCGCATTCTTGCCGTGGCGCTGCATAACCATTACAAGCGCCTGCGCGTTCAAAGCAAGAGGGGCAGGGACGATGATGATGTGGAGTTGTCCAAGAGCAACATCCTCCTGATCGGCCCTACAGGTTCCGGCAAGACCTTGCTCGCGCAAACGCTGGCGCGCAAGCTGAATGTGCCGTTCATTCTGGCGGATGCTACTACGCTTACCGAAGCGGGTTATGTCGGCGAAGATGTCGAAAATATTATCCAGAAGCTCCTGCAAAAGTGCGATTACAACGTCGCCAGGGCGGAGCAGGGCATTGTCTATATTGACGAGATTGACAAGATTTCGCGTCGTTCGGAAAATCCTTCGATTACCCGCGACGTTTCCGGCGAAGGCGTGCAACAGGCGTTGTTGAAGCTGATTGAGGGCACGATTGCTTCCGTGCCGCCGCAGGGCGGGCGCAAGCATCCCAATCAGGATTTTCTCCAGATTGATACGACCAACATTCTGTTCATTTGCGGCGGAGCCTTTGACGGACTGGAAAAAATCATTCAGGAACGTTCCGAAAAAGGCGGCATCGGCTTTAACGCCTTGGTGAAGAGCAGGGAAGAACGCTCCGGTGTGGGTGAGATCATGCGGAATGTGGAGCCGGATGATCTGATTCGCTTTGGCCTGATTCCTGAATTGATTGGGCGTCTGCCGGTCGTTGCTACCTTGCATGATCTGCAGGAAGACGCGCTGGTGGAAATTCTCTCAGCCCCCAGGAATGCCCTGGTCAAGCAGTATCAAAAGCTGTTTGCTCTGGAAGATGTGATATTGGATGTGCGTCCGGCAGCCCTTGCCGCCATTGCGAAGAAGGCGACGGAGCGAAAGACCGGGGCGCGCGGCCTGCGCTCCATTCTGGAAGATGTATTGCTCGATACCATGTTTGATCTACCCGGCATGGAAAACGTCGAGACGGTGGTGGTGGATGAGAAAAATATCACCACCGACGCGCCCCCTCTATTGATTTATGCGGACAAGCCAAAAGTCTCCGGCGGCAATTGAGGGTTAGCGCTTATGTCGAAGTCTGAATATCTCACCGCTGTTGGGATTGTAGCTGCGGGCATCATGCTTAATATTGTCCTTGATGGCGATAGAATCAACAGTAGAGTCATTCTCATCATCGCTGTCATCGCAATATTGCTTGCGATTCCACTATATTTTGGCACGCGAGATCGAACGCGCCCGCCATCCGGCGCCGAGCGGATCGCAGCTACCGTTTGGCTTTGGTTTCGTCGCATTTTATGTTTTAGCTTTGGCGTTCTTCTGTTTGCTGCAATCATAATCATGAAGGATATACCGTTTTGGCTGGCTCTATTATTCGCCTTTGGTGGAGTGTTTATCATATTTACCGGCTTTGTCGGCGGCAAAGATGATGGTACAAACTGGAAGGACAATATCGAACACCACTCGCAGAACAAAGATCGCTATGACTGGTGGTTTTGAGAGCCGTAGGCTGGGATGGAACGAAGTGGAATCCCGGCTTTTAGAACCGTGGATGACTTGCCATGCCGGGTTTCGCATTGTTCAACCCAGCCTACGAATTTAGCTTAGCTTTTGGCGTTGACGCTCAATAGCATATTGGCTTAATTTTCCGATACTATTTGCCTTATGAGACTGGCGGCTTAAAAAATAGTCGCCATGCCCCCAATGCTATTTCCCGGAGGCGCGTATGCCGAAAAAAAGAGTTTCACGGCAGGTTGAGTTTCCGCTGAATCGCGCCTTTACGTTTGTCGAATCCGGGCCGGTTCTCCTGATTTCCACCGCGTACAAGAAAAAAACCAATCTGATGACCCTGAGCTGTCATGTCTCAATGGGTTTTGAACCTACCCTCGGCATCTGCCTCGGCCCCTGGAATTTCAGCTATACGGCTCTTGTGGAAACTGGCGAATGCGTTGTTGCCATCCCCCACGCCGGAATGCTGGAAAAGGTTGTGGATATCGGGAACTGTTCCGGCGAGGTCATGGACAAATTTGCTGAATTCAACCTGTGCGCGCAGGCGGCGAAGGACGTTGCCGCGCCTTTGGTGGCCGAGTGTCTGTACAATCTGGAATGTCGAGTGGTGAATCGCGCTCTTGCGAGCGCGTATAACTTTTTTGTCCTGCAGGGCGTCAGGGCATGGAGCAATCCGATGCCGGCGGATACAAGGTCATTTCATGCTGTTGGTGACGGCACGTTCATCATTGACGGTGAAACCGTGAACCTTCGCAACAGGATGACGAAATGGCAGGAGTGCATTTGAACACGGGTCTCGCGCAATCTCCGCCATTTATGGCGGAGTCAAGCGAGACAAAACGTAACCGGGAGCCGAAGGCTCCACAAGATTGTATCGAGGAATCCCCTGTCTTCAGGCAAGGGTGACTCAATACAGCGCGGCGGCTTGAAAATAGCCGTCACGTCCCCATGTTATCTTTCGCTTTGTCCAATTTATAGTTGCTGACCCATGACCCATACCATTCTTTCCCCAAATCAACCGATATTGCTGCCGCTTTTGCCCTTGCGCGACGTGGTTGTGTTTCCGCATATGGTGATCCCATTATTCGTGGGGCGGCCAAAATCCATCCGGGCGCTGGAATTGGCGATGGAAAACAACCGCACCGTCGTTCTGGTGGCGCAAAAGACTTCCACCGAGAACGAGCCAGGCATAGAGGATGTGTATGGCGTCGGCTGTCTGGCGCATGTCCTGCAAATGCTCAAATTGCAGGATGGCACGGTCAAGGTTCTGGTGGAAGGCACGCAGCGGGTATTCATCAAGAGAGCGAGAATTACCGACAACATCCTCGTTGCGGATATTTCCCTGATGCCTGATATGGGTGAAAAGGATTACGAGCAGGAAGCCATGCGCCGCACGGTAATGGCGCAGTTTGACCAGTACGTGAAGCTGAACAAGAAGATTCCGCCGGAGATTTTAAGCTCCATCGCCGGAATCGAAGAGGGCGGACGGCTTGCCGATACCATTGCGGCCCATCTTCCCATGCGCCTGGACAGGAAACAGGAGATTCTGGAACTTGCCTCCGTGGGGGCGCGCCTGGAACGTCTGCTTGCCCAGTTGGAATCCGAAATTGACATTTTGCAGGTAGAGCGGCGCATCCGGGGGCGGGTCAAGCGGCAGATGGAAAAAACCCAGCGCGAGTATTACCTGAATGAACAGGTAAAAGCCATCCAGAAAGAACTTGGCGAAGGCGAGGAGGGCGCTGATCTTGAAGAGATGGAAAAGAAAATCAACGATGCGGGAATGAGCAAGGAAGGGCTTGTCAAGGCCAGGAACGAGCTGAAGAAACTGCGCCTGATGTCGCCCATGTCGGCGGAAGCCACGGTAGTGCGTAATTACATTGATACGCTGGCGGCCCTGCCCTGGCGCAAGAAGACGCGCACCAGCAAGGATTTACGCGCGGCGGAAAAAATTCTGGATGCCGACCATCACGGGCTGGAGAAGGTAAAGGAGCGCATTATCGAATATCTTGCCGTCCAGCAGCGGGTCGACAAGGTCAAGGCGCCGATTCTCTGCCTCGTCGGTCCGCCGGGCGTGGGCAAGACCTCGCTGGGGCAATCCATTGCCAGGTCGACCAGTCGCAAGTTTATCCGCATGTCTCTGGGCGGAGTGCGCGATGAAGCTGAAATTCGCGGCCATCGTCGTACCTATATCGGCTCCATGCCTGGCAAGATTCTGCAAAGCCTTAGCAAATGCGGCGTCAGAAACCCGCTGTTCCTGCTTGATGAGGTTGACAAGCTGGGGCAGGATTTTCGCGGCGATCCTGCTTCTGCCCTGCTTGAAGTGCTCGACCCGGAACAAAACCACACCTTCCAGGATCACTATGTGGAAGTGGATTTTGATCTTTCCGATATCATGTTTGTGGCAACAGCCAACACGCTCAACATTCCGGCGGCGTTGCTCGACCGGATGGAGGTCATTCGCCTTTCCGGCTATACCGAGGACGAAAAGGTCAACATCGCCATGCGCTACCTGCTGCCCAAGCAGATGAAGAACAACGGCGTAAAGAACAACGAACTGTCCATCACGGAAAGCGCGGTGCTTGAAATCGTCCGTTACTATACCCGCGAGGCGGGGGTGCGTGGGCTGGATCGGGAAATTTCCAAGATTTGCCGCAAGGTTGTCAAAACCCAACTGATGAAAAAACGCGCGAACAAACTCGTGGTCAATCCCAAAAACCTGGAAAAGTTTTTGGGAGTGCGTCGCTACAGCTTCGGCATGGCAGAGAAGGAAAACCAGATAGGGCAGGTAACGGGTCTTGCCTGGACGGAAGTCGGCGGCGAATTGCTGACGATAGAATGCGTCCTCATTGCCGGCAAGGGCAACATTTTGCGTACCGGCTCATTGGGCGATGTGATGAAGGAGTCGGTAGAGGCTGCCCGTTCGGTCGTGCGCGCCCGCGCGGGACGGCTGGGGATCAGGGACGATCTCTTCGACAAGCAGGACATTCACGTCCATGTGCCGGAAGGCGCGACGCCAAAAGACGGGCCTTCCGCCGGCATTGCCATGACGACGGCGCTTGTTTCGGCCTGTACGGGCATCCCTGTCCGTTGCGATGTTGCCATGACCGGAGAGATAACCTTGCGCGGTGAAGTGCTGGCCATCGGCGGGCTGAAAGAAAAATTGCTGGCCGCTGTGCGCGGCGGGCTGAAGACTGCGCTGATTCCGCAGGAAAATCTGAAGGATTTGGTCGAGATTCCCGACAACATCAAAAACCGGATTGAAGTCGTGCCGGTGCGCTGGATTGACGAGGTGCTGGAAAAGGCGCTGGAGCGCGTGCCGGAGTCGTTGCCGCAGGATTCAGCGGTGGAAGAACAGGCCGTGGCGCTGGCCGAAGCGACACAACATAGTGGCGAATTCATCATAAAACATTGAAATCTGGAGATTTGAGCGAATTTATTGTTTTTCCGTGTTGCCAGCTCTTATTTACTTCAGGTAGGATTTGTCCCGGCCAGTCTGCGTTGCCTAAGGTTTTCCGACACGACAGCGTGTTCTGGTAAGGGCTGTGACCACGCGCCTCGCGCAAGCCCTGCCATTTATGGCGGGGTAAGCGAGACAGTTGATTATGGAGCCGAAAGCTCCCTTATCTTGTGGCGAGGAAGCCCCAACCTTCAGGTTGGGGTGACTCACTTGTTTTTTTAACCAAAACATGGGGTGACTAAGTGAACAAATCGGAATTGATTGACGCAATCGCTGCGGAAGCGAAACTTACCAAGGCTGATGCCGGCGATGCTCTGGACGCAACTATCGCGGTCGTGACCCAGACATTGAAGAAGGGCGACAAAATCGCTCTGGTTGGTTTTGGCACTTTTCAGGTTGACAAGCGCGCTGCCCGCAAGGGTAGAAATCCTCAAACAGGCAAGCCTCTCAGCATACCGGCGACCAATGTGCCTAAATTCAAACCTGGCAAGACCTTGAAGGACGCCGTCAACGCCAAGCGCGGGAAAAAATGATTTTTCTGCCGGGTGTTTAGCTCAGTTGGTAGAGCGTCGCCCTTACAAGGCGAATGTCGGCGGTTCGAACCCGTCAACACCCACCACCGTCCCATGAGGGGATTCAGTGTAGTTTGCACAATGCCTGAATCCCCTTTAATTTTGTATTGCCTCCATGCTGTTAGACGAGCGTTCCCGCACCCTTCTGAAAGCGCTGATTGAACACTATATTGCGGATGGCGCGCCGGTCGGATCGCGTTCGCTTTCCCGCTTTTCCGGTCTGGAGCTTTCTCCGGCCACCATCCGTAACGTCATGGCGGATCTGGAAGAAGCGGGTTTTGTCGCCAGTCCCCATACTTCGGCGGGGCGTATTCCTACGCCGCGCGGCTATCGCCTGTTTGTCGACAATCTGTTGACCATGCGCCCGCCCAATGAAGAGGAGATTGCCGAAATGGGCGGTTCGCTACGCCCGGATCAGCCGCAACAACTGCTGGTCAGCGCCTCGCGTTTGCTCTCGCAACTGACTCATTTTGCGGGGATCGTGACGCTTCCGCGTCGCGCTACGCCGAAGATTCGCCAGATTGAGTTTTTGCGCCTTTCCGAGAGACGTATTCTTCTCATTCTGGTCAGCAACGATGGCGATGTACAGAACCGAATCCTGTTGACATCAAGGGACTATTTAGCTGCGGAACTGGTCGAAGCAGGCAATTATCTCAACCAGTATTGCGCCGGGCTGGAACTGGAACAGGCGCATCAGCGGGTGCGGGAAGAACTGAAACGTCTGCACAGCGATTTGCAGGCGTTGATGGCAGCGGCAATGGAAGCCAGCAGCGAAGCGTTGTCCACGGAGCAGCAAGCGTGTGTGATTTCCGGGGAAAGAAACCTGTTGGATGCGGCTGATCTTGCTTCCAACATGGGGCGCTTGCGCGAGTTGTTTGATCTGTTTGAGCAGCGTTCCGGCCTGATGAGTTTGCTGGAACATTCCTGTCATGCCGACGGTATTCAGATTTTCATTGGCGGCGAGTCCGGGCTGGCGCCGCTTGATGAATGCAGTGTCGTGACCGCGCCTTATGAGATCAATGGGCAGATTGTTGGTTCGTTGGGCGTGATCGGCCCTACAAGGATGGCTTATGAGCGCGTTATTCCCATTGTGGATGTCACTGCCCGTCTGCTGTCTTCCTCCCTTTCGCTAAGTCAATCCTGAATTTATGTCTCGGTATGGCGTTCTTCTGATTAATCTGGGTACGCCGGACGCGCCCACGCCTGCTGCCATTCGCCGTTATCTGAAGGAATTTTTGCTGGACAACAGGGTGGTGGAGCGCGATGGTTTGTTCTCCCGTTTCTTTTGGCGTCTGATTTTGCATGGCGTCATTCTGCCCTGGCGCGCGCGCCGCTCTGCTGCCAAATACGCGCTGATCTGGGGGCGTGATTCGCCGCTACGCGAGCATACGCGCTTGCAGGCGGAAGGGTTGCGGGAGACGCTCTCGGTACGCGGCCTGCCCGTTTCTGTCTTTTGGGCGATGCGCTATGGCCAGCCTGCCATTGCCGATGTTCTTACGCGGATGCAGGCAGAGGGCATTGAGCGTTTGCTGGTACTGCCCCTTTATCCCCAGTATTCTGCGAGTACAACCGCTTCTGCGTTAGATGCAGTGGGCGCCTGGTTTTCGGCTTGCCGCAACCAGCCGGAATTGCGCGTTATCCGCAGTTTTCCGGCACATCCTGCTTATCTGGCCGCATTGGAAGAAAGTGTTCGCAGCCATTGGGCGGAGCGGGGTTTTTTGCCGCCGGATGGCAGACTGCTTTTAAGTTTTCATGGTATGCCGGAAAAGAGCAGGGTTCTGGGTGATCCGTATTATGATGAGTGTTTGCAGACTGCCAGACAGCTTGCCGAGCGTCTGGGACTGGATGAAGAGATTTGCCGGGTGAGTTTCCAGTCCCGTTTTGGCCGGGAAGCCTGGCTGAAGCCGGATACATTTTCCGTGTTGCGCGAATTGGCCGGGGAGGGAGTGCGGCGCGTTGATGTGTTTTGTCCCGGCTTTGCCGCCGACTGCCTGGAAACTCTGGAAGAAATCGCGCTGGCGGGCAAAAGCGTCTTTTTGCGGGCTTGCAAAGTAGAAGGCGCGGAATTTAATTACATTCCCGCTCTTAACGAATCCGTCGCCTGGATTAACGCGCTGGTTGATTTGGCGCATGAACACCTTTTTGGGAACATCGCTCCCGGTAGCGCCGGAAACTAGAGCGTGTCGTCAATAGATGTTTGCCCAAATTGCGATACATCTGATCTGCACCGCTGCCAGAAAGGAAGCCATCTTTTTGGCATAGCGTGTAGCAATGCCACGCCACGCTTTTATAGTGCTTCTCGTAATTATTTTTACCCTTTCTCGCTTGCAGGATAGGATGTCTGAAGGTTGATAGAGTAAGATTATTTAGGAAAAGCACTATAATTGCAGGAAAGAATTCTCGACAAGGTGACGA
>WRKX01000006.1 GCA_009777925.1 Betaproteobacteria bacterium | reverse complement strand
TTTGAAGGTACATGCAATACCATTCTATTCAACGAATGGCTCAAACATTTCCTGTTGCCCGAGCTAACACAACCTTCCATCATCATCCCTGACAACGCCGCGTTCCACCGATCACGTTCAACAATGCAACTCATACATGAAGCAGGGCATCGGATGCTATTCCTGCCTCCATATTCACCGCATCTAAACCCCATCGAAAAGCTATGGGCAAACATCAAACGTACATGGCAAAACAAACAACAATATTCCATCGAACAAATTATTCAAGAGTCCAGTTAATTACGGGAAGTACTATAATTGATCCAACGCAATTTGAGGCCACCTTTTGGCGCTGGGTCGGATCGATCCTTCTCGCGTTGGGGGCCGATGCAGTGGTGGCCATCGACGGTAAGAGTAATCGGCGCATAGGCAAGGTGGATGCCACGCCGCTGCATCTGGTGAGTGCGTTTGCCGCAGGTGCCGGTTTGGTGCTCGGGCAGCGGGCAACGGCGGCGAAATCCAATGAAAAGACGGCCATTCCTGAACTCCTGGCTACCCTGGCGCTGGAAGGCTGCATCGTCACCCTCGATGCCATGGGTACCCAAGCCAATATCGCCCAGGTGATCCGCAATCGTGGTGCCGATTACATCCTGGCGCTCAGGGACAACCAGCCGAACCTGGCCGATTCGCTACGCGATTTCTTTGCCCGGTTCAAGGTGGCGCCGGACAGGACATCCCACGCAATGTCCGAAACCGTGGAGAAGGATCATGGACGAATCGAGACGCGGCGTTGTTATGCCTTCGATCAACTGGCGTGTCTGCATAAACCAGAGCGGTGGCCCGATCTGAAGTCCTTCGCGGTGATCGAGTCACAGCGCGAAATCAAGGGCAGGACGACGCTTGAGCAGCGCTACTATCTTTCGAGCCTCGCCCCCGATGCCGATCGCCTCTTGCGGGCAATCCGCGATCACTGGAGTATTGAAAACCGACTGCACTGGTGCATGGATGTTGTCTTCGCCGACGATCAGATGCGCGCCCGCACCGTACATGCCGCCCACAACCTCGCCGTGCTCAGGCACATCACCCTGAACCTTATCCGCCTTGACCCTATACCACGAAAGGGCGGCATTAAGGCCCGCCGCCTCATCGCCGCAACTTCCGATTCCTACCGCGCTCAATTGCTCGGCTTGACATGACTTTCATGCGATTGCCCTGGAAGTTCACCCGCCTGCCCGGCGCGGCCAATTCGCCCCGCTCAACGGCTGCAAACAAGGTTTTTCCGGCTTCCTGTATGGTTTGCATCATTTTTCTCCCGATAACGCTCCGCAGAATGCGGAACCGACATCGGTAGCGTAATGCCGGGAGAAAACTTCGACTTGTACAAAATTGACGCGCGACGCCCCCGGTCACAGCCTTTGCCTCAACAGCCAGGTACAGCGCTCATTCAGTGCGCGATTTGCTGAGCATAACATCAACGCGCCATCAGCGCGAATACGCCCCAGCCCAGGTACTCACGCTGATACCTGACGTAGCGTTCTGGTTCCGAGGTCAGTTGGGCTTGAACGACTTTTGCAAAGTCGTCGTCGGGATTTGCTTCGAGCCATCGGCGCATGGTGAGCCACTTGGCCGCCTCGTACCTGTCCCAACTGTCCTGATTTGCCAGAACCATTTCCACAACGTCGTAGCCGAGGTCGCCGAAAGACGCGAGCAGTTCTGGAAGCATGAGAAAGTCGGAGATAGAGATGGGGTCGGTATCGCATCTGTTGGCAACATCTTCCGTCGGTGGTAACTGCCGCCAGTATGGTTCGCCGATGAGGATGATCCCTCCGGCAAGGAGGCTCTTCGCCAGAAGTTCGATGGCGCCAGCGACGCCCCCACCGATCCACGTAGCGCCGACACAGGCGGCCACACCGACCTTTTCGTCGGCGACGTAGCCAGCAGCGTCGCCGTGAATGAACTCGACTCGATCGGCGACGCCGAGTTCTTCAGCGCGGAGCCTCGCCTGCCCGGTGAATAATTGGCTCATGTCAATACCGGTGCCGCTGATTCCGTAATCGCGTGCCCAGGTGCACAGCATCTCACCCGAACCGCTGCCAAGGTCGAGTACACGGGTTCCCGGTTCCAGGCGCAACGCTGCGCCGAGAGTGGCGAGTTTTTCGGGTGTAAACGGGTTATGAATGCGGTGAGCGCTTTCGGTGATGTTGAAGATCCGTGGGATGTCCACTGCGGAAACTCCTTACGAGTGAATGAATTTGGTATGCCACTAACAGTAGCCTAACGTCTGAATTAACCGGCGCGCGGTATGTGCGTCCGGGTTGAATGAAATGTCAGACACACTTTACGACGGGGAAAGAACTGCTGAGTACGGGATAGCTGAAGCGCAACAGTTTCGCAGGTCAGCGCGGAATGCAAACAACATGTCATTCTGCGCGATAACAGACAGCCTCTATACGATTGCCAAACGGGTCGTATAGGAATGCGCCGAAGTAGTTGGTTTGATAGTGCGGACGGAGGCCGGGAGCGCCATTGTCTTTGCCCCCATTGGTCAGACCGGCGGAATAGAAGGCAGCGACTTGCGCTCTGGTAGTCGCTTTAAAACACCAGTGGCGCTTTTCGTCAAAATTAGCCTCAGCCGACTCATAAACCGCCAGGTAAGAATGAAAGTCTTCAATATCGTTGCATCGAACGCCGTAGCCTAACGCGCCGGGACGATCATAGACTTTGGCGACGCCAAGCGCGGCCATCACTGCGTCGTAAAACGGACGAGCAGTTTCGATGCTTGGAACGGAGATGGAAACATGGTCGAGTACGAGCATAAAAATGCCTGACTTGTGTCTGGAAATCCCCGGCCCTGAGGCCGGGGCGACTCAATTTAGCTCAGACCACAAATTGCGCCACCGACTTTTGCATCCACCCGATCTGGGCATGCAGATTGTTTGCGGTGCGCCTGGTATCACTGGCCTGGGCGAGGTTCTGGTCGGTCATCCGGGCTACCTGCTCAATGTTTTCAGCCATTTGCCTCATGACGTTTTGCTGGTTGCTGGTGGAACTGAAAATATCACTGACCGTCGTCGACATGTGCGCTATCTGCCGGTTGATTTCCTGCAGGATGTCTTTCGCGTCCTCGACATATTTGACGCCGTTTTCCACCTGTTCCGCGCCCGCGCGCATGCCGGAGACAGCCTTGTCCGTTTCATCCTGTATGGCGCCAATCATCTGGCTGACTTCTTCCGCCGCTTTGACGCTGCTGTCGGCAAGCTTGCGCACTTCGTCGGCCACCACCGCGAATCCCCGCCCATGTTCCCCTGCCCGCGCAGCTTCAATAGCCGCGTTGAGCGCCAGCAGGTTGGTTTGCTCGGCAATGCCACGAATCACGCCGGTAATTCGGGAAATTTCCCTGGAATGCTCGCCCAGCCGTTCCACCTGCGCGGCAGAGTCTTTCACCGTCCCGGCCAGTTGCAGGATGGTTACGCTGGCCTGGCCAGCCAGCAGGCTTCCCTTCTCCGACATTTTCGTCGCCTCATCCGCCACTTCTTTCGTCCGTTCCGCACTGGCAGCGACTTCATTGATGGAGATGGTGTTCTGTTCAATCCCGGCGGTAGCGGCAGAGGTGGCGTCGCTTTGCGCCTGCGCCGATTTGTCCAGCGCCACGACGCTCTGCGCCACTTCCGCAGCAGAATTCTTGACCGCCAGTACAACGACTTCGATGCCTTGCAAGGTGGATTGAATCCATGTGGCGACCTGGCCGGACTGCCGGGCAATGTTACCCACGGTATCGTCACGCTGCATGGGCACGCGCGCTCGCAGGTTGCCGCTGCCCAAAATGTTGGCAAGAAAATCGTCGGTCTTTTTCAGGTCACCCATCAGACGGGCGCGGAAAAAGAGCAGGAACCACAGCCCCATCACGATGCCAGCGCCGCCCATTACGTGCAGCAAAGCGGGCGGCAGGAGCGTGGGCACAAGGGTGTATGCAATCAGCAAGCTTCCTAAGATGAGCATCGCCAGTCCGATAGAGCCCGTCTGTAGACTGTCGTTCGCCATCCAGGAGAGGATGACGGATCTCAGGCTACGCGCGGGCACGACCTGCCCGTGGAGAATGCGCAATGACTTGTCGCCCTGACGCAGGCGTTTGTAAGCCACCTCCGTTGCCGTGATTTCTTCACGGCTCGGTCGTCTGCGAACCGACTGGTAGCCGACGATCTGCCCGTTTTCCCGCACGGGGGAGGAATTGGCAACGACCCAGTAAAAGCCGCCGTCCTTGCGCCGGTTTTTCACCATCCCCCGCCAGGGCAGCCCGGCCTTGAGGTCGCGCCACATGTCTTCGAAGGCTTCCGGCGGCATATCCGGATGACGCACAAGATTATGCGGCTGCCCGACCATCTCATCAACGGAATAGGCGCTGATTTTGACGAAGGCATCATTGGCTTCGACGATCTGCCCTTGCAAATCCGTGCGCGAATAGATGAATTCCCCTTCTGGCAACAGGGTTTCAATGTCAGTGACTGGTTGATTCAATCTCATCTGGTGATCCTCACAATTTTTTATGGCTCAAATTATATAATTGCCGTCATGATATTACGTAGGCAAAACATGACGCAAGCGGCAAAATTCACCCTGATCCATAAACGCGCTCAAGGCAAAAGCGCTCTACCTGTAAAATATAGTGATTCCCCAAAATACCAGGACGCGAAGACAGGCCGCAGACAGCGCGAGCAGTACGGCAAGACGAGTCAACAAAGCATTATCGAACCGGCGCTTGTGGGTTGAAGGCGCGTCGTCTCATGCTTTCGCTATCACAGGAAGCCTTATGCGGCTTGAACGTCAATACTTTGTAATTGCCCGTTACTGCTCTTTTTCCCGAATCATGCCATCGTTTATCTTTACCTTGTAGCGTTGCCGCAGAGCCGCAAGGTAGGCGGCGACCTCATTTTGCGCGGTAAAGCGTTCCACCTGCTCCGTGAGGAGTTTTTCAAGTTCCGGCTCAACCGTCGGCGCGTCGGCCCTGGTTATCCTGTAAAGCGCATAACCGCGACCGGGCAGCGTCACACCTGCATATGCCGGCAGATTATCCGTTTCGACCTTGAGAATCGCCTCCAACGCCTCCGGGTACAAAGCGCCAGGGTCAAGGCGGGAAACGGTCTGGCTTTTGCCCCAGTCTCCCCGTTCGTCCTTTTCGCGCGCTTCGGCAAGCATTGCCTCTCCCTCTGCCACTGCCAAGGCCTGCGCCTTGTCTTCGCGCAGCCGCGATGTAATTGCCTCTTGCGCTTCATCTATGGGTAACAGGAACGCGGGCTGGTATTCCAGCAAACGCGCCGCAGCCAATACGCCGGGCTGAACTTCAACGACTTCGGTATTGCGCCCATTTTTCAACACTTCATCGCTGAACATCGCGCGGATCAATTTGGGATTGAAGATCGGCTCCTGGCCTCTGGATTCACGATTCAGCCAGCCTGACTTCTGGATAGACAGGCCATAAGCGCCGGCAGCCGGCTTCAGGCTATCCGATTCTTCATAAATCAGGTTGGCGAAGTTTTCCGCCGCTTCGGCAAAACGCCCGGCCACGTTCTCTTCCCGCATGGCCTCTTCAACCTGAGAACGCGCTTCGGCAAAAGGGAAATATTCACCGGGGCGGATGTCTTCCACACGAATGATGTGAAGGCCGAACTCGCTTTCCACCAAATCGGAAATTTCGCCTTTTTGCAGAGTAAACGCGGCGTCCGCAAAGGGTTTGACCAGCATTTGCCGCGCCATAAAACCCAGATCGCCCCCCTGGCTTGCAGAACCAGGGTCTTCTGAATGCGTCCTGGCAAGTTCAGCGAAGCGCCCCGGCTCTTTTTTCACTTCCGCGAGCAATTGCAGGGATTCGGCGCGAATTTTCTCCTTGTCCGCGTCTTCGCCGGTTATCAGCAGGATGTGGCTGAGTCGCCGCTCTTCCTGCTTTTTGGCAAAACGCTCTTTGTGATTTTCATACCAGGCATGCAGATCAGCTTCCGAAATCTTTGCCTTGCTGCCCAACATATTCTGGGTAAGTACCACGTATTCAACCTGAATTTGCTCAGGATGGGTAAAGAGCGCATGATTGCTCTCATAAAACTGTTTGACTTCCTCCTCCGCAACCTCAATCCTGTTTGCCAGAGACGACCATGTAATCAGGTTTTCCTGCACATCCCGCGTTTCCGTCTGTAAGGCAATAATCCGCTCAGTCACGGTTTGCGGCGTAAAGGAAGCATCAAACACCGCGCTTATAAGTACCTGGCGAAGCAGATTTTCCTGTAATTCGGATTCAAATTCAAGCAGGGAGCGCCTTCTGGCTGCCATCGCTGCCTCATAACGCTCCTGGCTGAAAACGCCATCCTCCTGAAAATCAGGAGCCTGCGCGATCATTTGCTGCACCGCCAGGCGCACGTTCAAGCCGCGCTTTTGCGCTTCCAGAAGGAGCAGATAGCGGTTAATCAGGCTGTCAAGCACCATCTCGCGCATGGCCTCTGAATCGAAATCGGCAGGGTTCGCATTCGGATTTTCCCTTCTTAGCCGATCCTGTTCGCTACGCAACGCTTCCCGAAAGACATTCATGCCGATGCGCGTTTTTCCGATTTGCGCGAGGTCTTCGCTACCGCCGCCCCGGAAATAGGATTCCAGTCCCCAGACCGCAAAGGGGATGGTAATAAGCAAAAGAAAAACCTGGACAATACGTTTGCTGTTACGAATGATTTCAAGCATGGCAAATTCAAAAAGGATGGGAAACGCCGAAAAATGTAAATGATAACATATTGTGTCCCTGCATCCAGTCAGAGAGTATGACTTCTGTCTCCCCCGGAAAAGCCAACAAGCGGCGCGGCAATCCCTTTGCCCAGGGCCATCACCTTGAAGAGTTCGCCCATTTCATGCGGCTCAATCAACTTGTGTACAGCGGAGGCAACCTGAAAACGCGCCGGATCATTGCTTGCCAACCGCTCGGATAAACGGGAAAGCAGGCCGCAATTCAGCAGAAACCGCGCCTGACTGGTATAGCCTATGAGCTCCAATCCTGCCGCATACGCAGCTTCGGCCAGGGCGGTGAAATCAACATGCGCGGTAATGTCCTGCAAGCCCGGAAGAAAAAAAGGCTCCGCGTGCGCGCGGTGACGATAATGGCAAAATAAGGTGCCTTCCTGGCGTTCCGGCAGATAATATTCGCGCCCCGGAAAACCATAATCAATGAGCAGCAACGAGCCGCGTTCCAGAATACTCCCCCAGGAAGCCACCCAGTCGGACGCAAGCAAGCCGATTTCGCTCATATAACCGGGCGGCAACGAATAGGCTGTAGCTATCGCTAACGCTGCTTCGCGCAACCGCCCTGCGGCAGGCCGCGTTTGCCAGACAAAACCTTCCCCCTCCTGCCAGCCGACTCCACGCTCCAGCGCCACGCCGTCGCGCCAGCCTTCCGGCCAGAGCACACAGGAAACCGGCATGGCGTCAAGAACTTCGTTAGCCAGAACCAGGCCGGAAAACCGCTCCGGCAATCGCTGAAGCCAGGACACTCGTTCCAGAAGGTGTGGAATCTCTCGCGCCACCATCTCTTTCTGTCTTGCAGCAAGATCGGCGGATAGTTCCAGAATCGCGTAACGCTCCGGCAGGGCATCCAAAATCTCAAGGGCGCGCAGCAAATCCACCGCCAACCGCCCGGAGCCAGCACCCACTTCCAGAATAAAAGGCGCAACTATCATAACTTCCCGCGCCATTACTGCCAGACATTCCGCAAACAGCGGCGACAATTCCGGCGCGGTCACGAAATCCCCCGCCCCGCCGAAATTTGTCGCGCCCGCTGCGTAGTACCCCAGGGCAGGCGCATAAAGCGCCGCCTCCATGAAATCAGCAAAGCCGATCCAGCCGCCAGCCGCCTCGATTTTCTCCCGAATAAACACTGTTAGCCGCTGACTGTGCAAAAGCGCGTCCGGGGAAGGCAAAGGCAAATTGACGTGCATAGTAGGAATGATCTCGTTCCAACGAAAAATAGGCATACCTTGATTTAAATGATTAATCCTGTTTGGTCAAAACATAGCACAGGGTCGGCATAATGGCGCATAAAAACGATTGAGGTATGGGAGAGCGTCGGCACGCCATTTTCCCTATGATGGAATCAGGCTTCTCAATTTCAAAAAACAAGCGCATCGCCTCAATAGAGGCATTGTGAAAGCAAAAACCAACCTCTGACAACAGATGTTCAAGCTGTCGCAAAGACAATGGCTCGCAATCATAAAAGTCACCCTTGCCCATCAAACGCAGGTAAGGAGAACGCAAAAAAACGGGAAGCCAGCTCAAAAAAGCCAGCCTATAATGAGGCTCAATCAACATCCAGCGGTTAGGAAGAGCCAGGTAGATTATGCCTTTTGCGTTGAGCACGCGTTTCAATTCAATCAAATGCTGCTTCTGTTCCGACATTTTGCCAACATGCTCTATCACATGATTGGAAATTACCACATCGAAAGACGCTTCCGGAAATGGCAAGCGCACATCTTCCACTTGTGTAAAAGAAAACCCCTCAAGAATTTTCCGATTATCTGTCGTATCTACCGAATCAACTTGACATTTCAAACTCGCATGGTTCACAAAATAGTGCGCAATGCCGCCGGAACCTGTTCCCACATCCAGAATTTTTACGGAGGATGCACACCCTTCATATCGGCCCTGAAGATTCAGGATACGCTCTATCTTCTGGGCTTTCCAGGCACGTGACGGCAAATCGAGAACAGCATGTGCCTCTCTTTTCGGATGTGCGGTATTTGAATTCATTACCTGTTCAGAGCTGGTTATAGAGCGGTCAGCATAGCACGCCGCCGCCGTTCTTCTCCCAGGACTTTCCTGCCGCGCGGGTAATTAACATAGCGAACTATGCGACAATCCGCCGCATATCTTTCAATTAACCCATGAACCCTGGCAGACTGCCCTTTACCGTGAAACCATCGCATACCCTGCAACGCCTGGAAAAATGGCTGCTACGCAAAACCGGGCAGGCCATCAGCGATTACCGCATGATCGAAGCGGGCGACACCGTATTGGTCTGCGTTTCCGGCGGCAAGGATTCGCAAACCCTGCTCCACCTGTTGCTTCTTTTGCAAACGCGCGCGCCGCTTGCCTTTCGTCTGATCGCAATGAATCTGGACCAGAAGCAACCCGGTTTTCCCGCGCATATCCTCCCGGACTGGTTCGCAAAAAACGGCGTGGAATATCGCATTGTCGAAGCCGATACCTACTCGATCGTAAAAGAGAAAATCCCGGAAGGCAAAACCACCTGCTCGCTTTGTTCCAGGCTTCGGCGCGGCATTATCTATCGCGTGGCAAAAGAATTAGGCGCAAACAAAATCGCGCTCGGTCATCACCGCGACGACATCGTACACACCCTGTTCCTCAATATATTTTTTGGCGGCAAGCTAAAGGCCATGCCACCCAAGCTCGTTACCGACGATAACGCGCATGTAGTGATTCGCCCCCTGGCCTACTGCTCCGAAAACGACATTGCTCGCTACGCGCAAGGCATGGAATTTCCCATCATTCCCTGCAATCTTTGCGGCTCGCAAAGCAATCTGCAACGCCAGAAAATCCGCGCCATGATGCAGGAATGGGATGCCCGTTTTCCGGGACGCACCGAGTCGGTCTTTACTGCCCTGCAAAACGTCGTGCCTTCGCACCTGGCTGATCCGCTGCTGTTTGATTTCGCTCACCTCGCTCCGGGTTCTCCAGCCCCTGCTAAAACAGACGAGGATTTTGCGCCGAAAAACGATTTGCGGCGCGTTGTCCGCTTTAGACAGACCTAAACTGCGTAACCATGCTCCTTGTGTCGGAGCAACTCGCCATTCAGCATCCTGTTTCCAGCTTTCGCGCCATAGCATATAAACACATGCGTTCGACACCGTTATGATTTATGATGCGAACACGCGTCGAGCGCAATCCCTGCCATTTATGGCGAGGTGAGCGAGACAGTTGTTTTATGGAGCCGAAGGCTCTCTAACCTGTGTCGAGGAATCCACAGCCTTAAGGCGGGGACGACTCAAAGTTAATTTCTGTCTTTACGGGAATTCGTTATGAGCATCATAGTACGCGGGAACATAATCGGTGGCGATATACTGGCCGGACGGCTTGGCCGGGCAGAGGCAAACCACTCCGTGGAACGCTGCCTGAAACGTGTTGAGCGCGCCGGTGTCGCCCAGCGCGGTCAGGTGTTGAGCATCACGAGCACAACCATAACCTTTTCTTTCACTGAGTTGGACGACGCCTGCCTGGGCGCGACCGACATGCAAAAACGGGTCGCGGAGCTGCCTCCTATTTCCGGGCTTCACCTGGCGCTTCGCGTTGCCATTTTTACCGCAGGCGATGAAAACATCGCCATCCGCATGGCGGAAATGCTCATGGAACAAGCCGCGCCGGGGGAGATTCTCTGCGACCGCGACCTGTTTCAGAAGGCTGCCGAAGATAGTGGCTTGAAAATCAAGGATTTGCAGCAGGAATGGTCTTTGCCCAAAGGCGGTGTTTCGCTCCCCCTCATGGAAATACTCTGGCGCGAATCAATTGACTATGGCAAGGCGCCGCCCAGCGCCAATCCGTACCGCCCGCCCTTCGAGCAACAGATTGATGAAATTTCCTTCATGCCAGACGGAACTGCTTTTTCCGTTACTCTGGTAGAGCCGATTTCCGACATTGACGCAGCAGAAATAACCGATAGCAGTACGCAGAAAGAGGAGGAAGCCATACCGAATCTTTGCGTTCGCTATGCGGGAGAAACTATCATTCTGAACAAGGACAATCCCTCCATCACCCTGGGAAGAGATCGTCATAACGGCATCATCATCAGAAACAGCCTGAAGAATAGCCGTGTTTCCCGCAGCCATGCCCGGATCGTGCTACGCGGCAAACATTACACTCTGGAAGATACCAGTACCAACGGGACTTTCGTCGTCCAGAGCAACGCGGCAGAAATTTTTGTCCGCAATACTATTGTTCCCCTGTACGTCAGCGGCATTTTCAGCCTGGGGCTTTCCACCCGCGAGGAAAATGCCGAGATCCTGGAATTCGAGTATCTCTGATCCATGCCGAACGTACACGCGGAAAGAAAGCTCATCCCCGGCGCGGTCGGTTTGATTGATACCCTGATTGAAATTCCGCGCGGCGTATTGCGCGGCATTGCCCTGATCGCCCATCCCCATCCTGTTGGCGGCGGCGCGAATACCAACAAAGTCGCGCATACCCTGGCAAAAGCCTTCCTTCAGCTTGGCTATGCTGTTTTTCGTCCCAATTTTCGGGGAGTGGGAAAAAGCGAAGGCACGCACGACGAAGGCCAGGGCGAAACCGACGACCTGCTGACCGTTCTGGAGACGGCGCGGCATACCGTTCAGGACGGCATAAACCTGCCGGTCGCGCTCGCCGGATTTTCCTTTGGCGCTTACTGTCAAACCCGTGTCGCCCAACGTTTACACGCAGAGGGGCGTCCGGCACAACGCCTGGCGCTGGTCGGCACAGCCGCCGGTTTCGTTGAAGGCATACGCGCCTACGATACTGCCGCCGTCCCTGCCGACACCATCGTCATCCACGGCTCCGCAGATACTACCGTGCCGCTTGCCAACGTGCTGGCATGGGCGGAACCGCAGAACCTGCCCGTTATCGTTATCCCCGGCGCGGATCACTTCTTTCATCGCCGCCTCGACCTGATCCGCGACATTGTGCTGCGCGCCTGGAGTCATGGTTGAGAAACCTTTTTTAGGAGGTCTTTTATGCAAGCGCCTGTTCTTCCGCTAAATGATGGCGGTCATATCCCCCAGCCTGGTCTGGGTACCTGGCAGGCCGCGCCGGATAAAGCGGCGGCTGCCGTTTCTACCGCCTTGAAGTGCGGTTATCGCTTGATTGATACTGCCGCCATCTATGAAAACGAAGCCGAAGTCGGCGAAGGATTACGCGCTGGCCTTGAAGCGACAGGTTTAACACGCGATGCTGTGTTCATTACCACCAAACTCTGGAACAGCGATCAGGGTTTTGACAGCGCCCTTGCCGCATTCGACAGAAGTCTTGCGCGTTTGCGCCTCGATTACATTGACGCCTACCTGATTCACTGGCCTTGTCCCGGAAAAGATCAGTATCTCGCCAGTTGGAAAGCGTTAATCCGCCTGCAAGAAGAAAAGCGCGTCAGGAGCATTGGCGTATCCAACTTCCAGATCGCGCATCTGGAGCGCATCATTGGTGAAACCGGCGTTGTGCCGAGCATCAACCAGATCGAATTGCACCCTGATTTCACCCAGCCGGAACTCTGTGCGTTTCACGCGCAATACGCTATCCTGACCCAATCCTGGAGTCCGCTTGGACAAGGCAAACTCATCACCCATCCTCTTGTCGTAGCCATTGCGAAAAAGCACAACCGAACTCCCGCGCAGATTCTCATTCGCTGGCACATCGAAGCCGGGTTATCAGTTATCCCCAAGTCCATCAACGATGAACGTATCCGGGAGAATTTCAACGTTTTCGATTTCCAGCTTGACGCAGAAGACAAGACAAGGCTGGCTGGCCTGGACGCCCCCGCAAATCGTATTGGGCCGAACCCGGATACGGCTGATTTCTGATAATTGCGCCGCGCCCCAAAATAAAAAACGGCGCATCCAAAGTGCGCCGTTTTGTTTGATGCTAAAGGAAATTACAAGCTACAAGCCGACCTGGCTGACGACCATTTCCTTCAAGTTAGCGGAAACGGTGAAGGCCGCCTCGGTTTCGGCGAGGATTTCATCCACGCTCACGCCGGGGGCGTACTCTTCCAGCACCATCCTGCCGTCGTAGAAGCGGAACAGCGCCTTTTCCGTGACCAGCGTGGACACGCGGTTCTTGACGGTGAGCGGGAGCGAGCACTTTTTGAGAATCTTCTTCTCGCCGTTGTTGGTGTGCTCCATCGCCACAATCACGTTCTTTGCGCCCACGGCGAGATCCATCGCGCCGCCCATGCCGGGCACGTTCTTGCCGGGAACCATCCAGTTGGCAAGGTCGCCGTTTTCTGCGACTTGCAGGCCGCCGAGCACGCACGCGTCCAGATGCCCACCGCGCATCAGCGCGAAAGACATCGAAATGTCGAACGTCGCGCCGTGTGGCAGGATGGAGCAGGGATTGCCGCCCGCATTCACGGTACGGGGCTTGCCCACGGGCGGGATGTCCTTCGGCACCGGGCCGATGCCCAGAAAGCCGTTTTCCGAGTGCAGGGTGAGGTGCACGTCTTCGGGCAGGAAGTTGGCGACGAGGGTCGGCAGGCCGATCCCCAAGTTTACAACGTCCCCGTCCCTGAGTTCCAGCGCGATGCGGCGGGCGATGAACTCCTTGGCGCTCATTTCTTGCGTCATGTCTGTCTCCTTGTTTTAGGCGGGGTAGATGATGTGGTCGATCAGGATGCCGGGGGTCATCACGGAATCGGGGTCGATCTGACCGATGTCGACGACTTCGTGCGCTTCCACGATCACCGTCTGGGCGGCGAGCGCCATGAGCGGGTTGTGATTGCGCATCGAACGGAAGTAGACGAGGTTGCCGAAGGCGTCGGCCTTGACGGCTTCCAGCACGGCCAGGTCGGCCTTCAGCGGCATTTCCAGCAGAAAATCCTTGCCGTTGATGTTGATCGTCTGTTTCTGGTCGAATTTCTGGCCGTTGATGGAGACATCCATCTTGACTTCGCCTACCGAGGTGCCCACGCCCGTCGGGGTGAGCACGCCGCCCAGGCCGGAGCCGCCAGCGCGAATGCGCTCGGCCAGCGTGCCAATGGGGGAGAGTTCGATTTCCATCTCGCCCGCAATCATCTGACGCTGGGCTTCCTTGTTCAGGCCGATGTGGCCGGTAATGAGCTTCTTGACGCGCTTGTGGCGAATCAAGAGGCCCACGCCTTCCGGCCCCCGCGTGGCGTCGAAGAAGGCAGTGTCATCCCCGATCATCGTCAAGTCCCTGACGCCTGAGTCGAGAATGGCCTGCATCAACCGGGGTGGCGTGCCGTTACCCATAAAGCCTCCATACATGATGGTCATGCCATCACGCAGGAACGACGCGACTTGTTCAATTTCAAGCCTTTTTGATTTCATTTAACGTTTCTCCTGAGTAAACTCGCGCATGCGTCTAAAAAAGGAGCTTGCGCTTGTATGACAAAAAGTGGAGGGACTCCGTTTTGCGGCACGGTATTTTTTCCCACCCGCTCGCATTCTATGCAAAGATTCGCCGGGGGGCAAAGTTAATTGCACTATCCTTTATACGTAGAAAAAAGACCTTAGCTGCCCAGCATGAACAATGCCTCTCATGCTTGCCATGAGTGCGCTAAAATAGGAGAGATTCTGTTCCCCATAATAGCGTTTGATCCACCTCACCCGCATAAGGAAACATCATGTCCAAAGATCGCATTCTCAACCCCATCTTCCGCAACAAGCTCATGACAGCGGACGAAGCAGCCGCCCTCATCAATCCCGGCGACAACATCGGCGTGAGCGGTTTCACCGGCTCGGGCCATCCCAAGGAGGTTCCGCAGGCGCTTGCCCGGCGGATTGCCGCCGCTACCGGTCGCGGCGAAACTTTCCGTGTCGGCGTCCTGTCGGGCGCGTCCACCGCACCCGAATTCGATGGCGCGCTCTTCAAGGTCAACGGCGTTTCCATGCGCCTGCCCTACCAGTCCGATCCGGATGGTCGCAACCGGATCAACAGCGGCGACGCCTGGTACATGGACGTTCACCTCTCGGAAGTGGCGCAAAACACGGTTTGGGGGCACTATGGCAAACTTGATGTCGCCCTGATTGAAATAGTTGCCATCCTCGAAGACGGACGCCTGGTTCCGTCGACCTCGGTGGGCTGCAACCCCACCTTCCTTGATATGGCCGACCGGGTGATTCTCGAAGTCAATTCCGGCCTGAACGCCAAGCTCGAAGGCATGCACGACATTTATAGCGTCGCCCAGCCGCCTAATCGTCAGCCCATTCCGATCACGAAACCCAGCGACCGCATCGGCGAGCCTTACATGAGGGTAGACCCGGCCAAGGTCGTGGCCGTGGTCGAAACCGATTGTCCCGACCGAGATACCCAGTTTTCCGCCCCGGACGAGAATTCCCGCCGTATCGCGGGCCACATCCTCGATTTCCTCCAGTACGAGGTGAAGAAAGGCCGCATTCCGGCGAATCTGCTGCCACTGCAATCGGGCGTGGGCAACGTCGCCAACGCGGTGATGGCGGGGCTGAACGACGGCCCCTACGAGAACCTTACCGGCTGCACCGAAGTCTTGCAGGATGGCATGCTCGACATGATCCGCTCCGGCAAACTGGTGTGCGTCTCGGCTACGGCTGTGTCGTTTTCCAAGGAAGCCCTGGTCGACTTCAACGCCAATCTCGACATTTACAGGAAGCGCATCATCCTGCGCCCGCAAGAGATCAGCAATCACCCCGAAGTCGTCCGCCGCCTTGGCGTCATCACGATGAACGGGATGCTCGAGGCCGACATCTACGGCAACGTCAACTCCACGCACGTTCTCGGTTCACGGATGATGAACGGCCTGGGCGGCTCCGGCGATTTTACCCGCAATGCCTATCTCTCGATCTTCATGACCCCCTCGCTCGCCAAAAACGGCGCTCTCTCCTGCATCGTGCCGATGGTCTCGCACGTCGACCATACCGAACACGACGTACAGGTGCTCGTCACCGAACACGGGCTGGCCGATCTGCGGGGCCTCGCGCCGCGCCAGCGCGCCAAACTGGTGATCGAAAAATGCGCCGATCCCAAGTTCCGTCCCGCCTTGAAGGATTATCTGGCGCGCGCGGAAAAGGGCGCAAACGGTCAGCAAACCCCGCATCTGCTGGGCGAAGCGTTCGACTGGCATCTTCGCGCCTTGCGAGGCGAATCAATGTAACCAAGCGGCAGATAAACCAGCAAATCGCCTGATACACTATCAGGCGATTTTTTCGACTTCACGCCCTTATATGTCCAGTAAACAAATTGACGACGTTCGCATTGCCGAAATAAAAGAAGTAGCGCCGCCCGCGCATGTCTTGCGCGAATTTCCGGCCACGCCAGAAGCGGCGACAACCGCCTTCGACACCCGCCAGGCCATACACAAAATCCTGCGCGGCGCTGATGACCGCCTGCTGGTGGTGATTGGGCCATGCTCGATCCATGACGCAGAGGCCGCCTGCGAGTACGCGCTGCGATTGAAGGCTGAAGCGGATCGTCTGAAGAACGACCTCCTGGTCGTGATGCGGGTTTATTTCGAGAAGCCGCGCACCACTGTGGGCTGGAAAGGATTTATCAACGACCCGCGTCTTGACAGCAGCTACGCGATTAACGAAGGCTTACGGCTGGCGCGGCGTCTGCTGTGGAAAATCAATGAGCTGGGGCTGCCGACGGCTACTGAATTTCTTGACATGATTACGCCGCAATACTTTGCTGATCTTGTCTCCTGGGGCGCAATCGGAGCGCGTACCACCGAGAGCCAGGTACACCGCGAACTGGCTTCCGGGCTGTCGTGCCCTGTCGGATTCAAGAACGGAACCGACGGCAACGCGCAAATCGCGGTCGACGCGATTAAATCCGCAGAATCTCCGCATCATTTTCTGAGCGTTACCAAGGCGGGGCATTCCGCCATCGTCGCCACACGCGGCAACGAGGATTGCCATCTTATCCTGCGCGGCGGCAGGGAGCCGAATTTCGATGCCGCCAGCGTTGCCGCAGTTTGCCGCGACCTGGTTGCCGCCGGAGTTCCGCCCAGGGTGATGATTGATTTCTCGCACGCCAACAGCCGCAAACAGTACCGCTTGCAGATTGAGGTGGCGCGCGCGGTTGCCGCGCAGCTTGGCGCGGGCGAGGAGCGCATTATCGGCGTGATGGTGGAATCCCACCTCAAGGAAGGCCGACAGGATTTAGTTCATGATGTTGTGCCCGAATACGGCAAAAGCATTACCGATGCCTGCATTGGTTGGGAGGACAGCGTAGTCGTGCTCAATCTGCTTGCCGAAAGTGTGCGCCAACGCCGGATTGCGCGGCAAGCGGGTGGGACGGTCAAGTAAGCGTGGGCGGACAATTTTATTCGTATACAATCATGCTTTCTCACTAGCAACCAAGCCGGAGGCTGACATGGCGTATGACGTAACCGTAGTGGATTTGCCCGCCAGACAACTGGTGGGACTGAGGGAGCGCGTGAACCTTGCTGACGCATCGGTGAAATGTCCCGCATTGTGGGAAAGATTCATGCCCATGTGCATAGAAATATCAGATGCTACCGAGGAGTACGCTTACGGCGCGTCTACCAGCATGGCGGAAAACGGCGAGTTCGACTACTGGGCGACATTGCCGGTACTGTCGACGGTAAATATTCCTGTCGGCATGGAGCATTTGACCCTACGCGCCGGAAAGTACGCCAAATGTGTCGTTGAGCTGGCTTCTATCGAGAAAGCCTACAAATTCTTCTACGGCGAGTGGGCGCGGACTCGGACAGAACACCCGGTCGACTTCACGGCGACATCTTTCGAGCGATATGCCATTGATTGGCAGGAAACCGGCACTTTGGAACTCTATGTGCCGCTTTCCTGAGTTATCGGGATTTTCTGGCATTCTTAAAAGCGCGTTAGGCTGCGCGAAACCATGATGACTACGCCGAGTTGGTTCTTTTGGGCTGCGCTGTCTGCCTGCTTTGCCGCGCTCACTGCGATCTTCGCCAAGATTGGCCTCCAAGACGTCGACTCCGACTTCGCAACGCTCATCCGCACCGTCATTATCGTCTTCGTCCTGGCAGCGTTCGTCTGGTATGCCGACAAGTGGCGCGATCCCCGCGCGCTGTCGCTAGGGACACTGTTCTTTCTCTCGCTGTCAGCTCTGGCAACGGGCGCGTCCTGGGTGTGCTACTTTCGCGCGCTTCAAGTCGGCGAAGCATCCAAAGTCGCGCCTGTAGACAAGTTCAGTCTGGTGCTTGTCGCTGTGTTCGCCTTCATCTTTCTCGGTGAACGCCCGTCTATGCGTGAGTGGCTGGGCATCGGCCTCGTCGCCAGCGGTGTTTTGATTCTGGCCTTCAAGCGGTAGCGGCAGTGCTCGCTGATGCGGGGGAGTTGAATCCGAGTATGCTCAAGGTCAATCAACGCTAACCTTTCGCACAAGCAGTTGCCGCAAGTCTTGATTCCCGCCTTCGCTGTAATAACTATTGGATTTGTAATTGTATGAACTCGCCCAGGTCGAGGCGTCTAATAAGCGCCACGGTGGCATCATGATGATTTTGCCAACGACAATTGCGGTAGGGACGCCCAGTAATGGGCGTCCCTACCGCAATTCGCAATCAGGGCAATCGCATTTATAGTGTTTCTCGTAATTATTTTTACCCTTTCTCGCTTGCAGGATAGGATGTCTGAAGGTTGATAGAGTAAGATTATTTAGGAAAAGCACTATAACCCAAAGTGACAATGCGGCCTGGCTGGGAGCGCCGCGCACTGGCGCGGCTACGAAGTTTATAGTTCTTCCCGCAAATAAAATGACTTTTATGTCGTGATTGGGAGAAGTGAGCAAAGCTCCTGAGAGTAGCTTTATTTAAGGAAAGCACTATAATAACCGGGCTGGTACCCGGCGCTCCCGGCAGAGATACTCCCGACAACAACGCTCCCAGCCAGGTATCGACTCGATCATCGTGAGGCAAATGCGATTGCCCTGAATTCGCAATGACGTTGTATCAGATTAAACCGAAACCGCTCTAAGCTATCGAGCTGGCGACGCAATTACCCAAGAATATTTGTATGAATTAGTTTTCCCATACAAATGACCGTCTATCGTGAAAACATAACCGCTTGTCGTCTTGCAGGTAAAACGTTCCTATAAATGTCTAGAATCACGTTAGCTGTAAGTCGTCTCAACCTGAAGGTTGGGGCTTCCTTGCCACTGATGATGTTTGTCTATTCAATGCAATGAAGCGTCTGAAACTCGCAATCCATTGAATACCGTTGCTTTTGCAGAAGGAGAAGCAGGCCGTGCTTGCTAAAAAAGCTCTTTGTAATCAAAGACTTATACTCCAGTCTCATGCTAATAGCATGTTTGCTGTTTCCGGATTTCTGCCTGATTGCATCAAAGCTAACGCTCCTCGCAATGACGAACGGAGAAGTAGTTTGTAAGGGATTAAACAAAAATCTCTCTAATGACCGCCTGTTGTTTGGCGGCTTTCTTATCTGACATATATGTATGCTCATAATACCAATATGGCAACATCAGCCGGTTGCGCGAGCATCACGGAATCAATCGCAAAACCGGTTACAAATGTCTGTCCAGCACGCTGGATGAAGGCCCGAACAACTTGCAAGATCGCTCGCGTTGCCTGCGGCTCGTCCCTGGGCAAAGCCAGTAATTATCGGAAACTTAGGAGAACTGAAATGTCTGCCACTACCTGTAACGCTACCCTCTTAAGGGCAATAGCGTTGTTTCTTGAGCGTTTTCCCCTCAAACGCTTTTCTTTCCGCCATCTCGCGCTTGTTCCGGCGTTGATGTTTCTGGCGGCTTTCAGTCTGCCTGCGCTTGCCCAGTCAACCGGCACAGGAATAGCGCCGGCTCCAAGGGTTACCCCGACCACAGTTCGGGTAAACAACGCTACAAATGCGAGCTTTTTACAGACGACAAGTGACAATGTGGGCAGGAACCAAGGAGTCCAAATTCCCAGTGGCGCTTCGGTCGACTTTCAGTTGCCGCAACCCCTTTCGCGCATACTGTTTCAATGGATGAACGGCAACTATGGCTACAACACATCCAATAGTGGCCCCACCAACTATCGTATTGAGGTTTCATCCGATGGAACCAACTTTACGCCGGCGAACATTGGAATGACCAATCCTGTGTCAAACCGATGGCTGGCGCGTTCGCATTTGATCACCGGCAACAACATAAGGTGGATTCGCCTTAGAAACCTCGGAAGTGGTGCCGCTCAAGTTTCTGAAATAGACATTCACGACTTGACGCAGTGTACAGACGGCGTTGCTTGCGACACATGGGGATTCGTTGGCGACAGCATTACGGCGTCTGGGTTTGGACGGCCTGCTGCAGCGGGGACAGCGTTTAATCAACTTGTGCGCGACTACACTAACGGTGCTCGCTACCCAAGCATGATGAATTTGGGTATCGGCAGCATCAATGCGAGTCATGTGCGAGCTAATATTAAGACATACATTGATGACAACCCGGGCATCCATTTTTGGGCGATCGGCATCGGTACCAACAATGGCGGCAACAATCAGGGGGAACTGAATACGCTCCGGCAAGACCTGACAGCGACTTTGGAGACGCTGCTGTGCAACGGCAAACAACCCGTTCTCGCCGAAATGCCCTACAACCATAATGCCATTACGGCTACTCAAAGCAAGAACGCTGTTATCCGCAGCTTGCAAAATTACGAAGCCTGCGGAGGCAAAGCACTACCCGGCCCGGATTTGTACACGTATTTTGCGGCAGACCCGGCGAACAGACTGCGTAATATTAACGACTTGCACCCGGCTGACGGCGAGGGTGGAAGCGCTGGTCGCGAGCACCTCGGCGTAGGCGGCATGAACAGGCTTTGGGCTGAAGTCGCCCGTGACCTTACTGGCATCGTAACCCCCCCCATCACTACTCCCCCAGGAGCCTGCGCCAATAATGGGAATCTCTCTGAAGCTGGAGTCAATAAACTGCGCCTGATGAACTATCTCAAAGACAACTATGGGACAAAGATCATCTCGGGGCAAATGGATATTGACTATTATTTAGGCACAAACATGGTGGGCGATGTTTTTCGCGATACCGGCAAATATCCAGCGATGAAGGGTTTTGATTTCATGCAGACCCATCCGAATTATGCCGGTTCACCCTATTACAGAGGCCAGCAACAGGTCAAGGAAGCAATTCACTGGTGGAATGGCCGGAATGGGTATGAAGATGGCGGTAGGGATTACTACACAGCAATGATTCCGAGTCGACCGGACATTCACGGCATCGTGACTTTCATTTGGCACTGGAGGATGGCGGCGGCGGTTGGAGGCACTCCTGCCTTTTATACGAGCAGGGGCGCTGGTCATAATTACACCAACTTCATTATCCCCTGGAGAAATAATCAGCTTGATACAGGAAGCTCAGACTTCGCAATCATCAGGAATGATATCGACTATGTAGCCGGTCTCCTGAAACAATTGCAAGATGAGGGCATTCCCGTACTTTGGCGGCCACTCCATGAAGCCTCTGGGCAGCAAGCTGGAACGAATTCCTGGTTTTGGTGGGGCGCTAACGGGCCTGGGCCTTACAAGGCTCTGTGGGAATATATGTATGACCGTTTGACCAATCACCATGGCCTGGATAATCTCATCTGGGTATGGAACGGAGAACATAGCTCATGGTATCCCAACCCCGCCACGGTGGACATTGCCAGTTTTGACTACTATGGCCCGAGTGGACAAACCAATCATTCCTTCAAGGACAGATTTGATTTGACCCTGAACATGGTTCCAGCCGCTTATAGAGATGGCATGATGATAGCACTCACGGAAAATGGCATCATGCCTAATCCGGACAGGAGCATTGCCGAAGGCGCAATGTGGTCATGGTTCATGACCTGGGTGGATGCGGATGGAGGCCACTTCTGGAGCGCCCACAATCCGCTTGCTCATAGACGGCATGTTTACAATCACCCCAACGTAATTACGTTGGAAGATCTGCCCGATTTGACAAACTATAGCTGCACAGATCCGGTTGATCCGGTTGATCCGGTTGATCCGGTTGATCCGGTTGATCCGGTTGATCCGGTTGATCCGGTTGATCCGGTTGATCCGGTTGATCCGGTTGATCCGGTTGATCCGATTGATCCGATTGATCCGATTGATCCGATTGATCCGATTGATCCGATAAACCCACCCGGTAACGCCTGTGGCGCACCGTGGACTCACACTGGCGATTTTACAGCCGCAGAGTTGACCGCGCTGCAAAACAGAAAGGTTTTCTTCGCGCACAACGAGTTGGGGAAAAATATCCTCGACGGACTCAAAAACGTTGCGCCGGGTCTTTCCATTGTTCAGTCAACAAGCTCTCCGAAGCCAACCAGCAACGGCGTTCATGAAATCTACATGAACAGCAACGGGATGAATTCCGGCAATCCCTCCAGTCCCGTCAAAAAGCTTGAGTTTTTCAAGACGTTAATGGCTAACGGCGGCAGCAACGCGCAAATCGCCTTCATCAAGTTTCACTTTGGTGATTTCGACGCCAACACTGTCGCGGTCAGCACGTTAATTTCCGAATATGAGAGCAGACTGGACGAGCTTCAGAGGCTGTATCCGGGCGTCGTCTTCGCGCATGTTACCGCGCCGCTTTATGTCAAAAACAATTCCTGGCATAACAGCAAACAGCACGAGTTCAACGAGTGGCTGCGCGGTAAATATGGCGGGCTGGTGTTTGACCTCGCCGCCATTGAGGCGGTTAACGCGGATGGCTCCCCTGCGCCTGCTGCCATAGCCCCAAGCGCAGGAATGCCTACGTTGTCAATTGATTGGGCAGCCGGCGCCAATAGCAGCTACTTGAACGCCAGTGGTCAACAGCGTGTCGCCCGCAGCCTCGTTTCTTTCCTGGCTCAGGTGGGTAGTAAATGCGAAGAGCCTCCTGGAACTGGTCCTAATGGAACGGGACCTAATGGAACTGAGCCTCCTGGAACTGAACCTGTGCTTACCACAGAAGAGCGCGAGGACTACATCCATAAGGCTTATCTTGCCTTCTTCAATCGCCCTGCCGATGTTCCGGGTCTGAACTACTGGAAGAGCTATGTCGGCAATATTCGGGATATGCTGAAGGAATTTGCCAAATCCGCCGAGTATCAGAGCGACTTCGCCGGGATGAACAACAGCCAGATACTCACCAGGGTCTACCAGAACCTGTTTGGGCGCGCGCCTGATTCGTCTGGCCTAAATTACTGGGTGGAACAAATGAACGCGGGCAATATAACCCTTGCCAATGTCGCTCATGAAGTGTTGGGCGGCGCCCAAAACGAGGACGCGGAGATCATCAAAAACAAAACGCTCGCGGCCAAAGCGTTTACCGGCGCTCTGGATACTACTGAAAAAAGCGAGGCTTACAACAATGCCGGCGCCAATGGTCTTGGCAATGTGGCGAAAGACTGGCTGGCCTCAGTGAAGGAGTTCAACGCAAGCTTACAGGACGCTGTAGCCAAGCTGGGCGCGCTCGTGGACACTATTGTTAACAGGAGGTGAAACGGCGAAGCTTCATTTTGACTTGCGACCAGAGACGCGCTGAATAAATTGGCGCGTCTCTGGAGCCGAAGGCTCTCTCTTCTGTATCAAGGAATCCCCGGCCTTGAGGTGGGTGACTCAAAACTGAAAGGAATGAAAATGTCTACCCCTATCTGTAACGCTACCCTCTTCAGGGCAATCGTGTTGTTTCTTGCGCGTTTTTCTCTCAAACGCTTTTCCCTCCGCCATCTCGCGCTTGTTCCTACGCTGATGCTTCTGGCGGCATTCAGCCTGCCTGCGTTTACGCAGACGCAAACCTGCGCTGAAGGAGCACTTTTGCAGTACTTTGGCAAAGATCGGCTGATGATCGGCGCAATGGCTGATAGAGTGTTTTTTCAAGCACAGGCAAACCGGGGGGTGACGGACGTCAGATATATGTATTTGGCAAATTCTGTTTCTGCTTCTGCCGACAACACTCCATGCACTTCTTGTAACGCCAGTTGTAATCCCTATGGGTGGTGGGGATGCTGGAATCAACCGGCGGGGCGGTACTTGACGATGTTTTTGGACGACGCTCAAACTGATGGTCAGATTCCGATGATCACTTACTACACGTTTCACCAAACGGCGCGTGATCAACTGGGAGCGGGAAGTGAAGGGGACCTGACGGCTACTCTCGGCAATGCAACTTTTTTAGCGCGCTATTTCAACGATTGGCGCTTCATGCTCCAACAGATAGGTAACCGCAAGGTTATCCTGCATATAGAGCCTGATCTTTGGGGTTATGGTCAACAAACATACAGAACACCCACCCCCAGTAGCCCCAGGAACATCAACGCGGTAGTTAATCAAGCCAATCCGACAGATTGTGGAAGCGCAGCAGGTTTTGAGAACAATTTTGCCGGTTTTTCGAGATGTCTTATTGCCATGGTGAGGAAGTATGCCCCCAACGCCAGGGTTGGATTGCATGCCTCGGCCTGGGCGGTGCCGAACACCGACGTTAACATAAATGCTCTTGGCGGCTATACCTTAAAAGGACACGCGGAAGAAACGATAAGGTACTTGAGACTCCTGGGCACCGACGAAACGGATTTTCTGGTTCTTGAGGCTTCGGATAGAGACGCTGAATGCTATCGCCTTGGTCCAGCCATCGGACCTAATACTCGTTGCTCTGGCACATCACAGCCAAACCGCTGGTGGGATAGCGCAAACCAGACCTTGCCGAATTTCAATCAACATTTTGAATGGGCAGGAGAGTTGAGGAATGCTGTTGGAAAACCTTTGGTTTGGTGGCAGCTTCCTTTGGGGAATAGTAATTCTCCCAACTACTGGTATACCGACAGCAACAACCCCTCCTCAGGCGTCTACAATCCCAATGTCCCTGCGGGACACAATTCCAGTGAGAATATATGGAATATTTACCAGCGGATATTCAACACCAATCCGCCGTCCTATCTGAATTATGGGTATCAGGACAACCGCGTTGATTATCTCCTGACCCATACGGAGGATATTGTCGCCGCGGGAGGCATTTTGGCGGCATTCGGCGCGGGAGTAGGCACCCAGGCCAACCCGCTTACGGATAGCGGAAACTTTGCCAGCCGCGCAAGCGCATACAAACAATCCACCACAGCGGGGCGGGGCTATTGCGGCGGGGCGGGGCCGGGAACAGGAACGGGGATAATCCCGGTTCCACGGATAACCCCGGTCGAAGTAGTCGGCGTTACGAATTCCGCATGGCTGTTCAACAACATGAATCGAGGAGAGGGAGGAGACAGCGCAACCTTTCCCCACAATCAGAATGTGGCGTTCAGGCTGCCGCAGACCCTTAATCACATTTTGTTTCAATGGTCGAACGGCGAGAACGGGAATTACACTCCGGCCAACGCTGGCGATCCGTTCCCAAGCTCTGCCCCTTCGGGCTATCGGCTTCAGTACTCAACCAATGCTACGCCAAACCACGCAACGGACGCGGACTGGGTGACTGTAGCCAATGTTACAGATAATAATACTGTGGATAGAGTGACCGCGCGCGCGCACGTAATCCAGGCCTCCAATGTGCGCTGGCTACGTTTTCGGATTACAAGCGGAAACATTCAGGAAATTGACATTCACGATTTGAGCGGGGGAAATGGGAATACGGACGCAGCCTTCGACACATGGGCCTTTGTCGGCGACAGCATTACGGCGGGCGCCTTCTGGAGACCGAGGAGCAGTTGGACTGGGCCGGCCAGTTTTACGCCCTTTAACGAGCTTGTGCCGGGGCGCACTCCCAGCATGATGAACATGGGTATCGGCGGGATAACTTCGGGAAGTGATTATGGCTTGGGAGGCTTGCGCCAAAGACTTGCGAGAATGATCGAACTCAACCCGGGCATACATTTTTGGGCTATCGGCATCGGCACCAACGACGCCTGGGGGGCGAATCCGAATGTGACGGCATTCAGGGAAAACCTGAACGCTATTGTGGAAATGCTGCAAGCCAATGGCAAACAGCCCATTATCGCGCGTATTCCCTACAGCTCACACCCAACCAATGTACCGAACGCCAGCGTTCAAGATTTGAACGGGGTCATTAACGCAGTAACAGCGCACTATGACTTGCCGGTCGGGCCGAACCTGTACGCGCATTTCCAGGCCAACCAGGGAGAACTGAGCGACGACATGGTTCACCTTAATACGGCAGGAAATGCGTCCATGAACAGACTTTGGGCTGAAGTCGCTGCCAACCTCTCAGTCGACGACCCAGGCGGCAGAGCTGACGACTATATCCAGAGGGCTTATATTGCTTTCTTTAATCGTCCTGCTGATGTTCCAGGCCTAAACTATTGGATGAACTATCCCGGCAATATGCAGGATCTCCTGACAGAGTTTGCCAAATCCGAAGAATATCTGAGCGACTTCGCCGGGATGAACAACAGTCAGATACTCACCATAGTTTACCAGAACCTGTTTGGGCGTGCGCCTGATGGTGAGGGTTTGACCTACTGGTCGACACAAATGAGCGCGGGCCATATAACCATTGCCAATGTCGCTTATGAAGTGTTGGGCGGTGCCCGGAACGAGGATGCGGAGATCATTAAAAACAAAACGCTCGCGGCTAATGCGTTTACCAGCGCTCTGGATACACAGCAAAAAGTCGATGCTTACAACAATGCCGGTCCCAATGGCCTTGGCAATGAGGCGAAGAACTGGCTGGCCGCAGTGAATGAATACACCGCGACCGTAGAGGCCGCCGTAGCCAAACTGGACGCGCTCCTGAACACTCTTGTTACCGGAAAGTGAAACTGCAAGGCTCCATTTTGACTTCCTACTACTGAAGCCGGTCGGAAAAAATGGAGCCCAACGGATCGTTAGAGCATTTTCGATTTAGTCGCGTACATATCCAGGCGATTGAAAGCACTCTCGCTTTCCGTAAATAAAGCTACTCTCAGGAGCTTTGCTCATTTCTCCCAATCACGGCATAAAAGTCATTTTATTTGCGGGAAGCACCACAGCATTCTTTTATACTAAAAATGTCTATGATTAAATCGAAACTAATCTAATGTATTGCTGAATAAAACGGAGAGGACGGGCCTCATGCCTAGCGTGGTTGCCCGCCTTCGCCATGTCCTGCTGATTACAGAATGGGGATGTCAATTGAAACGCCTTGAATCCTTGCAAGCCAATCAGAAATTTAAAATATTACATTAAGTTTAAGATATAACCGACTGATTTTAAAAATATATTAGAGCGATTTTGGCTCAAATGCATATGTCGTCATTGCGAGCGAAGCAATCCAGCAGGGCGGTCACGTACAGAGGGCTTCTGGATTGCTTCGTCTCTAGAGCGGTTTCGGTTTAAGTGAGTACATTTTACGAACCCCATACCAGCCTGGCTTGCGGACGGCAATTGTTTTTCCCTCTCCCGCTTGCGGGTGTACAGACCGGAAACATCGTTTACGGGTGTACGAAGACATCGTGTACGCTTTCATCGTGATTTTCCCACACGAACGGTACGTTGTTTCAAATCAATCAAGCCTGTTTTCGTGCTGTACCACCATAAGGAATAAATCCCTTAATCCTTTTCCTCCCGGACGCTCAGGGTTTCCCGGATGAACGCCTTGTCAATCTTGAGGACGTTGTTTTTGAACGAGATTCTTCCGCTACCATCCACCCTTCGAATGCCCATGGAAACATCGTATTCCGGCGGCGCAGGATTTGGTTTGTAGTCCCGGGATGAGAGACAGTAACGGGTTATTGGCGGTTGTTGTCCCAGAGCTTCATGCGTGCGTTGCTGGTTATAGTCCTGCCGCCAACGAGCAAAGGCGCGCTTAACCTGCTCCATGTCGGTAAAGTAACGCCCTTGCAGCAATTCGCTCTATTAAGGTGGAATGCAACCGCTCCAGTTTGTCCTGCGTTTGCGGATGATATGGGTGCGAGTGTCCAACCCGGATACCCTGACGCATCAGCCACAGTTCGAGTGTCGTCCAGCTTGCCGGGTTGTCGCCCCAGGGCGCGCCGTTATCCATAATCATGCGTTCCGGCAAACCATAACGGGGAAACGCCTCAATCAGCCGGGACTGCACGGTTTGCCGCCTTTCATTCGTACAAGCCGACAAGCACAGCAGATAGCGTGAGTGATCGTCCAAAAGAGCAAGCGGATGGCAGCGCCCAGCGCCAGTCTCGAAATGACCCTTGAAGTCCATTTGCCAGAGTTGATTGGGAACCTCATGCTCGAAGCATCCCGTCTGTTGTGTCGGCCATGTCGGCACAACAACGTGTGGATCGTACTGGCCGCTGGCAGCGTGTGACCTTGCCGTTCAAGCCATGCCTTGAGCTTTCTGGCGCCCCATACAGGCCACACATCCTGGCAGCTTCCATTATCAGGGACTCCTTGCTGGAATCCATCCTGTCCGGCGAATGCACAGGACGCCGCGAGCGTTCCGAAAGTCCCGCGTCGCCTTCATCCAGATAACGTCCAAGCCACTTGTAGCCCGCTGTCGGAGAAGTCCCGAAGCGACGGCACAGCCCACGGAAATTCGTTCCTGGCTGTACGGCAAGTTGCACAAATTCCTTCTTCAGTTCCATCGCCGTCCTCACTTCCCAAGGCATCTTGTCCTCCAGCAGAACAAAATGCCTATAGTATAAAATGTGTAAACGATGTCTCCGAACATGTGTCAACCATGCCCCCGGTCTGTACCCCCGCAAGCGATAGAGTGTGGCCGAAGGCCGGGAGAGGGCACGTTAAAACGTACACGCTTAACTTGAAAAAAAATTTAAAGCCCATTGCAAAAATAGCTGTTTGCAAAACATCACGCTCATAAATCGCCTCTTTGAATGACTGAACCATATAAGCCAAACAACAAAGCCCCGTTGTTCAGGCGGGGCTTTGGATATGCTATCTAACCAGGGTCAAACCACTCGTTCCTTCACGTAACGTCCCGGAGCCGGTTCAATGGGGCGACGCTTGCTGTCGCCATAAGTCTTGGGCGCAGCCGTTTCGCCGTCGGTAAACCGCTTCAGCCATACCGCCCAGTCGTTCCACCAGCTTCCCTTGTTTTCCGTCGCGGCGGCAAGCCAGCTTTCCGCGTCGGCCTTCAGGTCATCATTCGTCCAGTAGCTCCGCTTGTTCTTGGAAGCAGGATTGATGACACCCGCAATGTGCCCGGAAGCGCCGAGAACAAAACGTTTCTCCCCGCTCAGGAGACGAGTGCTCTGATAAGCGGTGTACCAGGGAACGATATGGTCTTCGCGCGAGGCCAGGAGATAAACAGGCATGTCAAGCTGACCGAGGTCGACACGCACCCCACACATCTCCAGCTTGCCTGGAATACGAAGCGAATTGTTGGCGTACATGTTGCGCATGTACCAGCAGGCAAAGGGGCCGGGCAGGTTGGTGGAATCGGAATTCCAGTAAAGGATGTCGAACGCCTGCGGCTTTTGTCCCTTCAGATAGTTGCTGGCAACATAATTCCAGACCAGATCGTTGGGACGCAGCATGGAAAAGGTGTTTTGCAGCTCCATCGCCTGCATCAACCCACCCTTGCCGATTGAAGCCTCCTTGGCGGCCAGGAATTGTTCGTCAATGAAGAGACTGATTTCGCCGGTGTCGGAGAAATCCAGCATGGTCGTAAGCAAAGTCAGCGAAGCGGCAGGCTTTTCACCTCGACCGGCCAATACCGCCAGGGTCGAGGTAAGCAAAGTTCCGCCTACACAGAACCCGATCAGATTCATGTCTTCCCGCTTCGTGATTTCCTGCACGAGATTGATTGCGGTAATCGTCCCTCGCTCCAGATAATCATCCCAGGTCAACAGACTTTCTTCCTTGCCCGGATTCTTCCAGGACACTAGGAATACCGTGTATCCCTGCTCGACCAGGAAACGTATCATCGAGTTGTCCTGTTGCAAGTCCAGAATATAGAACTTGTTGATACAGGGCGGGATGAAAAGAATCGGGCGCTTGGCGACATTTTCCGTAAGCGGCGCGTACTGAATCAACTGGAACAGGCCATTTTCAAAGATGACCTGCCCTTCTGAGGTGGCAAGATTCCTGCCTACCTCAAAGGCGGATTCATCGGTCATGGCAATCCGGCCTTTTTCCATGTCGCTTATCAGGTTTTTGATGCCATCGGCGATGCTTTTGCCCTGGGTTTCCACCGCGAGCTTGATGGCTTCAGGATTGGTTGCCGCATAGTTGGCGGGCGACATGGCGTCGGTGTACTGGCGGGCGGCAAAGCGCAGTTTTTCCTTGGCGCGCTCGTCTTCGACCGGCAACGCTTCCATCACGTCGAGCAAATATTTCGAGTTCAAGAGATAGTTCTGGCGGATGAAATCGAAAATCGGGCTGGACTCCCATTCCGGCGAGGAAAAGCGACGGTCTGTCGCTTCCGCTTTAACGGAAAAATCCGGCGTTTGTCCGATACTCTTGACCAGTGTCGCCTGCCAGAGCTTGGCCTGATTCTGGAACAGTTCGTCCTGCAATGCTTTCAACGATTCCGCTGTTTCCTTCGAGTATTGCATGGAAGGCGGCAGAATCTCGGAAATATCCGGCATCTGCGGCAGTTGCGGCATCTGCGGAATTTTTGGCATCGTTGGAAAAGGCGGCATTTGCAGCATGGATTTCATCTGCTCCATTTGCGGCATTTGTGGCATCTGCTGGAAGAAAGAAGAAAACCCTTGCGCCATGGCTTGTCCGGCCTGGAAAAACTGCTGGAAAAACGCGTTTTGCGCCCCCTGGCCTTGCTTCTCTTCTTTGCCGCCGGAATTCTCGGCATCTTTTGACATAAAAACCTCCCGGGTATGAAAAGGTGACTTACAACAAATCCCCTGAATTCTCCTCGCCTCACTTCCAATTGTCAATTGAATCGAAGATTTTTTGTAAAATATTCATGGGTTTCTGCTCGCAGACCGTGCTGCCCCCGCCAGGGTCTAACAGGCTGTAGGTTAGAGCGGTTTCGGTTCAAGCAGATACATTGTCATTGCGAGCGAAGCAATCCATTAGAAAGCCTCTGGGTTGCATCGAAGCTGGCGCACCTCGCAATGACGAGTTGAGGAGTTGGCATACGTACAGGATTAAACAAAAGCCGCTCTAAGGCGCGATAAATCGGTCTTGCAGACAACAAGCCTTGCATATAGCAAGTCTTGCGGACGGCAAATCCCTAACAAGAATTGTCGTCCGCAGAAGTTGCTGTCTGCAGGGCTTATTTTTTGCTCCAGTTGGCGACGCCGTTTGCTTCCCAGCCGTTATTCAGGGTGGAGCGGAAGAGGTAGTTGGCGCTGCCGGGCGAATCTGCCAGTTGCGTGTCCTTGAACAGGAATCCCCGCACCAGCATGTTGCCGTCGGCTGTGGTGGATGTATTGGAGAAGAAGCCATCCGGCGTTACTTTTCCTCGGGCATAGAGGACGTGGGTTTCTCCCAGGGCGTTGAGGTCAACCTTGGTTGTGAAGGCTGCTTTGGCGAAGTTGAAGTTCAGGAAGCCGCTGGACAGGCTGGCTTCGGCGCTGGCTCCGTTTGTCGGGTTGCTGACGTGCGCCAAGCTGTCCTGGAGGGTGAAGTTCATGCTGCCGCTGGCTGGAGTGGGGAAGGCGCTGGATTTTTCCCGGAACATAATGTAGTTACCGAGGGTGATTTGCATGTACTCCTTGTTGTTGACTGCGGTGGTGTCCACAGTGGCGGGCAAGCCATCGGAAATTGCCTGCCAGCGTCCCCAGACGACGGGTTTTTTGATGGGCTCCAGGTTGCTCGTATCCTGGTGGGCGATCTTGGCTTCGTTTGGGGTTGCGCTTCGCGGCTTGCGCGTGGCGCTTTCTTGCGGTTCATCGAGCCGGGGAGGTGCGGTCAGGTCGGGCGAGAGTTCCTTCTCCTGGCTGATCTGGGGTTCGTTCTGTCCCTTGCGAACCAGCAGCACGTTGGCGGTGCCGGCGAAGAGTTCCATGCTGTTTGCGCCTTCGCAGGGGCCGATTCCTTGCGGCGAGCAGAGAGCGCCGAATCCGGCGACGATTACGCCGCCGGAGGAGACGATCACGCGGGTTTCCTGGGAATCGGCGTAGACGCTGAAATCTGTGCCGCGCACGCCTATGGCGGCTACCGGGGTGTTGAAGCGGAAGTTTTTCCGCGCTTTGCCGACCGCGTCGCCTGAGACGCTGCGGGCGATGCCTTGGCGCAGGAAGAACTTGAAGCGGCTTTGTTCCGGGTTTTCGTGGTTGACTTCATACATTTCGACGGTGGCTATGCTGCCGGGGCGCATGATCAGGAAGCCGTTATCTATTGTTTTCAGGTAGAGGTAGCCATCCGACCCGGTTGAGAGTTCGGCGCCTACCGGCACTATGTCGTCTACCTTGACTGTTTTGCCGGCCATTCGGGTTTCGCCGACGGAGAGCACGATCTTGCCCGCTTCGTTGATGGTTTGGGCGGAGGCGGTGAGCCAGCAGGCACAGGCGAAGAAGAGCGCCAGCAGCGTATATGCGCCGGACTTGGAGCTTATTTTCTGTTGAATATTGGTCATGGCGGCAACTCCCCACGTTTTTTGCATGGTCATGTATGGTTCAAATTTCCCATGTATTATCTTCTTATTATAGAATCAAGAGATATAGAATCAAGAAATCATTTACAAGTGGTTTTGCGATTTCTTGTTCATTCTCCCCGGTTTTTGACCACACTAACAACAAACAGAACAAACGTTGCGCTCATTTCTTTTCCTCTTTCTGTTGCTTTGTTGCGGCTTTGCCGGTTTGGCGAGCGCGACGGAGGCTGATGACAGCGACTATCGAAACGCCCTCAAGTTGCTGAGCGAAGGCTCGGTTGAAGAGGCGCGGCGGGCTATTGAGGCTGTGATTGCCCGCCAGCCGGAGCACGCTGGCGCTTTGCTTGATCTGGCTATTCTGCAATGCGGCATGGGGCTTGTTGATGAAGCCGAAGCGTTGTTTGCGCGGATAGAGGAGCGGTTTGACCCGCCTCTGGCTATTCGGGATTTGATTCAGCGAATTCGGGCGCAGGGTTGCCAGCGGCAGGAGCAATCTGGCGGGGCGCGGCTTCGGTTCAGACTGGGGCGAGGGCATGACAGCAACGCTAATCAGGGCGCGCGTGATCCTTATTTTTCTTTGCTGGTTGATGATGGTTTGATTCCGCTCATGCTTGCGCCGGAATTCCGTCCCCGTTCGGATTCCTTTACCCAGCTTGGGTTGGAGGCGAGTTATACCCGGCCTGCTTCGGAGACTTTGCTGCATGGCAATTTACATGCTCGCAAGTATGATCGGGTTTCCGGCTATGATTTGGCGACCGGCGTGGTTGGGGCGGAGCGGCCTTGGCGGTTGGGCGAATGGGAGAGTCGCTGGGGGGGGAGTTTGGGCGCGACCTGGTTGGGGGGGCGGTTGTACCAGAAGCAGGTAAATGCTTATGCGCAGGTTTTGCCGCCCTGGCCTGATCTTCCTGCTGGTTGGCGGTTTAGTGTTGTGGGTGATTGGAGTCGGGTTTGGTATCCCACGCTGTACCGTTTTGACGCGGATTTGTTGCGGGCGCAGGCGCTGTTGGCTTTTCAGGGGCAGGATACCTTGTTTTTGGGGAGTCTTGGCGTCACCCGCGATGATGGGGAGGCGAGGCGACCGGGCGGCGATAGGCGGGGCTGGACTTCCAATCTGATATTGCGGCAACGTTTGGGGGAGAGGCTTTTCGGGGAATTTTCCTGGAGTCATCAAAGTTGGCGGGGGGAGCGGGCGTACCTGCCTGGTTTGTTTAATGAGCGGCGCAAGCAACGCGCCACCTTGTGGCGGGCTGCCGCTACCTATGCTGTAGTGCCCCGGCAGAGCTTGACGCTGGAGTATCGTTTTCTGGATAATAAGGAAAATATATCCTTATTTGGTTATCGTAGCCGTCAGATCATGCTGAATTGGCAGTATGATTTCAGTAATTAAGGAGTAAGCATCATGCCACACTTATCCGGAGATATTTGGAAGTATGCAGGCGATTACGCGCATTTGCATGCTAATAATAGCCCCTGTGTTGATCCTAACGATACAGGTAGTCCCGGCCCTTGTACAGCAGACCCGGAAGTTTCTGTTTTTCCGACCCACCGTTATGCGCTGGAGCTTGATCTTGTGCGGGGTCAGATCACGACCTATTGGGAGGCTGATCCGGTGACGGAAGCCTATGTAGCCTATCTGGGGAGGCCGGGCGATCCTGGCGGGGTGGCTTACTGGAGCCAGTTTGTGGATACGCCGGGCGACATTTTCGAGAGTTTTTCCCAGTCGAAGGAATACCAGGGTTTGGTGGCGGACAAGACTAATTTCCAGATTGTGGAGTTGCTGTATTACTACTTGTTCAATCGCGCGCCGGATGAAGGCGGGCATGCGTACTGGACGGCGGGGCTGGATTCAGGGGATGTCACGGTCAATGACCTGGTGCCTGCTTTGATGTATGGCGCTACCGGGTACGATAGCGACACGGTGGCTGCCAAGATTTGGGCGGCGCAGGATTTTACTTTGGCGTTGGATACTGAGGTGGAAATTTGGGCTTATGAGAACGCGACGGCCAGGCAAAGCGAAGCGGTCAAGGTCTGGCTGGCGGGTATTGGTTCGCCGTATGGGTTTGATCTGCCCGATCATGATCTGGTTGCCGCCGGCATTCAGACGTTGATAGATCAGGTGTTTTTTTAGCGCGGTTTTTGCGTTCCGCGCGAGTCGTTGCGATCCGCAGGATACTGAACGGTAAAGGTCTGGATGACGGTGGAAGTATCCCGTAATCTGATTTCTACTGCGGGACGGGTGATGTGGCGTTGTAACCAGGCATTAGTCGTGGCTCCGATGAGGAGGGAAAACGGCAGGTTGCGGGCGGCTGATTCCAGGCGGGAAGCAAAGTTGATGCAGTCTCCAACTGCGGTGTAGGTGCTGCGAAACGGCGTCCCCAAGTCGCCGACCAGCGCCATTCCGCTTTCGATACCTATGCGAACACGTACTGCGGGCAGTCCCTGCTGCGTCTGCGTGTCGTTGAGTCTTTGGACTTCTTCCAGAATTTCCAGAGCCGCGTCCACCGCCCGGTCGGCCTGGTCGGGACATTCCAGAGGCGCGCCCCAAAAAACCACGATGCCGTCACCGCTGTATTTGTCGAGCGTGCCGCCGTTGTCCAAGGCCGGTCGGGTGAGGCAGCCCAGAAAATCCTTGGTCAACCGGGCAGCGTCTTCCAGAGTAAGCGCAGAAGTCAGGCGGGTGTAGCCTTCCATGTCGGCTATCAGCACAGTAACCGCTTTCAGGGCGGGGGTCAGGCTGTAAGTCTCTTGCTGCCGTTGCAGTTCGTCCAGCACCGGCTTGGCGACGTAGTGGGAGAGTGCCTCCAGGGTTTGTCGGCTGCGCCGCTGGACACTTCGCCATTCATAGGGAACAGCGGTAACCAGCAGCAGGAAATATCCGATCATGGGCGCGAGGATAGACCATTTAGCCTGTTGCAGAAATCCCCAGCTTGCCAGCGCAAGCCAGGCAAGGGAGAGAAGCAGCAGGAGCAGCAGGCTGTGCCAGGCTGGAAGACGGGCAATCCAGAAAACTCCGAACGCCAGGGTGACGAGCGCCCATACGATGAGCAGCCAGCGCCCGTCCCAGGGCGTGCGTGTTTTGCCTTCCGCAAGGTCCAAAAGCGCGGAAAGATTTTGGGCATGTACCATCACCCCGGAAACCAGAGGAGCTAGGGGAATGCCAACCCGGTCGCCCTGTCCAAGGGAAGAGGAACCGACTACCACAAAGCGATCGCGTGTCAACTCCAGCGGCGCTTCATGCCGCAAGACATCCGCAGCCGACAGCACGGTATAGGCTTCCAGGGCGTTGCTAAAGGGAATACGCCACGGAATGGCAGCATCATTGCTGTTTCCGGTGGGCAGGATAAGACGAACCGGAGGCGTTGCGGCGCATTCCAGCAATGCTGCGGCGAATTGGGGATAGGTTTGCCGGTTATAGGAGACCAGAAGGGGGATGTGCCGCAGCACGCCATCCGCATCGGGCTGGTAGCCGATGTTGCCGACACAGCGCGCCTTTTCGCTCAAGGCAGGGTAATTGCCTACATAACCGAACGCGCGCACTCCATCCGGTATGTTTTGCGCAAACGGGGGGGACAACGCACCCAGATTGAGATTGGGATAACGTGGCGTGAAATCGAAGACCTGCGCCAGCGCCAGGGGCGCGTGCTCGGCCAAGATAGCAAGCCGAAGGTCGCCTTCCGGGTCGCGTGGCTCGGGAAAAATAATGTCCAGACCCACCGCGCGCGCCTGATAATCGGTCAGTAACACTTCCGCCAGATCGGCAATCCGTTCCCGGGGCCAGGGCCAGGAGCCGAATTGCTCAATGGAATCGTCATCTATATCCACCACCGTCACCCTGGTTTCCGGCGTCGGATCGACCATGATTTGCAAGAGCAGATCCTTGAAACCTTCGTCAAAACGGGTCAACAGGGCAGGGCGTCCGTATTCCACGGCTAATACAGAGACGAAAGCGAGAAACGCCAACAGGAAGCGGAACGGGCCTTGCGGGAAAGGATGGTGCATGGCTCAATTCTCAAGCGGAAAGCCGTGGCTTTCAAGAATCTGCCGGTAGATTTCCCTGGTTTCAGTTGCGCAACGCCGCCAACTGAAGTGGGTGGCGCGTGCGAGTCCCAGGCGGGCAAAATGCGCTCTTTCGTCGGTATTTTCCAGTAGTTGTTTGAGTCCCTGGCAGAGGCTGTCTACATCGTCCGGGTCTACCATCAGGCCCGCGTCGCCAACCACTTCCGGCAGCGAGGTCCTGTTCGAGACGATGACCGGTACGCCGGAAGCCATGGCCTCCAGGGGCGGCAGGCCAAACCCTTCGTAGCGGGAAGGATAGGCAAAGGCGGCAGCTCCGGCGTAGAGGAAAGGAAGCTCTCTGTCCTCTACATACCCCAAAAAGCGGATTTCACCTGTTCGCACCAGGGGAGCCGCCGCTTTTAAGAGACTATCCTGATGCCAGCCGGACAGGCCCGCTACTGCCAGGGGGTAGCGCTGGCGCAGGGAGGCGGGCAGTCCGCTGTAAGCCGTAAACAGGGCGACAAGATTTTTCCGCGGTTCCAGCGTGCCGACCGAAAGCAGATAGGCGCCGGGGGAGAGGCCCAGTTTGGCAAGCGGAGCTTGCAGCTCCGAGGGTTCCCTGGGATAAAAACAGGCGTCGGCGGCCAGATGAGTCACGCTGATTTTCTCTTCCGGCACGTCGACCCAACGGTGCAGGGCTTGGCGGGTAGCTTCTGAGATTACGATGATCCGGTCGGCGCGGGCGATGGAAGCCGGCATTTCCCGTTGCATCCACTCGACCCGTTCCCTGGGGTGTGTTTCCGGGAGGTCGAAACAGGAAAGGTCGTGGATGGTCAGCGCGAGGGGGCCATCGTAAGGGAGGGCAACGAAATTGGGTTCATGGTACAGACAGTCTCTGCCGAACTTGCGGACATGTCGGGAAAAGGTATGCCGCTGGATAAACTGGCGCAGGGTACGGGGCTTGGGGATGATGCTGCGGGCCAGCCGGTAAGCGCCGTGCATGAACCTGGCTGTTCCAGGCGCGGGGGGGCAGAACCCTTCGGCAATATGGGCGCCGTAATAAAGGCGCAGCCGGATATCCGGCAATTGCGACATTGCGGAAAACAGGCAGCGGACGTATTGGCCGATGCCGGTCAGCGGAGTGAGCAGGGAGGTGCCATTGACAAGAATCTTCATGTGGTGACCGAGTGAAAGAAGAGCGCTTTCGGAATACACGCCCGGTTTGATCGGGTTACGGATACGGTCTAGAATATCGGGTTTCATCCAATCAGGCAAAATGTGTCATGGCTGCCCTCCGCGCCCTTTGGGCTTTCCGTGGGTTTATTCTGGGGAGCGTACAACGTGAATTCCAGTCCAGATACCGCAACTCCCTCTTGGGCGGTGCCTGGCTGGTGCTGAATCCCCTGGCGATGATTTTCGTCTATACGGTGATTTTCTCCCAGATCATGCAGGCCCGCCTGCCGATGGCGGAAGGGAAATTTGCCTACAGCATCTATTTGTGCGCGGGGATTTTGACCTGGGGTTTGTTTACCGAGATTGTTACCCGTTCCCAGAATGTTTTTCTGGACAATGCCAACCTGATCAAGAAGCTGAAATTTCCCCGCCTGTGCCTGCCGGTGATCGTGGTCTTGAGCGCACTCTGTAATTTCGGCCTTATCTTTGCGATTTTCCTTGTTTTTCTTGGCCTGTGCGGCCAGTTTCCCGGCTGGAACATCTGGCTTATCCTGCCTGCCCTGGGCGTTCAACTACTCCTGTCTGTCGGACTTGGCATCGTGCTGGGGGTGTTTAACGTATTTTTTCGGGATGTCGGCCATCTTTTTAGCATTATGTTGAATTTCTGGTTCTGGTGCACGCCAATTGTTTACCCGGCGAGCATTTTGCCGGAACGGGTTGCGCAGCTGATGGCCTGGAACCCAATGGCAACCATTGTGGGCATTTATCAGAACATTTTCCTGACCGGAACGGCGGATTTGTCCCGCCTTTTGCCGATATTGGCGCTGGCGCTCTTTCTTTGCGGCATGGGGGGATATCTGTTTCGCCGCCATGCTGATGAGATGGTGGACGAGATCTGATGAGCATTACCGTTTCCGGTCTTGGCAAGGCGTATCGCCAGTACCGTTCCCATTGGGGGCGGCTGCTCGAATGGCTGCCGTTTACCGCGCCCCGGCATACCATGAAATGGGTCTTGCGGGAAATCAGCTTTCATGTCGAGTCGGGGGAAGCGGTCGGCATTATCGGCATCAACGGCGCGGGCAAGAGCACTCTCCTCAAGATGATTACCGGCACGGCTGCGGCAACGGAAGGGACGGTTGTGCTGCAAGGGCGGGTGGCGGCCATGCTGGAACTGGGCATGGGCTTTCATCCGGATTTTACCGGTCGCCAGAATGTCTATATGGCAGGGCAGTTGCTCGGCCTGGAGCGACAGGAAATTAACAGCTTGATACCGGAAATTGAGGCATTTGCCGAAATCGGGGAATATATAGATCAGCCGGTGCGCGTATATTCCAGTGGGATGCAGGTGCGCCTGGCCTTTTCCGTGGCAACGGCGGCGCGCCCAGATGTACTGATTGTTGACGAGGCTCTTTCGGTGGGCGACGCCTATTTCCAGCACAAGAGCTTTGACCGCATCCGCTCTTTCCGGCGGGCTGGCACGACGCTGTTGCTCGTCTCACATGACAAACAGGCTATCCAGTCCATTTGTGACCGCGCCCTGTTGCTGGATGACGGCAGGCTGGCTATGGAAGGCGGCCCTGAAGCGGTAATGGATTACTATAATGCCCTGCTGGCGGACCGGCAAAACCAAAGAATTTCCCAGGAGACGCTGGCCGACGGGCGCACGCGCACCTTATCCGGCACCGGGGAGGCGGCGGTCACTGCGGTCTCCTTGCTGGATGAAGCGGGGCAGCAGATTGAGGTGGCGCGGGTCGGCCAGACTGTTACCCTGCGTGTCGAGGCGTATACTTATGCTGCCATTGAGAAGCTGGTGCTCGGCTATGGCATCAAGGACAGGTTGGGGCAGGTTGTGTACGGAACCAACACCTACCATACCCAACAGATTCTCCGCGACCTTCCTGCCGGTAGCAACCTGCGTTTTGATATTCGCTTTCCGGCTTGTCTTGGGCCGGGCAGCTATGCCGTACAGACTGCCCTTGTCAGTTCGGAGACGCATCTGGACAATAACTATGAATGGCGCGATCTGGCCATGACTTTTACCGTCATAAATGTTGACCGCCCGCATTTCGCGGGTACTGCCTGGATCGAGCCGGAGATTTTGATCGAGCGACTATGAGTTTTGTTTCCTACGCGCAAAATTTTGAGGATGTCATGCTATGGCGCGCCCTAAGGGAAGTCGGGCAGGGCTTTTATATTGATGTGGGGGCAAACGATCCCTGTATTGATTCGGTCAGCAAGGCATTTTACGAGCGTGGCTGGCATGGCATAAACATTGAGCCGTTGCCCCTGCTGTGGGCCGATCTTGAACGCGAGCGTCCGCGCGACATCAACCTACAGTGCGCCGTTGGTGAATTTTGCGGCGAGATGGATTTGTGGGAACCCGAAGTCCGGGGCTGGGCGAGCGTTGCCCCGGATGTCATTGCAATGCACCAAAAGGAAGGGGTCGATGGTGTCATGCAGAAGGTTCCTGTGCGGACGCTGGCTGAGATTTGCCGCGCGCACGTGCAGGGCGAAGCGCATTTCCTGAAAATTGACGTGGAAGGACACGAGCGTTCGGTTATTGCGGGCATGGATTTTACGGCTATTCGCCCCTGGATTGTGGTTGTTGAAGCCACCTTGCCCAATTCGACGATCGAGAACCATCAGGAATGGGAGCCGCTGCTTTTGGCGAACGGGTATCTTCACGTCTATGCCGATGGCCTGAATCGTTTTTATCTTGCCCAGGAAAAGGAGGATCTGCGGGAACATTTTCGCTATCCTCCCAATGTGCTCGATGACTTCATCCTGAGTCGCCAGGTAACGGCGGAAGGGAATTTGCGGGGTTTGGAACAGCGCTTAACCCAGGCGGAAGACCGGCTATGGCAGGCAGAAGACCAGGCGCGGCAGGTGGAGGCGTTGGCGCGGGAACTTGCCCAGGCGTTGGAAGCAGCGGAGGCGCAAATCCGGCGAAGAGAGGAAGCCCTGCGCACTGCCAGAACAGAGATCAAGGCCATCCACGCCAGCACTTCCTGGCGCGTGACTCGCCCGTTGCGGGGGTTGATGCGCTTGCTGCGCGGCGATTTTTCCCCGCTTACCGTCGTGGGCTGCGCGCTTCGGCGGCGACTCTTGAACCCTCCCCGGATCGTGCCAGGCGGGCGCGCCGCAGAGCCTGATTTATCGCCCTGGGCGGGGCGGATTTATCGGGCACTGGAAATTGCCGCCGAACAAAAGGAGGAACAGCGGTAATGCGGATAGTGATTGATTTGCAGGGCTTTCAGGCAACGCATCTGCCGGATGTCGCCCGGTTTTCGCTTGCCCTGTCCCTGGCGTTGGCGCGAAACGCGGGCGAGCACGAAATTCTGCTCGCGTTGAACGGCTGTTTTCAGGATATGGTCGAGCCGATTCGGGCGGCTTTTGCGGATTATTTGCCCCAGCAAAACATCCTGGTGTGGGAGGCGGACGCGCCGCTTGCTGCGGCAAACCCGGACAACGCCTGCCGCCGCAAGGTGGCCGAGTGTGTCCGGGAAGCGTTTCTGGCTGCGTTGCGCCCGGATTTTGTTCTGCTGACCAACCTGTTTGCAGGGTTTGCGGACAATGCGGCAATAAGCATAGGCAGGCAGACGAATCTGGCGACGGCGATCATCCTGCACCCCTCAACGCAGGATGACACCCCGGAGTTTGCCGCCTGGCACGAGGAAAAACAGGCGCAGTTGCGATGCGCGACCTGGGTGTTTCCCGTGTCTGGCGAATGTGACCTTACCGGCATTGCCCCGGAAAACATCCTCAATTTATCCGATTTATTCGCTTCCTCGTCCGGCGGTGAACACGCGACGAGCGCAATCCCCGACCTTAAGGCCTGGGTGACTCAGGCGGACGACTTATGGCCGCAAGCAGAGTTCGACCAGGCGGCAGAGCAGATTTTGGCGGCATTGCCGCGCCGCGCCGCCAAATCTTCTCCTCCTGCCTTTTTCCGCAAGCGGCTTGCCTATGTTTCGCCCTTGCCGCCGGAACGGAGCGGCATCAGCGACTATAGCGCTGAACTTCTGCCGTTCCTCTACGAGTGGTACGACATTGAGGTCATCGTCGCGCAAGCGGAAGTCGGCGATGCCTGGATACGCCAGAACTGCCCTATACGGGACGTAGCATGGTTTCGCGCCAACGCGAACCGCTTTGACCGAACGCTCTATCATTTTGGCAATTCGCCGTTTCACCGGCACATGTTCGCGTTACTGGAAGAAGTCCCCGGCGTTGTGGCGCTGCATGATTTCTTTCTCTCTGACATTCAGGCGTATCGCGCCTTTGAGGACGGCAGCTTTCATCTCTGGGAACAGGCGTTCCATGCCAGCCACGGCTATCACGCCCTCTCTCTGAACCATGAGAACAACATGAACGCCGTGATCATGGAGTATCCGGCCAATCTGCCTGTCCTGCAGGCGGCCAGAGGCGTCATTGTACATAGCGAATTTTCGCGGCGGCTGGCGCGCCGCTGGTATGGCGACGGTGCAGGGCAAGACTGGGCGGTGCTTCCGCATCTGCGTATGCCAGCCGGAGATGTGGATCGGGAAGGGGCGCGGCAGGCGTTGGGGCTGGAGGCGGAGCATTTTCTCGTCTGTGCCTTTGGTATGTTGGGTCCGACCAAGCAGAACAAGCGTCTGCTTGAGGCCTGGCTGGCTTCTCCTCTGGCGAAAGATGAGCAGGCGCTGCTTGTCTTTGTCGGGGAAAACGGCAACAACGACTATGGGCGGGAAATCAGCCGGAAAATCCGGGAGTGCGGCATGGGGCGGCGTATCCAGATCACGGGTTGGGCTGATTCCGCCACCTTTCGGCATTACCTTGCGGCGGCGGACATCGGCGTGCAGTTGCGTACTCTGTCGCGCGGGGAGACTTCGGGAACCGTGCTTGATTGCATGAATCATGGTCTGGCCACGATTGTTAACGCGCATGGCAGCCTGGCGGATCTGGACCCGACCGCGCTCTGGATGCTGCCGGATAATTTCAGCAATCGGGAACTGACGGAAGCGTTGACTACATTGTGGCGCGATCCCGTCCGGCGCAGGACACTGGGTGAGAAGGGGCGGACGTTGGTAGCTGAACGGCATGCGCCGGAACAGTGCGCCGCGTGGTACGCCGAGGCCATTGAAAGTTTTTATCGGGCGGATGTTGCGGGCTGGGTTGGGCTGTTGCCCGCGCTTTCCCCGCTCTTTGCCGCTGCCGGGAAGGAGGGGCGGCGCGCCCTGGCTGGTATTCTGGCGCATAATTTCCCGCCTGCGCCGCGCAAACGCCAGCTACTGGTTGATGTTTCGGCCATGGTGGAAACGGATTTGAAGACCGGTATTCAACGCGTCGTGCGGGCGGTGCTGGGCGAATGGCTGGCGTATGCGGATGCTGATTTGCGGGTTGAGCCGGTATATGCCGCGCCTGAAGGCTATCGCTATGCGCGGCGTTTTACCTGTAACTTTCTGGAGGTAGCGGATTGTCGCCTGGAAGACGCTCCGGTAGATGCCTGGCCGGGAGACATTTTTTTCGGGCTTGATTTTCACAATGCGGCTGTTCCCACGCGGAAGGCTCTTTTGGGGCAATGGAAAAACACCGGGGTAAAGGTGGGATTTCTGGTGCATGACCTGCTGCCGGTTACGCATTGCGAATATTTCCCGGCTAACGAGACGACGCAACACATGCTCTGGCTGGAGACGATTTCGGCTTTTGATCTCGCGGTCTGTGTTTCCTCCGCCACTGCCGATGAACTGCAAGCCTGGCTGGCGGCGCAGGGCGCAAGGCGGGAACGTCCTCTGCGAATTGTGCATTCTCACAATGGCGCCGATGTGGCGGCTTCTGCACCGACCCGTGGTTTGCCTTCCGACGCGAAAAAATGGCTTCGTATTTTGCAGACCGGCGTGAGCTTTTTGATGGTTGGGACGCTGGAGCCCCGTAAGGGCCATGCAGACGCGCTGGATGCGTTTGAACGCCTTTGGGCGCGGGGTGTGGATGTCAATCTGGTTATCGTCGGCAAGAAGGGATGGATGGTGGATGCCCTGGCGAAGCGGATTTATGCCTCTCTGGAATACGAAAAGCGGCTTTTCTGGCTGCAAGGGGTCAGCGATGAATATCTGGAAAGCATTTATGCTGCTTCTGCCTGTCTGATTGCCGCTTCACATGCGGAAGGATTTGGTCTGCCGCTGATTGAAGCGGCGCGTCACCACCTGCCGGTGATTGCGCGGGACATTCCGGTTTTTCGTGAAGTCGCGGGCAGGTACGCCAGTTATTTTTCCGGCGATCTGGCGCAAACAGTGGAAGAGTGGCTGGCCGCGTATCGCCGGGGCGAGCATATCCGCTCGGAGCATATGCCCTGGCTTTCCTGGCAGGAGAGCGCGCGGCGGCTCTGGGATTTGGTAACAAAAGACGGATGACTGGCGCAGCCTCCAGTGGCGGATGTCTTGCTGGTAAAATAACGGGAGGCACAGGTAATCTTGGAGAATGAGCGAATGCAAGACGGCAGGGAAGGCGATTCTTCTTTGGTAACGGCCAGAGTGGGGACTTTGCCGGGGGTTTCTTCGGAGGCGGATAGTATCCTGTCGGCAGACGAGCGGGCCTTGCCTGCAGGCAAGCGGGTATTGACGGTTCATTTGCAGCAGATTCCTTTGTTGTCTGGTCTGCACCCACAAGTATTGACCCAGGTGGGGCGCGTCATGATCTTTCGGACTTATCCCAGGGGCGCTTATGTGTTGCGTAAGGGCGGAGAGGGTGAGCATTTGTTGTTTTTGCTTTCGGGGCGTTTGCAGGTTGTTGATTTGACGGAAGATAACCGGGAAGTAGGGCTTTCTTTTCTGGAGCCTGGCGATTATATCGGCGAGCTTTCCGTGATTGATGGGATACCGCGTTCGGCTTCGGTGGTGGCGGTCGAGCCCAGCCTTTTGGCATTTCTTTCCCGTACCTATGCCCAGAATCTGATCTATACCCAGCCCCTGGTGGCGGAACGGGTTTTGAAGAGGTTGGCGGGCAAGGTTCGGCAGGCTTCCACGTACCGGGTGATTTTGGGCATTAACAATACGTTTCAGCGTTTTTACACCTTGATTTTCCAGATGGCGCAGCCGGGGCCGGGAGGGTTGGTGGTCATTGAGAATTTGCCGACGCAACAGGAGATTGCGGCCATGATTAACACCAGTCGGGAGACAGTTTCACGGGCGTTACGGGTTTTGCTGAAGAAGGGGATTGTCGAGAAGGATTTGCGTCGTTTGATTGTGCGGGATCGGGCTGCGCTGCAGAGAATGGCGAACGGACAGAACGATCCGGGCGAGCGTTGAGATGCGATCCTCCTCTGTAGGGGCGCGATAAATCGCGCCCCTACAGAATTTGTTTGCGTCTCGCTCATACCACAATCTACCCGCGTTCAGCCATTCGTCATTACCGCATAGGCTGGAATGACAAATAGTTAGCGCGGAATTTTGCGCACTCTTCGTTATCTCCGCAATTTTTCCGTAAGATCATGCCATTCCGGGTTTGCCTTTTCAATAAGGCGCAGCTTCCAGGCTCTGTTCCATTTTTTTATGGCTTTCTCTCGTGCGATGGCGCTCGCCATAGTGCTATGCTCTTCGCACCAAACCAGCTTGTGCACGGCGTAACGCTCAGTGAAACCTTCAACCACTTCTGCTTTGTGTTGTTCCATACGCCGGACAAGGTTGGATGTAACGCCTGTATACAGGGTACCGTTTTGTTTACTGGCAAGGATATATACGCAAGGTTTTCGCATAAGGGACAAGAATATACTATTACCATATAATAATGTAAAGATACTGGATTCCCGCCTGCGCGGGAATGACGAATAGTTGGCGTGGGAGAATGGTTACGCGTGGAATGGCGGGTTTGAAAGCAGGAGTAGTAATTCTAATTCGCAATAAAAATGTAAATGATATACGCGAAAAATAGTGTTTTATCAATAAGTTAAAACGAATAAGTAATTCCGTTTCTAACACAAATCGGAATAAGAACAGCAGGGACGTGATCATAACGGAGAAAACATGATCACATTTCCGTCGTCATTCCCGCGTAGGCGGGAATCCAGGACAGCATTGAAAGTTGCGACAGATTTTCAGAACGATAATGACATTTTTGTACTAAAAGCGTGAGAGGGATGGCGTTCCCGCTTTGCCTCATACTGAACACAAGTCACAGATTTTGATGCAGAACTGGATTCCCGCCTTCGCGGGAATGACGAATAATTGGCATGGGAGAATGGTTGCGCGTGGAATGGCGGGTTTGGGAGCAGGAGCAGTAAGAACAGCAGAGACGTGATCACAACGGAGAAAACATGATCACATTTCCGTCGTCATTCCCGTGTAGGCGGGAATCCAGGACTTCGTTGAAAGTTGCGGCAGATTTTCAGAACAGGAATGACATTTTTGTACTAAAAGCGTGAGAGGGATGGCGTTCCCGCTTTGCGTCGTACTGAGCAGAAGTCACAAATTTTGGCGCAGAACTGGATTCCCGCCTTCGCGGGAATGACGAGTGGGTTAGTGTTTGCGAGGAAAAATGTCGCGCATAAAATTCTTTGGACGTAATGAAAAACCGTGAACATTCAGCCGTTTCGCAAGAAAAAAAATTATCCCGGACAGCAGTGCCCTACGCGGGGATGACGAATATAGTGCTTTTCATAAATAATCTTACTCTACCAACCTTCAGACATCCTATCCTGCAAGCGAGAAGAGGTAAAAATAATTACGAGAAGCACTATAGTTGGCGTGGGAGAATGGTTGCGCGTGGAATGGCGGGTTTGGGAGCAGGAGTAGTAAGAACAGCAGGGACGTGATCACAACGGAGAAAACATGATCACATTTCCTTCGTCATTCCCGCGTAGGCGGGAATCCAGGACGGCGTTGAAAGTTGCGGCAGATTTTCAGAACAGGAATGACATTTTTGTACTAAAAGCGTGAGAGGGATGGCGTTCCCGCTTTGCGTCATACTGAGCAGAAGTCACAAATTTTGGCGCAGAACTGGATTCCCGCCTACGCGGGAATGACGAGTGGGTTAGTGTTTATGAGGAAAAATATCGCGCATAAAATTCTTTGGACGTAATGAAAAACCGTGAACATTCAGCCGGTTCGCATGAAAAAAATTATCCCGGATAGCAGTGCGCTTAGGTTGGAATGACGAATAGTTGGCGTGGGAGAATGGTTGCGCGTGGAATGGCGGGTTTGGGAGCAGGAGTAGTAAGAACAGCAGGGACGTGATCACAACGGAGAAAACATGATCACATTTCTGTCGTCATTCCCGCGTAGGCGGGAATCCAGGACGGCGTTGAAAGTTGCGACCGATTTTCAGAACAGGAATGACATTTTTGTACTAAAAGCGTGAGAGGGACGGCGTTCCCGCTTTGCGTCGTACTGAGCAGAAGTCACAAATTTTGGCGCAGAACTGGATTCCCGCCTTCGCGGGAATGACGGATGGGTTAGTGTTTATGAGGAAAAATGTCGTGCATAAAATTCTTTGGCCGTAATGAAAAACCGTGAACATTCAGCCGGTTCGCATGAAAAAAAAAATTATCCCGGACAGCAGTGCGCCTACGCGGGAATGACGAGTGGGTTAGTGTTTGCGAGGAAAAATGTCGCGCATAAAATTCTTTGGACGTAATGAAAAACCGTGAACATTCAGCCGTTTCGCAAGAAAAAAATTATCCCGGACAGCAGTGCACGTAGGCGGGAATGACGAATAGTTGGCGTGGGAGAATGGTTGCGCGTGGAATGGCGGGTTTGGGAGCAGGAGCAGTAAGAACAGTAGGGACGTGATCACAACGGAGAAAACATGATCACATTTCCGTCGTCATTCCCGCGTATGCGGGAATCCAGGACGGCGTT